>NZ_CP020946.1:0-314128 GCF_002208115.1 Bdellovibrio bacteriovorus | reverse complement strand
ACAATTCAGATTCAATACGGGTCACGTTGATTTCAAAAGACCCCATCGGGGCATGGCGCATCCACAGAAGTTTGGCCGCCTCAATCGCCGCGGTCACCAGCGCACCCTCGTGCATGGTTTTCACCTCGTTCAGATTGCGAGTGCGAGCCGGAACCACCATTTCAACCTGCGTGTCTGACAAGCGAGAAATTCTCAGACCCATCCCGGCCGAGAACGGGCGCACGATATCCAGCGCATAACTAAGCGCAGCATGAGAGGCCTTCGGAGAAACCTCTTCCAGCAAGGCTGCCAGGTCCGCGGCACTCAGACGAATACCCCGTTCTTCAAGCTGGGACTTCAGCCCGTCTTTGGCGTTTTGCAACTGCTGACGCAGGTTCTGCTCCAGCTCAATCCCCTTTGACATTAAGATTGTCAGCCATTGTTGGTTCATGAGATACCCTCTCTGTGCGAGTGTTGAAAAAAACTGAATATCATGCTCGGATAGCGATGTCAGTTTTATCACACTGAGTAAATGGAGAGAGGACTCTAGAGATGAAGAAAATTGTAAGCCTGGTTATTTTCATTGCTGCCTTGGTTTGGACCTGGAACGTGATCCACACTTCCCAAGCCGTAGGATTTGAGACGCACTCCGGCATTCAGGTAAAACTGGCTGAACTTATCACTCAGACTCTGGCTGCTAAAAAGCCACACGCCAAAGACCTTTCCATCTCCCGTTTGTGGACTGAAACCCTGAGCGACAACAAGGTTCGTGCGGTGTTTGCTTACAAGTTCACGGACGTGGCTGAAGATGGCGAAACCATGGAACAAGTGATCGAAGGCGAAGCGGTTCTTTACCGCGATGTTTCTGATCAGGAAAACGTGGATAAATGGGTTCTGCAATCCGTAAAAACCACCAATGATATCGTGGTCTTCACGGAAGGTTCCACAATCACTCCGGGTGCGGACGAAGCAACAACTGAAGCAGCTCCAGAGGCGACTCCGGCAGCCACTGCGACTCCGACTCCTGCTCCAACAGCAACTCCTGGCCACTAATGGCTATTCCCACAAATTTCATCCAGATTGATGAAGAGGGTTTTGCTCTGAGCCGCGAGGTTCGCATCCAAGACCCGATTGTGGGGCAGGAAATCCTGCAAAATCTGAAAATTCACGAAGGCGGAACTCTGCTTTCCACCTTCGGCGATGTCCCGGTGATCGTTGAAGCCTTCGACGAACCCTACGTAGCCGCTCAAGTAAATCTGAAAGATGACAAAACCTGGGAAATCCTGCTTCCGTATGGCGTTCATTATGCCTTCGATCTGGAATCGTTGTCTTTGGACGAATGGGACCGCTTTCACGGTTATGCCGCCAATAAAATCCCGTTCGTGATGTCCCGTAAGGCCCAGGCCACGTTCTTCAACTTGCTTGAAGAATTCGGCGACGACTTCATCGAATTTAACGGCAAAACCTACGACATCCCGGCTTACTGGCCATCCCACAAAGACGTCGAAAAAGAAACCTACTGGAGTCAGATCTACCAGCAGGAAGAAAATCCGGGCTGGAATCTGGGCGAACCCGCTGAAGCTCTGAAAGACATGATTCCCCGACTGAAAATCAGCCGGTCCCGCGTGTTGGTTTTGGGTTGTGGCGAAGGTCATGATGCGGCTTTGTTTGCAGCGGCCGGCCACTTTGTCACGGCCGTCGACATCTCCCCATTGGCTTTGGAACGCGCTAAAAAACTTTACGGCCATCTGCCGACTTTGAACTTTGTGCAGGCGGACCTTTTCAAGCTGCCACAGGATTTTGACCAGTCCTTTGATGTCGTGTTTGAACACACTTGTTACTGCGCCATCAATCCGGAACGCCGTCAGGAGCTTGTCAAAATCTGGAACCGCGTGCTGGTCCAAGGCGGCCATCTGATGGGCGTGTTCTTCACCTTCGAAAAACGCCAGGGCCCACCTTACGGCGGCACCGAGTGGGAGCTGCGCCAGCGTCTGAAAAACCACTACCACCCCATCTTCTGGGGCCGCTGGCAAAAATCAATCCCCCGCCGCCAAGGCAAAGAGCTTTTCATCTACACCAAAAAGAAGTAACTAAAAGGTACCTGCTTACTTTTGCATAAGCATCGCGCTAGACGCACCGTTTATGCAAAAGTAAGCAGGTACCTTTTGGGGGAAGCTATGCATATTGAATTTACTCAGGCTGATCATAGTCACATTGAAGATTTGGTTGAACTGGTTAATTCCGCTTATCGCGGGGACAGTTCCAAACAAGGGTGGACGACAGAGGCTGACTTGTTGGATGGACAGCGTGTGGATGCTGAAGGCATTCAGGCACTGATCGACAAGGAAGAGTCCGTGATTTTGGTGGCGGAAGATGACGACAACGGTGATCTTCTGGGTTGTGTCCACGTCGAAAAACAAGGTTCAAAAATGTATCTGGGCATGCTGACCGTGGCTCCTGAATTACAGTCGAAAGGACTCGGAAAATTGTTGCTCAATGAGTCAGAGGCTCTTGCGCAATTCTGGGATTGTACTACCATTTTCATGACAGTGATTTCCGTTCGCACAGAGCTGATCAAGTGGTACGAAAAGCATGGCTTCCGCAACACCAAGGAAACCAAGCCGTTCCCTTACGGTGATGAACGCTTCGGAATTCCGAAAGTCGAAGGACTGCAGTTCACAGTCCTTGAAAAGAAAGTTTAAAATCCTAAAGCCCTTCACTGATGAGGGGCTTTTTTTGCAAGGAGCAAAAAATGATCAAGGGATTGATCCTGGCGCTGACCCTGTCCGTGTCCTCATTCGCGTTCGCCGAAGAGGTGCAAAACGAAATTCCCGCAGACAAAGACGTTCACACTCAGTTTGGCCAATGCCAGCACGAGTTTCTGCCGTCCAACTTTGACCTGTTCGTGTGGAACATCAAAAAAGCCGAAGCCAAAGACCGCTGGGCCCGCGACTTTGAATATTTTGTTCCCAAAAACGATCTGATCCTGATTCAGGAAGGCATGATTGATTCTTACGTTCCGAACGTGATCCTGCGCCAGAAGAACTATTGCTGGGATTTTGCCACAAGTTTCCTGGAAAAAGACGGCGATCAGACCGGCGTCATGAATGGCTCTTACGCGCGCCCGTCCATGGTTCACTTCCTGCGCAGCCCGGGTCGCGAACCCGTGATCAAAACCCCGAAAATGGTGCTGGTCAGCGAATACGCCATCGCCAACAGCCCGTTCACATTGTGGGTTGCGAACATCCACGGTTTGAATTTCGTGGCCAACAAACACAACCGCGAGCAGATCGAACAGGTCGCGGCTTTCCTGAAAAAACACGACGGTCCGCTGATTTTTGCCGGGGACTTCAATTCCTGGAATGGCGAACGCTTGGCCTATCTTGATGAAATCCTTGGAAAACTCAAGATGAAGAAGCTGCCGTTTGCCAACGACAACCGCAGGTTCAAACTGGATCACATCTACGTCCGCGGGCTGGAAGCCACTTCCACAACCCTGCACAACAATATCGAAACCTCGGACCACAAGCCCCTTTCGGCCTCGTTCCGTCTGAAATAGCCTTCCCGGGCCGACTTCGTTATGCGCGGTCGGCCTCCGGTTGATTCATTTTTTGTATAATAAGTTCTTTTGTATGTATTAAAAGTTTCCTCGATTTCGGAGCATATTCACCTCACAGGAGGTTTCTATGTCTTTGAAAACTGCAGTCACAGCACTTTTGGGGCTATTCGTTTCCTCTTTGGCGATGGCTGATCAGATGGGCCCGAACGGCGACAAATTCTACGAAGAAGCGGCTCACTACGAGCACGCTTGCCAGACCCAGCCGTGCAAATCCAACTATTCCCACCAGATCGTTTACAGCCAGAAAACCCGCATGAACAAACTGAACGATCCCACCCGCGACAACCTGAAGGCCATCGCAGTGGAGCAAGCTCAGGTTTGGGGCGACACGATTCTAGAGGGCGATTATCACGCTGCCGGCCGCACTCGTTTGGATGAAGTTCTGGCGTTCTACAAAGGCGCCCGCCTGATCGGCTACAAAATCAAGTATTCCGAAAAAGCCTGGTACGTGGGTGACTGCGACTACAACGGCAAACGCGAGTCTTTGAAAAACTGCAAAGCAGGCCGTATTATCGAAGGCAGCTACGTATCTGCGGATCAAAAAACATTCTTCAGTGATGAAGAACGTTACGCTGAGTTTTCTTTTATCAACGACTAGGATCTAGGTTATAGTCGCCGACATGGCGATCGTAATTGAAACCACCGACCTTTCCCGCGTCTATCAGACTTACCAGAAGCCCGAAGGATTTATCAATTCCCTGAAGGGCTTCGTGAATCGTAAGCATGTCTCCAAAGTTGCTTTGGACAAAACCACTTTGAAAATTGAATCCGGCCAGATTGTGGGCTTGGTTGGTGCCAACGGTGCCGGCAAAACCACTTTACTGAAAATGCTTTCAGGCCTGGTGACTCCCACCAGTGGTGATGCACGGGTCCTGGGTTTCAGACCGTGGGAGCGCAAAAACGAATTCCTGCGCCAGATCAGCATTCTGCTGGGGCAGAAAAATCAGCTGTGGTGGGATATTTCTCCGGCGGATTCTTATTCTTTGCTGGCGCGTATTTATGATCTGGATCCGGTACAGGCCCGAAAGCGCGTGGACCATTTGGCCGAGATGCTTCAGTGCACGCACGTCCTGCACACACAGCTTCGCCGTCTGAGCTTGGGCGAGCGCATGAAAATGGAAATCATCGGAGCCCTTTTGCATGAACCCAAAGTTCTGTTTCTGGATGAACCAACCATCGGTCTGGACATCGTGGCCCAGGAGACCATTCGTGAGTTCCTGGATCAGTACGTGAAAGAAAAAGAACCAACCGTGATTCTGACCAGTCACTACATGGACGATATCGCCAAGCTTGCTGACAAGTTGCTTCTTATCAGCAAAGGCAACATCGTCTATCAGGGCACGGTTCCTGAGTTCGTAACCAAATCCAACACTGAACTGGCTGAAAACGAAGAGGTCGATTTTGAAGATGTCATTCGCCGCTTTTTGGAAGCGGAATCTCGCGTTCGCTAAGCTCGCGATTCTGTCCAATCTTGAATACCGGCTGAATTACTTCGTTGATGCGATTGTTCAGCCAACACTGACCACGGGGATTGAAATCCTTTTGTGGTTTGCCGTCTTTAAAGGGGCGGGCGCCACCGAAATTGCGGGCTTCGGTCGCGAATATTATCTGGCCTACGCGATGTGGGGCGCGTTCTTTGCGCGCATCTGCACCAGTTGGATGTATGAATACCGTATGATTCAGGAAATTGATTCCGGAAGCATCAACAGCCTGCTGGTGCGCCCGATGACTTTCTATGAATACTATTTCTCGCAATTGATGGGATACAAGTTCATCACCACTCTGGTGTCGATGCTGGTACCTTTCATCGCGATCTTTATTTTTGATCTTCCGACCAAGTTTGACCGTCTGCCATTGGCATTCGCTTTGGAATTCTATTATCTGATTCTGGTTCATTCGATCAGCTTTGTGATCGCGGCCGGCGCCTTTTACCTGAATAAGGTCTATGCCGTGACCGGAGCGAAAAATCTGGCTTTGTGGCTGATGACCGGGGAACTGTTCCCGCTGGATCTGATGCCGGAACCGCTGAAGTCCATCATGATTGCCCTGCCTTTCAGTGCCGGGGTTTATGTTCCCGTGGGATATCTGACAGGACGGCTGGAAATCGGCACGGTCTGGCAGTCCTTCGCCTCTGTCACCGTCGGCATCGTCGTGGTGAATCTTATCGGCGCCTGGCTGTGGCGAAAAGGTGTTAACGTGTACACCGGAACGGGGGCTTAAATGTTTCAGACGCTAAAGAAATACCTGTCTTTGTACGCCGCCCTCTTCCGCACGAGCTTTATTGCGGACCTGGAATACCGGGTGAACTTTATCACCCGCATTGCGACAGATATCTTCTGGTATCTGGCGCAGATCATGACGTTTGAGGTTTTGTTCCGTCATACGCCCAAGATTGGCGACTGGAATCTGGAACAAATGCGTGTGTTCCTGGGTGTGGTTTTTGTCGTCGACGGCCTTTACATGATCATTCTTTCCGAGAACCTGGATCAGTTTTCAGAAAAAGTGCGCAAAGGGGATCTGGATCTTCTGCTGGCAAAGCCCATTAATTCGCAGTTCATGATTTCACTGCAAAAAGCATCCACCGCGATGATAGGCAACCTGATTATTGCCTCCAGTTGGTTCATTTACAGCATCATCCAGCTTTCTAATTTTGAGTGGCTGCGCCTGTTCTGGCTGCTGCTTCTGGTTCCGTGCGGACTGGTGGCGTTGTATGCCATGAGGTTCTTTATGGCTTCGACTGCGGTGATCTTTGCCCGTTCCGAAAACCTGCAATTCATCTGGTATCAGATCTATCGCCTGGGGATGCGCCCGGATTCGATCTATGTTCCGTGGTTCAAATGGATGCTGTTGACCGCCCTGCCGGTAGGTGTGATTGCCAGCGTTCCGGCCCGCGCTCTTTTGGAGCCGCCGGATTTCGCCCTGTTTGCGTGGGTGGTGGTGCTTTCGGGAATTTTGATTTATCTAACAAACAAGTTTTGGAAATTTGCCCTGCGTTTTTATTCCAGCGCAAGTTCCTAAGGAGTCATTCACATGGTTAAAATCTACGGATCCCCAATGTCCAGCGCCGGGCGCTGCTACTGGATGCTTGAAGAGCTGGGCCTGCCTTACGAACAGGTGCCCTTGAACATGCGCGAAAAGCAGCACAAGTCCCCGGACTATCTGAAGATCAATCCGAACGGAAAAATCCCGGCAATTATCGACGGTGAATACGTACTGTGGGAATCCATGGCGATCACCAACTATCTGGCAAAAAAACACAACAGCCCGCTGGCGCCGCAGAATCTGGAAGAAGAAGGCCACATTATGCAATGGAGCTTCTGGGCCCTGGTGGACTTGCAAACCCCTGCCGTGAACTGGCTGATTCAGGCTTTGTTTGTCCCGGATGAATTCAAAAATCCGAAAGTCATCGAAGACGCGAAAAAGGTTCTGCCAACTTATCTGAACACATTGGAAGCCGGCCTTAAAGGCAAGACTTACCTTGTCGGCAACCGTTTCACCGTAGCGGATCTGAATGTGGCGTCGGTGGCGGGCTTGCTATACGCCCTGAAATTCGACATGTCTGCTTATCCTGAAATCAACAAATGGATGGGACTTTGTACCAGCCGTCCCGCCGCTCAAAAGCTGGATAAACTGCGCGCCTCTGCTCAGGCTCACTAGATCGTACAGCCTCTGGGGAATGCATTTTCCTTAGAGGCTCCATCAAATTTATTAATTTGTCCTGCGGCCTCTTTTCGCCGATCTTAAAGATCACCAAAGGAGGTCCAAATGGCATTGCATGAAGCCCGCACCATTCAACTGAAAAACGGCGATTCCATCATTATGAGGCCTGCTTTGGTCAGCGAGGCTGAGGCATTGTTAAATGCCTTTCTGGAAATTCTGCCCACGTCCCCTTACATTCTGACCACTCCGGAATCCGCAGCAAAGAAAACCGTGGAAACCCAAACAAAGTGGATTACCGATGCCAACGAAGATCCCAAAGGCGCTTTGATCATCGCTGAACACCAGGGCCGCATCATCGGCATCACCAACATGGTGGCGTTCAAAGACAGCAAACGCGGGCACCGCGCGGGTTTGGGAATGTCAGTGCATCATGATTATCGCGGCCAGGGATTGGGCGAAGCTTTATTGCGTCGTCTGATTGAAGTCGCTCAAAGCATTGAAGGCCTGAGCTTTCTGGAACTGAACGTGATGAGTGCGAATCAACCGGCGTTCAAACTGTATAAAAAACTGGGATTCCAGCAGGTTGGCTATTTGCGCGAAGCTTATCGCCAACCCGATGGAATTTTCACCGATGATATTTCCATGTCACTGGATCTAAGAGCTCGCCCTAGCTAAGGGCGAGTTTTTCGAATTCTTCAATTTTGCGATTAATGACCGCGATGGATTTTCTCCAGAACTCTGGTTTGCGAATGTCTTCGCCCAGGTGCTTTTGCACCAGATCTTCCGCCGTCATGCGGCCGGTGTCGCGCAGGATGTTGACGTAAGTCTTCATGAAGTCCTTACCCAGCTCTTCACGACGGGCATAAACACTGATGCTGAACAGGTAACCGAACGTGTACGGATAGTTATAGAAGCTGATTCCGGACATCGAGAAATGCAGCTTTGTCGCCCAGTACATCTTGTCGTTCGCACTTAAAGTGCTGCCGTACCACTTGCTCCACGCCTCATCGGTCAATTTGCTCAGTTCATCGGCGCTGACCGTGCGCTTTTCACGCATTTCATAGAAGCTTTTTTCAAAGTCATAACGAGCCGGGATATTCAGCAGGAATGCCGTCGCACGCTCCATCTCACCCCACGCAAATTCGATCTTTTCTTCACGGGTTTTGGAGTTGGTCAACAGCACATCATGCAAAAGGGTTTCCGAGAAAATACTGGCCGTTTCAGCCAACGTCATCGGGTACCCACACTCGGCAATTGGCATATCGCGCATCACCCATGAATGATAAGCATGCCCCAGTTCGTGAGCCAAGGTGGAGATATCACTATTAGAACCCATGTAGGTCATAAACACGCGCGGTTCACGTTTTTTGCGGAAGCCGGTGCAATAAGCGCCGTTGCGTTTGTTCGGAAGAACACGCGCTTCGATCCAGTGTTTTTCAGCCATCATGTCCACGAACTGCGCCATGTCCGGTGAAGCCTGACCGAAGGCATCCTTGATCATGTTCAGGCCTTCTTCATAGCTGCGCTCGGCTTTGGAAGCAGAAATCGGGCTCTGCGCCAGCAGATCCCAAGGGTCCAAAGCTTTCTTACCCATCAATTTTGCCATCGCCAGATTCGCACGGCGGGACATATCGACGTTTTCATAACAAGCCGTCAGCATCGCATCCAAAGTTTCTTGGGTGATACGGCTATAGAACAGGGACTGATCCAGATAGTGCGCCGGTTTCACCTGAGAACGTTTCTTGATCACCTCGTGGCGCCAGCCAGCCAAGGCATTCAAAATCGATGAAGCTGTTTCCTTGTGCGTGGTCCATGCGTTTTGAATGGAGGTCCACGCCACACGACGGGTTTCTTCATCCTGACTGCGAATCAATGCGGATGCCTTCGCAAGACCCACTGTTTCTGTGCGGTCTTTGAATTTCATTTCACAGCGCATGGTGCCGCTCAAGTTGGTGTAAAGCTCGCCCCACGCATGCAAGCCCGGCATTGAAAGTGCCTGCAACAAAGTTTCTTCTTCATCAGAAAGCATGAAAGGTTTTTGTGTACGTTCCTGGCTCCAGTCAAATTTTGCTGGTGTCAGTTCCGGGTGGGAAAGAATCTTGTTCAGAGTTTCCTCTGAACAACGTTTCATGAAGTTATCCACCGGGATCAGGATCTGCCACATAAGCGAACTCAGCGCCATCACCTCGGACTTTTTGGCTTGCGCCTCGTTCAGGGTGCTGTCCACCGATAAATGACAATTCAGGAAGGTCGACATATTACCAACCAAAACCTGGGTGGCTTCCACGTCGATCCAGATTTTCTGGATTTTTTCCACTTCGTTTTCAAACGGAGTCTTAAGGGATTTGACGTCCTTTTCAAGCTGATCAACCTTGGATTTCACCAGATCAAATTCAGCCTGAAATTCAGGAGAGTTGTAAGACGGATATTCAGATTCAAGATTCCAAGCCATTTTTTCCATGGCACTGATCTTACCGCAAGGTCCGAAAAACAAAAAGGGCCTTTGAGGCCCTTTTTAGTTTTAACGCTTTTCGATGTCGTCTTTGGCTCTTAGCACCGTGGAACCCAGATCATTGATGATCTGGCTTAGTTCCGGCGACAGGGTTTTACCCATCACCTGCAACTGCAGATGCTCACCTTCATAGAACGGACCGACAAGCTTGTCGTCACTCCACGCATCCAGGAATTCTTCTTCAAAGCCACCGATGACTTTCTGATCAAACAACTGTGCTCCGAATTCACGGAAACTTCCCTGCAAAGTGTCCGGATTCAAGTTCGAAGAACCCACCAGCATCACTTTGCCATCAACGGAAGTAATCTTACGGTGATTTTCCTGGTGATAGCCTTGTGTTTTTCCATTAGGGAACTTCGCTTCGATACCCAAAGTGCGGCGGGCACGAACTTCAACCCCATGACGCAGCAACTGATCCAAGTACAATGTATTTGGCAATCCCCCCAAACTGAAGTTTCCGTTGTGGTCAGCCAGAATGCGGATCTTCAAACCCGGAACCTGCGCCTTGCGTTTCATCAGGGCATCGTTGATGTACTTGTCATAAATGAACAGATGCTCCATATAGATGTGGCTTTCGGCTTTCATAATCATATCCACCAGCATGTTGCGGGTGTCTTTGATTTTCCCATCCACATTGGCTTCCGCCAGACGTACAGACTGATTTCCCACGGCCGGGAACGAAGTTCTGTCAACGCGGAACCACGCCAGAATCTGATCACGGTTTTTAAGATAAGCTGCGTTGTCGTAACCCTCTTCCTTGTAATAGAACCATTTTCTTTCGTTCGGATCTGTCGTCAACGCCGCTTCGACATCATCATAGTAAGCGGCCTGAACCAACGCTGCGGCAGGGCCTTTCACATAAAGGGCATTATCATAGTAATAGCCACCACTGTGATCAGACCAGTTCTTGGAACCAAAATAAGCCTGAGGCGCATCAGATTCGGGATCCACCACGATCACCTTGCTATGATCGATCTTGGATTCGTAGTAAGTGTTGCGCTTTTCCAGGGCTTTGAAAGTCTCTTCCGTCTTCGGCACCAGGTTCGTGATACCGAACGGAATCCCAGGAGGATGGCGCTGAATGTTGGCCTGAAGCAGGTACACAGAACCCTTCAGACCAGGATCGGTTGCCGCACGGTCTTTAATATACTTAAAGATCGGCATCATCTCGTCCTTCATGTTGTAGTTTGTGGCATAATCATGCAGCAACAACACCTTGAAGTTCGGATTGGCTTTCTTCTTTTCCACTGTTTGATCCAGCAGGAACTTGCTCAAAGTTCCACCCATCGTTCCGCCAAAAAGGAAGATATCAATGAACACCGACTCTTTCGCGGAAAGGATCATGTCACGGATTTTTGCAAACATTGGGTCTTTGAAAGACGGATGTCCGTCATCGTCCTTGTGCAAAGGCATCTTCATATAAGGTTGACTGAAATCAAGCACCCCACCGGCAAAGATCACGCGGTCATTGAACCATTGGATTCTTTCCGGAGATATCTCGTTATGACTGACCAGCTCTACAATGTTGCCCGGGACAAAGCCCCCCGCCGACAAAGAGTACGGGTCCATCTGCGGGAAACGTTTTTGCAAATTTTCGGTCAGTTCGCGACTGGTCAGACTCAAGTTGGAAGCTCCAGCCCATGAGGTCATCAAAGAGCGGGCTTCGTTCTGAGCCGCTTTATCTTTAACCAAAGGATTATCAGCATAGTCACGCAGGGCCTGCAAACGCATCTGCAGCCAGTACTGCATCACCTTGCCTTCATTTGCCGCATTCTTTTTCACAAACTTCCAATAAACCAAAGGAAGCAGGATTTTTTCCGGCACGATGGAATCATTGGCTTTCACAAAAGCGCGAGCCTTGGTCTGCTCGGACGCCGGGAGCTTTTTGATTTCCTGAAGCAAAGTCTCTGGACGACGGCAGGCTTCTGCCGCAAACATCATGTCATGATTTTTCTTATAGTAGTCCATGGCAGCAATGCGCTCTTTCAAAGACACTTGTGCCGTTTGCGCCACCGCAGTGGAGGCAAAAACCACAGAACTTAGAATCAACAGGGTCTTTTTCACAGGACACCTCCGTTCACCAGAGCATCCAGATGCAGGAATTTCTCCATCGATGACTCACATTTTTTCAGGTACTGGACGCGCGCAGAATAAAGCGCCTGGGTCTCGTTCGCCATATTGTCGTTATCACGGGAAGAATAGTATTCCACCAGCTTGACGCGGGAACGATCGCGATCCAGTTTTTTCTCTTTCAGGTCGTAAACGATCTTTTCCAGGTTGAAGCTGATCTCTTCCACAAAGGACTTCTTACTTTCCACCAGGAACTGACCCGTTGGAATGGACTTGCCGGTTTTTTCGTATTTATCCGGCATCAATTCAGAACGTCCCTCATTGTTCGAGGCCACGAGGCCCGGGAAGACTTCGATGGTTTCTTCCGTCGGAATGATGTCTTTCAGACTGAAGTTCTTATACAGATCCACCGTGTAGAACAACGGCACTTCGGCACCGGCCTTCTTAGCCGACAGTGTGAAGCCTTCGCAGGTTACTGACTTTTGCACTTCGCGGTTCAGGCGATAGTACCGGCGATAACGGGCAAAGCCCTTGACGCCGTTCTTTTTGATGCTCGGCAGACCGAACTTGGGACGGGTATCCAGAATCTCAACATAAAAGGTCACCGTACCACCGATATAGTCGGCCTTTCCTTGGGTGGCCGGGATGTACACTGAGTTATTATAAACAGTGCCGGTGTCGGTGGACTTTTCCAACTGATCCCACTTGGAGCTCAATGCGCCGGTTTCATTGAAGCGAACCAGTTGATTGCTGTTCAACTCGGTCGCATAATCATTCTTTTGATTCGGCTGAGGCAGGAAAGTCAGATCCACCTGCAGTCCGGTGTTGATGATCTTGTAAATACGCATGGTCTTTACAAAGTTTTCGATCATCGCGTCTTTCAGGTTTCCTACCGCCAGTTTAGCCAGGCCCTGTTCCGGATTTTCCACACCCAGCGTTTCAATGATCGCTTGATTCAGAGCCTTGCGGGCCGTTTCAGAAAGATACTTTTGGTCGCCATTGGTGTGGAAAGAAATCTTCATCGGATGACGATACGGCTTCAAAGGGGAATCCCCCCCGATCAGATCAGCCAATGCCTGAGTCTGCCCATCCGAGATCGTGTACTTTTTTTCACTGGCTGGTTCACGCACCTCTTTATGGGTGCAATGCACAGCCATCAGGGCTGTGCAGGCAATCAAAGCGGATTTCATCGTCATCTTCATGATTACTTCCTACAGATTCTGGAATTTTTTAAATTCAGCGTAGTGTTGGTCGTCGGCTTTCAACAAAAGACCCAAAGAATAAGGCAAATCCTTGTAAACGCGCTTACCGTCGTAATACATGATCACCGGTTCAAAGGTTCTCTGGTTTCCGATCGCCAGTTGAGCCACGTTATCCGGGCTGATGGTGTAACGGCGCAGAGTTTCCTCCAAAGGCCATTTCACATCACCAAAGACCACATACGCGATCTCGGAACAAACGATACGGGTGTGAGTATGAACGTCGAAGTTGAAGTCATACTCTTTACCGATCTGGGCAATCGCCTGCAAAACGGCCTTGCGACGATATTCATCCGTGATATTGGAACGAGTGTCACGCACCACCAGAAAGTCATCGATATTCAGGAAGTGCTCCAATGTGTTCAGTTCCACACCCGGGCGCAAAGCTTCCACGATGCGGTGACCGGCGCGGATCTTCGCCTGAATTTTGGCCGGGATCTGGTCCCAAACCTGCAGGTCTTTAAGCTGTGCTTCAGTGCCCAACCAGATCGCCACGTGACCATAGTGGCCCGGGATCATCTTGTCGGTCAGACGGAATGGAGTTTTCTCCATCAGAATGTCCAGAGGTTTCATTTCGCCAATCAGATTCGCTTTTTCGGATTCAGACATGTTGTAAAGGAAGCCCTTACGGGTTTCTACCAGGCCGACCATGTTACCAAAGCCCATGCTCACCCCGTAAGACACTGCACGCACGCCGCGTTTTCCACGCAACGTCAGACGATTCCACAGGTTCGCAATGGCATCTTTAAAGCCCGTGCCGGTCTTGTCATTCTTAACTGCAAGATACCAGATACTGGATTGAGTCAGAGTATAAAGCTGAGCTTCTTCCGGGCTGGTTTTTTCACCGTTGGCGCGACGCCAAGCCATCACAGAGTCGATGAACTTGATTGCGTCTTCGATCTGATCACGACGATGTGTGGAGGAATAGGAATCCGCAATCGCCTGCAATGCACGTTTTTGAGGAACGTCATAGTTCAGAACATAACGCAAAGAAGAGTTTTCGTTGAATGGCTGGATGGCAACCAGATAGTTGTCCATCAGAAGCAATGCGGAAGCCAAAGCCATCTGCATGCGGAATATCTGTTTTTCGCCCTGAGCATCTTTTGGATCCACATTCAAAACATTATATGTTTCGTAGGTATCCTTGCGAACATTGCGTTCTTTCTTTTCGGCTTTGGTGCCTTTATACGGCGCCAACTTCACCTGATTTTTACCCGCGAAGTACTCACCTTCAGCGATCGCCAAATCCATCAGTTTTTTGCGTGTTTCCAGATACTTCGCGCCCATGGCGCGAACCCATTCACCCTCAGAACGACTCAAGGACACGTCACCCGTTTGACCCAGCTTTTTTTCATCAGCAAAGCGCAAGGCCGCCGCACGGAAGTCCAAAGCTTCCGCCATCAAAACCTGCAGGTCATAATATTGAGGATCTACATAATAGGTCGCTGCTGGCGTTCTTTCCGTGGAAGATTTGAACGAAGAACAAGCGCCAACAAATGCTGTGAGTGCACACAACAGAACTATAGCGAAACGCATGGGATTTCCCTCCATACAAATCAGATTATCTGAGGTGTACTAACTTCTCGCTTTAAAGATGTTTAGCGACACAAAATCTGGTCCAGAGGACCAGTGCGAAAAGACACCAAAACTGGGCTACTGGACCTAGCAACACCAAGACTACGGTGAACCCAGACCTCTGTAATTTGAGCATTTGAATTGTCAGCACCACTGACCTTAGTAAACTTATCTTTAAGCAATCGCATATTTCTATCAAGACACGGATCTTTAGGAATGAAGATCCAGAGAGTTGGAAGTCCGCCCTCAGAACGAAGGCGGGCTTTCTTTTTGATTCAACTTCAGTTGGAAGTGTAAGCCCAGAAATGGCCGCTGGCTTTTTTCATTTCAGAATAAAGAGACTTGGGAATTGGCAAACCCTTCATCGCATAATCAAAAATCTGCAACTGTTGTGGATTTTCGTACAGGATTAGTTCCAGATTCGGATTGTGCCCGCCACGCACCAGAATCGCCAGCTGCTTGAATCCCACCGGAACATTTTTGTAATGACGAATTCCCTCTGGAGCCGCGGTCGCCCCGTCGTCAGATCCCTGGAAATATGTGACCGGCACTTTCACCGGATAGTTTTCCGCTCGATAGGTCTTGTCGCCTTTGGCGCGAAGGCGTGCGCATTGTTTCAGCGATTCAGTATCCACCTTACGTACCAGTTGACCCTTGATAAAAGAATCCTCGATGCTGATGTCCGGCGTCGCCATTCCCAGCTCCTGACAGGAAATCATCATGTAGGCGATGTCATTAGAGGCAAACAGAATGTGCGGAGTATAAGTGATCGGCTCATAACTTTTGCGAACTTCAGTAAGAAATTCTTTAAACACTTTGTCGTCAGTTAAAAGCTCCAGACGCTCTTTCAGTTTTTTCACGCCATCGTTGTACATCAACTGTGTGCGCGCCTGACGTGACATCCAGGTGTCGGGGATGCCATGAACTGTCGACACACTTTCAAGCCGTGCCATCAGCGAAGGCGACAAAGAGTTTAGCATCTTCTGCACCAGCTTGCGGCGATGAGGCGCATCCCACAACTGCAGGCCCCCGTCATAGACCACACCTTCCAAAATCGCCGCGCGGGTGCTTTGCGGGAAAAGCGAAGCATACATCGTCGCCGGAACCGTGCCGTAAGAAATTCCATACACAGTCCATTGATTGATCATCAGATGCTGACGAACCACTTCGGCGTCACGAGCGACATTTTCAGAGGAATAATAAGACGGATCCAGGAACATCGCGCGGGTGTCCGGGCGCGAACAGCCAATCCCCCGGTGCTCCATGATCAGAACATTGTAAGGCATCGGATTGCGGAACAGGCCCCAATGCGAGGTTTGCCCGGGTCCGCCGGTGAAATAAATCATGGTTTCTTTGCTGGGATCAAAGCCGCGGTGGAAATAAGAGTAAACCTCGGTCATACCCCGTTCCGGGCGGGAATAGTCCACCGGGACGCGGACATAGAACCCTTTTTCGTGGGCGATCAAAGACGCATAGGTTTTCTGACAAAGGGATTTGCCTGACTCGTAAGTCGATTCAGAAGGAATGTTCAAAGAAACTTGCGCCTGTGCAGCCAAGCCTGCAGCCATGATCAGGACAAACAACAGTGTTTTCATGGCGGGGAATTTAGCCCAAATAGGGATCCTAAGGGCACGAAAACTCTCAAGTTTTGCAAAACTTGCAGAGTTGTCTATATAAAGAAGGCGGGATCTCGGTTTTGCTATAAGCCGGATTCTGTCCAAACTACCAGGTCCCATAATTTACCCGATAATCGTGGATGATCATTCCTCTGGGAGTGGCATTACTGACACCCTCAAGCGATCTTACCCGGTGACTACGGGCTGGCCGCCCTACTAGTGTCACCCTATTTGATCTTGCTCCGCGCAGAGTTTGGCTGTTTTCACTCCAGCAGCTCCCCAGACCCTCCCGTTCCCGGTGTCTGGCTCAATGCCCTGGACATTCTCTCTGTTCCACTGTTCCTTACATTACTGTAGAGGGGCGTTACCCCTTGCGCTGCCATATGGAGTCCGGACTTTCCTCTCTAATTTCAGGAATTTAGAGCATTATTAGAGCAATCATCCGCAAAACCGTGGGGATTTCTAACACCGTCCAGCATTTCGTGCAAGAAGGTTTTCTTAATCCCGGTTTTATTTTACTTTCTAAGCATCGTTTACAAAAGGATTAAATCATGAAGATCTTGGTATCTCTATTCGCGTTCGCTATGACTTTGACTCTTGCTTCTGCTTCTTTGGCTGAAGAGGCTCATGGTGGTGGTGGTCACGGCGCCGGCCACGGTGGTTTGACCGAAAAAATGAACTCTTTGTTCCCACAGCCAAAAGCGGATCCTGCGAAAAACGAAGTTCCGGCTAAACCAGAGCTTGTAAGCCCGGCATATTACACTTCCGTTAAAGCTGATAAAACAACTCTGACTTGGAAATCCGTTGCTGGAGCGGACGAGTACCATGTTCAAGTGGCTACAGATCCTAACTTCAAATGGTTGGTGGCAAACGAATACGCTGTTAAAGGCACTACTTTCGAAGCCACAGGTCTGGAAGCTGGCAAACATTACTTCTGGAGAGTCGCGGCGGTGAAATCCACAAACTGGAGCACATTCCGCAAGTCCTTCTTTGCAATGTCCATGTTCGAAACACCGGCTGCAAAGTAACACGTCCTTAGTTTTCTCGTTCTAAGTTTCTCAAGAGCCCTCCATACTTCTCCTCAGAGAGGGCTCTTCAAAAAAAATCTCCCCTTTCAAAACTGAATAAACCACTTCACTGGATGGCATTGATCACTCCGGAGGTTTCGCCTATGGAAAATCGTTTCATCGTCGGCGTGCTGACCCTGATCTTTACGCTGATTTTCATATTCTCTATTGAAGCTCTGGCCCAGACGGAAAAAACCGCCCTGGATCCCTGCCGCGCAGATTTAAATCGCTATTGCCAGGATGTTGAACCTGGCGGCGGAAACTTTTTGAAATGTCTGGAAGATCACAAAGACAAACTGACCACGGACTGCCGTCAGCGCAGCCAACGAGTCCATCAGCTGATGGTGGAGCTTCGCCGCGCCTGCAACAACGATCTGCTGCAGTTTTGCGATATGCTTAAACCGGGCGAGGGACGCATCTTGCGTTGTTTGAAAGACAACAGCCGTCAGCTTTCCAATTCCTGCACAGTTGGAATTCGCAATGCCTTGGAGGCACGCAAAAATTTGCTTGAAAACCAATGGCCATAAGATTTCAGCAGAAAACGCTTGTTAAGCTGCAGTGAAATTCAATCATTCATCATCATTCTGAAAATTATTGTCTGTCGAAGCGCAGGACTCATAGCGTAATTACAAAACTTTAATCCCCAGGGAATTTTGTAATTTTATTAATAAACATGACTGTAGATACACTTATGTCATGACTCATTCTGTTTATGAGGCTCTACTAAATTCAAATGCGGTGATCGAGTTCGACAACCAGGGATACATTCTCTGGGCCAACCCGAATTTCCTGAATCTTATGGAGTATGAACTCGATGAGATTGAAGGACGTCATCACTCAATATTCCTGCCGGAGTTTCACCAACACGAGCTGGAATATCAAGAAATGTGGAACCAACTTGCTGAAGGACAAGCCCAAGCAGGAGAGTTCAAGCGACTTACCAAAACAAATCGCGAAGTTTGGATTCAAGGATCTTACACTCCAGTAAGAAATCTGCAGGGGCAGGTGTCCAAGATCGTGAAGATGGCCGTGGATATCACTGAAAAGAAAAGTCTTTCAGACAACCTGGAAAAGAAAAACAAAGAGCTTCTGGGCGCTGCGATCAAAGCCAAAGCCGCCACTGACGCAAAAACCGTTTTTCTGGCAAACATGAGCCATGAAATCCGCACTCCGCTAAATTCCATCATCGGCATCACCGACACTCTGGCCGAGACTCCGCTGGACAACCAGCAAGCCTCATTCGTCGAGATTCTTCAGCGCGCCAATCATCAGCTAATGACCATCATCAATGACATTCTGGATCTTTCCAAAGTCGAAGCTGGAGAAATGGAACTGCGACCGCTTCCGTTCAATCTAAAACGCCTGCTGGACGAACTGAACACCGTGCTGGGCTTCCGAGCCAAAGAAAAAAGCCTGAAGCTTTCAATGACCATCGATCCCGATGTTGAAGAATACTTTGTCGGCGACGCCGATCGCCTGCGCCAGGTACTGATGAATCTGGTGAACAATTCAATCAAGTTCACCAACACCGGTGAGGTGTCTTTGCAGGTGTCAGTGAACCGCACGCCCCACAAAGGAAATCTGCTGTTTCGGGTGACCGACACGGGCATCGGCATTTCCAAACAAAAATTCAAAGACATCTTCCAGCCATTCACTCAAGCCGACACGACCACCACACGCAAATATGGCGGCACGGGACTGGGGCTTTCCATCACGAAAAACATCGTGCAAATGATGAACGGCCATGTCTGGTTTGAATCCCAACCGGGCCAGGGAACGACGTTCTATTTCACGATTTCGGTGCCGTCCACAACTGAAAGGAAAACGACCATGCACAATCCTTGGCAGGGCCGCTACCAGCTCAGCGACATCAAACACAATATCTCTCAAAGCCGTTTGCGCATTCTGGTCGTGGATGATGTCGATGACAATCGCCATCTGTTCGGAATTTATCTGCAAAAAACCGCTCACGCTGTCAGCTATGCCAACAGCGGTGTGGAGGCTGTGGACATGGTCGCCAAGGACCACTACGACATTATCTTCATGGACGTGCAGATGCCGGGCATGGACGGATATGAAGCCACTCAGCGCATCCGCGAAATGGAGCGCCAGTTGAATCGCACTCCTGCGAAAATATTTGCCTGCACGGCGAATGCTTTCCAGGAGGACGTCAGAAAAAGCATCTCTGCCGGTTGCGACCTGCACCTGTCCAAACCCGTGCGCAAGGACACCATGCTGAAAGCGATCTCCTCTTATTTTAGCGATGCTCCGGAAGCCACTTTCTAAGGTGATGATTCAGGCCGTGCCGATCCAGCACGGTCTGCCGTGACAGCCCGCCTTTTTCCTCGACAGAATAATAAACCTTTAGCTGCGCCGGATTTTCACACCAGTGATAAATCATGCCTGCGCACATCTTGCAGGGCTTGTGGGTGGAATAAAGAACCGCTCCGGCCGGGATCTTCTTTCCCGTTTCGCGATACAGACGCTGCACCAGATTCACTTCCGCATGCAGAGTTTTGTTTTTTGAATTGGAATTCACACCATAACTTAAAAGCTCGCCTTCCGGATTCACCAGAAAGGCCGCAATGTCGCGATCATAGTCATGCAGCACATCCCCCCGGGGAACCAGCCGGGCCAGGCCTGACGCCAGCTCCAACTGCTGTTCCGGGCTTTGGGCAGCCTGCCCCCGAAACCAGCTTGCAATCTCGTGGACTGATTTTTGATTTTCCTGATTCAGATGGGACACGGCTGAAACAATCTGGGTGGTGTCGCCAATCTCCACAAACTGCCAGCCGGGATTTTCACCCTGATCCGAGGGTTTGAGATTTTCCGTGATTCGCTTGGCAACAACTTTCACCATACCCCGGCACATTTCTGTCAGGGCGGCCGTGGTGTAAATGCGCTGGCGCAGAATGAAAAAACTGTGATCCACAAAGCGGTCAAACAACCCCTGCAGCAGCTTTACCACGGCCGATGAAGGTGCCACTGCTCCAGCCGGAAAGCGGGCGAAATAAACGGTCCCCTTGTCTTCGACAAAGGCAACCTCTCCGCCGTCTGAAGCGAGTAAAAATGCTATATGTTCTGCCCTTTTTTCTGCCAACATCGAGGAATTGGTACCATATCCCGCTTAAATTGTCTAAAAAGCCCCCATGGACATGATCAAAAACCGTCTTGAAAAGAACTACAAAAAACTGAAAAGCTGGGCTGAACGCGCCCAAATCGAGGCGTACCGTCTGTATGACCGGGATATTCCGGAATACCCTTATATCGTCGACATCTACAAAGATCACTTCCTGATCTACGACAAAAGCGACCTGCGCGATGTGGAGAAAAACCACCTGCCTCACGTGCAAGAAGCCCTGAAAGCCCTTTTTAAATGCGACGACAGCAAAATCGTGATCAAAAAGCGGGAGCGCCAGGAAGGCCTGAAACAATACGAAAAGCTCGACGCCAAAGAGGAAACCTTTGTCGTGCGCGAATCCCAGGCGCTGCTGAAAGTAAACCTGTACGACTATCTGGACACCGGCCTGTTCCTGGATCACCGCCCGATGCGCCAAAAGGTGTTTAAATCCGTCAAGGACAAAAAGTTCCTGAATCTGTTCTGTTATACGGGCTCAGTCAGCGTTTTTGCGGCTTTGGGTGGCGCCCACACCACCAGCGTGGACATGTCCCAGACTTATCTGCGCTGGGCTCAGGACAATTTTCAACTGAACAATCTGGATCCGGCCCAACACGCCTTTATCAACGCCGACGTCCTGGATTGGTTGCGCACAACAAAATTGCCGAACACTTTCGACGTGATCTTCCTGGATCCACCGACCTTCTCGAACTCAAAAAAGATGGACGAAAGCTTCGAAGTCGAAAGGGACCAGGAGTTCCTGGTGGAAAGCTGCATGAATATGCTGCGACCAGAGGGAATACTCTATTTCTCGAACAACAAGCGAAAATTTAAAATCTCCCCGGCGCTGCTGGCCAAATACAAGGTGAAGGAAATCACCACCGACAGCATCCCCCAGGACTTCCACGACAAAAAAATACACAACTGTTTCGAGATCAGAAGCAACTAGGGGCCAAACGGCCCCTTTTCCCATTTGGGGCCAAAAATACCTTGCCCCCCAGGTAAAAACACCCTAGAACCCCCTAAATTTTACTTATTAAGGCCACTTTTCAGGGGCCGTTGGAGGACAGGGAATTGAAAGCTTTAGGTCGTCATATTTTGGTTGAGTTCAGTGGATGTAACGCAGAAGTTCTGAACGACGTTTCCATCATCGAAAGAAGCATGGTCGAAGCGGCGCAGATTGCTGGTGCGACAGTCATCAACTCCACTTTCCACCACTTCTCCCCATGGGGTGTAAGCGGTGTGGTAGTTATTCAGGAAAGCCATTTGGCTATTCATACTTGGCCTGAATATCGTTATGCGGCCGTGGATCTGTTCACCTGCGGTGATTCAGTGGATCCTTGGGTTTCTTTTGAACACCTGAAAAAAGCTTTCCAGGCGAACTATTCGGCTTTGGAGATGAATCGCGGCTCTTTGCACGTCATCCAGAAGTCCGACTTCCAGCCTAAGATCATGCGCGAAAAACCGTCTTTCGATCTTTCCAAAGGTCATCAGATCGATCGCAATGTCTGGTTCACCGACAAAGACGAAAACCAGGCGCTTTCTTTGCGTTACACGGGCGATGTTTTGTTTGATGAAACAAATCCGTTCCAGCGCGTGCGCGTTTTGGATTCCTATTCTCACGGGAAATTCCTGGCGATCAACAACATGGTGATGTGCACTGAGCGTGATGAATACCACTATCACGAAATGATCACTCACCCTGTGATGCAGACTCACGGCAATGCGAAAAACGTATTGGTTATCGGTGGCGGCGACGGCGGTACCATCCGTGAATTGTTCAAATATAACGTGGACAATGTGACCATGGTTGAAATCGACGAAGCGGTGGTTCGTGCTTCCAAAGAGCACTTGCCAAACATCGCTTGCGAATTCAACAACCCGAAATTGAATCTTATTATCGGTGACGGCATCCAGTTTGTGAAAGACGCGGCTCCGAATTCTTACGATGTGATCATCGTGGATGGTTCTGACCCGGTGGGTCCGGCGAAAGGCCTTTTCACTGCGGAATTCTACAACAACTGTAAAAACGCATTGAAAGACGGCGGCTTGGTGATCACTCAAGGTGAATCCCCGATGTTCCATGAAGGCACTTTCGTTGAATTGAATCATTGCCTGAAGGGCATCTTCGGCAAACAAAGCGTTCACACCATGCTGTTCCATGCGACGACTTATCCGTCGGGCATGTGGAGCTTGCAGGTTGCTGTGAAAGGATCCAAAAATCCGGCGAAAGACTTCAACAAAGACCACGCGGCCAAGTTCGCTCAGGACAAAGGTCTTAAGTACTACAATGAAGACCTGCACACTGCGGCCTTCAGCCTTCCTACTTTCGTCAAAACAATGCTTGGCGATAACGCTTAATTGATAGACCGCCTCCTGTTTTCATTATAGTTTCATTTAGAAAACTAAACAAAACAGGAGGCGTAATGTTCAAACTTCCAAATCTTCCCTACGCGAAAACCGGTATTGCTCCATTGTTCAACGAAGAACAAATGACTTACCACTACGACAAGCACCACAAAGCTTACATCGACAATCTGAACAAATTCATGGAAACAGATGCATCCCTGAAAGGTAAATCCCTGGAAGAGATCACTTTGACTTCCTCTGGTGGCATCTTCAACAACGCCGCTCAGGCATGGAACCACACCTTCTTCTGGTTCGGCATGAGCCCGGCGGGTCAGGGCGGCCAACCGTCTGCAGAACTTTCTGCTGCGATCACTCGTGATTTCGGTTCCATGGATGAATTGAAAGCAAAGTTCGTAGATGGCGGCGTTAAAACATTCGGTTCCGGCTGGATCTGGTTGTGCATGGATGCTGCTGGTAAATTGTCTTTGGTTTCCACTTCCAACGCAGCGGTTCCGTTCACTAACAACGGTCCAACTCCATTGTTGGTTGCTGACGTTTGGGAGCACGCTTACTACGTTGATTACAGAAATCTTCGTGCAAAATATCTTGAGACTTTCTGGGCGCAAGTAAACTGGAACTTCGTTTCCGAAAACTTCGCTTCCAAAAAAGTTCGTGACCTGACCAAGTCCATGACATAACCAAAAGGTACCTCTGCGGCACCCTCCACAGGGGGGCCCACCGCAGTTTTGCATAAGCAGAGCACCACAAAAACAAGAAAAGGAACTGCCTTCATCAGCAGTTCCTTTTTTTATGGCCAAAATGAAGCGACGCTTCGGAAAAAGTAAGCAGGTACCTTTTAGAGTTCGAAGAAGGTGGTGGAAAGAAGGAAGAGGGTGTCTTGGGTGTCGGGAGTGTAGTAGACGCCGACCGACGGGCGCGAGAACATTTCTTTCGGGCGAAGTTGCGACCAGGCCAGACCCACCCCAGTATTCATCTGCTCGTAAGGCGAAAGGCCTGCTTCACGCAAATGACCGTAAGCCAACGTGATCCATTCACGATCTTTGATCTGATACTGAATATCCAGACCGTACTCTGCCTCGCACTTCAGCGAATAAACGAAAATCAAACCGTTGGTGGAATCGATGTGCCCGCACACCTGAGTGATAAACGGCGACATCGTCACGTTTTCATTCCAGTCGGGACGATAGTTGAATCCCAGTTGGGTCGAACGCAAAACCAGATCCGGTCTTTCGACAACTTTGCCTTCCTTCTTCACTTCAGACCGGAAACGTGTTTCGGTGAATGAAGCCGCCCAGTCAAAGTTCTCACCACGATAGAAGTTACCTTTAACGGTGTAATTGCGGCTGCCGGATGCCGTGGCATAGAACATGGGAACCGTACCGATTTCCAGACGAGGCAATACACCCATGCTCAAAGCATTCGTCAACATGTGGGAATTGACGTTGGCGCCACCGGCCCGCTGATAACCGAACTGCCACTGCGGCAAGGTGCGGGCGGAGGTGCTGACAACCGGATTGAACACCACTCGTTTTTCAGGAATGACGTCGTCAAACCCCGCAAGGGATTGAAAACTGAAAGCCAAAATGATGAATGAAATCAACGCGCGCATACCCGCACGCAATACAAGATAAGTGCCAATACAAAGGGGCCCGAAAGCCCCCTCAGTTCCCTCTGAGCGCCGCTATCCCCCGCGGACCGGGTAAATAGTTCACAGCGACCAAAAGCTGATCAGATTACTTAAGCCACTTGCGACGAGGGTCTTTTTTGTCGACGGGCCAGGTGGTCCAAGTCACCTGCAGATCGCAGGCTTTCAGGAAATTTTCCACAATCAGTTCGGCGTCCTCTTTTTGCCAGAAGTCCTTGGCGTGAGAGCTCGGACTTTTCAGGGCAATGTCTGAAACCAGGGAATAGACCATGCCGCTCATCGGGGGGATCAAAAAGCCCATCGTCGACAAAGCCCCCTGCAGACGGGACAACACACCTTTTCCACCCACTGAGTGCATCAGCACAAAGACAGCCGCGGGCTTTCCCATGAAGGCGGCAGAACCTTCCAGTTCAGTCATATCCTCCAGCAGCTTTTGCAGCGGACTTCCCCAGGAATCCCAGTAGGTCCCCGTCACAAAAAACAGACCCGAAGCCGATTCTAGCTTCTTTTTCAAGGTCGGCCCATAAGAGGTTTTCGCCAGATGCACAACTTCCACTTCGGCTTGCTTCCCAAAGATCTTCACCAGCCCCTTGATCCACTGAGCACAGTTGCCTTTGTCCCCCGTCGGACTGCCATTTAAGATCAAAACTTTTTTCATGCTTTTACTTCCCGCCAGTTCACACTCTTTCAGCATTATTGTCTTTTTCCACCGCCCAGGCCAAGGACATCCGTCGATTTTCTGATGCGTCAGCAAAAGCCAGCGGCCGAATCAAGCTTTGTCAAATGGCGCCGCCCGAAACCAAAGATGCGAACGCCCATAAACATTTGTCTGTACACTGAGGTCTGCCCAAGGCCACAATGAAAGCAAATGAAAGGATGTTCATGAAATCCCTGATTCTGCTGCTTTCGCTGTTGCCTGCCTCTGCATTTGCTTTGACCCAAACGCTGCAAACCCTGACCCCTAAAGCCGGACAAAACGAGCTGAAAGGCGGCATTTCATACTCTCACGTCTCGGCCGAAGCCGATCTGGGCGGATCAGCGACTTCCAATCAGTTTGTGATTCCTGTTTCTTATTTTTACGGCATCACCACCCATCATGCTGTGGGTGTTGAAACTTACTATCTGAAAAATGATTCCAACTTTTCCAAAGCCGGTCTTTCTGGCAGCGGAGAAACTCAAGACTTCGGTAACATCGACATCAGCTATAAAGGAAATCTGGATACTGAAAGCGGAACAGTCTATCTGGAAGCCGGAGTCTCGTTCCCCAGCGAAAAGTACGAATTCAACACCAATGACGCCAAATTCAGCGCCAGCACCGGGCAAACCACGGTTACGTTGGCCGCGGGCTATGTGCAAAAGCTTGTGGACTTCACCCTGGGCGCCATCGCAGCCTATGACATCGCCATGGAGGGAGACGCGGATGTTGACGTCGGCGTTTTCTCTGACTCGGGCAAAGTCAAAGGGGGCAGTCAGGTTCGATTCTCGTTCTTCGGCGAAATCGAAGGCGAAAGTCACCCGAACTTCAGCCTGACTTATGCGCGCACTTACAGCCGCAGCTTCAGCTCTGATTCAGTTACCGGAACTATCGATGATGATCTTGAAATGTTCTATGCAAACTTCAGCGCCCGCATGCCCGTGGCTGAAAGACTGGAATTTATTCCCACAGCAGGACTCGCGACCGTCATGAACCAAAGCGACCGCAATCTGGAAAAGTACAATATGTTCACGGCAGCGGCTCAACTGCGCTATCTGTTCTAAAACCGATTCGGCATAAAAAAATGACAGGCGTCTGAATCAGACGCCTGCACATGGAGGGATGGGAAAAGGACCGCACATTATGTTGTGTCTACTTTCATCAAGAGACCTCCTTTAGTTTGTCCTCGAGGATCTCTGTCCCCTTGTTTAAAGGGAACAGCACTTCAAATTCAAAACCTACAGTCATGGGAACCCGTCTTGGCGGCTCTTTGATTTCAATGGCGTTAACAACGTCATGAACACCGGAAAGCTCCCAGGCAGCGCCAACGGCCATTGCTTTCAGACGTGGACGGAAAACCTCCCCTTCCAGTCTGACCACGGCATCTTTGACGACCACCTCGATGTGCTCTCCGCCGATCTTGATCATGTCATCGATCTGAGCCTCCAGGATACTCTGGATTTCCTCGTCTGAGCGGTAGTAATCCGCGGGAACGACGATACGGTCTTCGATCGTCCACACTCCTTCCGTCTCAGAGATGACCTCCAAAGCGGCATTTTTCTTGTAAGATGTGTCGACAAATCCACTGACCACAATCACGCCGTCACGAATGACGATATCCAGATCAGCCAAGCTCACTCTTTTGTCCCATTTGATGCGGTCCCGGATCTTGCGACCCAGTTCGCCGTCACTTTGGTTTTTCAGAAGATGAGTTTTCATAAAGCTGCTCCTTGCCTCTGACGGGTCTTAATTCTTTTGGGTTATGCCACCCCTTCGAGTGGCATAGGTTGGAATTCCAACATCGGATCATTACGACGATGCTGGGATTTACGGGAGGAACGTTTGCTAAGAACGCCTTTTAAAGCAGATACGGTCTTAGCTACACATCGCTTGAAATTCTCGTCTCGTTTGACCACTTTGATCACTGTTTTCGAGCGAGATGGTTTCAAGATGACCTCACACACGTAACTGGGTTTGCGAGTCTGCGATCGATGTCGATCGGTTTCCACCCGCACTGTGAGGTGAGCACCACTGTCATACTTGAAGAAATCTCCCACAGCCCCTTCGACTGTTTCCAACAAGTAAGATTCGAGATTTTCAGTTTTAGTGATGTCTCTGTAGTAGATGTCTGTTTGCATATCTACCTCCTTCTTGAGACTATTATCGTTCATATCGACAATTTCGTTAAATATATAATTTAGAAGACATAATTAGGTGGTTAAAGTTATATATTAAAGGGGTCCTGTTTAGAAATTCGCTGTAGAGATCATCACTTACAGTTTCGCAGCGAAAGACCAGTTCCAAAAGGGCTCCAAAAAAGCCATGTTATTAGGAGGTCTAGTATCATGTTTAACTACAATCACCTGTACTACTTTTATGTAACCGCCCGGCTGGGTGGAGTCAGCAATGCTGCCAAATACCTGCATATCAGTCAGCCCTCGCTCAGTTCACAGATCAAAGTGCTTGAATCTTCCATCGATCAGAAGCTTTTCGAAAAACGCGGAAGAAATCTTCACTTAACTCCAGAGGGTGAACGCACGTTTGCTTACTGTAAAAAAATGTTCGATGTCGCCGCCGACTTTGCCGAGTCCCTGAAAAGTCCGACAGAAAAACAAAGTCAGCGCATCCGTATCGGCGTCAGCGATCAGGTGGAACGTCCTTTCATCGCCGACTTGCTGGCACCTTTGATTCGCGAACAAAAGCGCGGTGTGGAGAAAATATTTTTCGTCAGCTCGGCCCCTTCTGATGCCCTGGTCACACAACTGCGCAGCCGGGAAATCGACCTGCTGCTGACGAACAAACCCATCTATGCCGACGATGTCACCGAACTTGCCACCGCCGAAATGCCGGTAAACCTGATGGTGTCCACGAAGAACCTGAAAGAAAGAAAAATCCGCACCTCCAGAAACACATCGGCCGTGGAGTTTCTGAATGCGGTTCCGTGGGGACTGATCATTCCATCGTACAAAATGAAACTGCGCCATGAAACGGATCTGTTCTTTCAAGAAATCCGCGCCCGCAAAAAAGTCGTCTTTGAAAGTGACATCATGTCCGTCGTGGGCCGAGCCATCGTTGACGGCGCCGGCGTGGGATTCCTGCCGGTGCCTTATGTGATGGACGAAGTCCAATCCGGTATCCTGACCCTGCTGGGTCCCAAAGCCGGCTACTGGAAACACACCTTGTACTTACTGGGCAGAAAAGATGAAAAAGAAGATGAAACAATTCAGGATCTGAAAAAGACCATCAAACGTCTGGAGAAGATTTAGATAAAAAAAGGGAGCCAGCAGGCTCCCTTTCAATTTCAATTTTCAGCTACCAGCTAGTAAGGCTGTCTTGCTGTTGAATTAGCCAGATCCATTCCAATCACCAGGGCGATTTTCGTGTACGCAGCCGAGTGTTTGAAGTTGGATTCTGGAGAAATCACATCTCGCGTGGTGTGAATGTTCTTGTTGCTTTTGCTGAAGGTCGCTTCAAACGGCATCACTGCGGGATAACCCTGACGATTCCATGAAGCATGGTCACTGCAACCATATCCGCACTTGTCATCAACGATGCGTGCATGGATGTAAGTCTCATTCGCCGCCTTCAGGTAATCGCGCAGCCAAGCGCTGGTGAAATCCGTCATGCTGCCGATAACCAGTTCCCCGGAACCCGCGAACAACGTCATATCCAGTTGCAGAACCGCGACCACGTCTTTTTTCTCAGCTTTGTATTGTTTGGCAATTTCAGCTGAACCCAACAGGCCGGATTCTTCACCCGCGTACCAGAAGAACTCCACCGTGCGCTTTGGCTGAGCCTTGGTCATCATGATGCGCAAAGCTTCAATCAGATTCGCAGAACCGGAAGCGTTGTCATCAGCACCCGGCGCCGTCTTGCCTCCGCCCCAGCTTTGATTGATGGAATCAAGGTGACCACCCAGCACGACGATCTCGCTGGGACGCTCGCTGCCGACCAGACGAACTTTCAAAGTTCTTTGTTTGGTGGAGGTGTGGCTGATTTCAGAAATCTCGTAAGGGATTGTCGCTTCCGCCAGCATGGCTTCCAGACGGGTTTTCATTTCCACCACGTGACGGTTTGGATCCGCATCACGGTTGCTGCGGCTTGGGAAGGAGGAAAGCCAGGTCACATAGCTGCGCAGGTTTTCTTCACTGACTTCGGTCATCGCAGATTCGATGAGGCCGTTTTTCTCCAGAGCCAAAGCTGCAAATGGAGCGCGCTCATAAAGGGCGTTCTTTTCCTGAATAGCCGCAAGACTATCCAAAATGCTGTTAAAGCCTGTGCCCTGGATATGCATATCCAAACTCAGATCTTCAAAGCCGCCGCATTTACCCACTTGGTGGGAGCGTTCTTGAATTCTTTGTTGCATCAACGGGGTCACGATTGCGTAACCGACTTCGATGCGTTCATCTTTTGCCAATACCGGGATGTTCAGGGCGCGCAAGTCCTTAAGATCCGCCAGAATAGGTTTGGTTTCAAAATTTTCTAGCGTAGGCACATGCGCTGTTGCCGTCATAGCAACCAACGTCACAAAAGCCATCGTGGCAGTTTTCATCATTTTCAATCCTTTGAAAAAAGCATTACCGCAAAGTAATGGTAGCTAAATTGTCCTCATGTTGGCAAAGACAATTCGCTTATTTTTTCAACATGCATTAGGATAGCCCCCTATGACGACAGACATTTTGCTTGTGACCCTGAACTCCACCTATCAACACAGTTCATTCGGACTGCGTTATCTGTACGCCAATCTTGAAGAGCTGCAAAATCGCGCTCAAATCATGGAGTTCACGATCGCCAGGGATCCCCGCGATATTGCTGAAATTCTTCTGCGCCAGAAACCAAGAATTATTGGTTTGGGGGTGTACATCTGGAATGCCCAGGAGTCCTTGGAACTGGTGTCCCTGCTAAAAAGAATCAGCCCGGAGACCCTGGTTGTTCTTGGAGGACCTGAAGTAAGCCATGAAGCCGAAACCAATCCGATTTGCCAAATCGCAGATTTCACCATCAAAGGCGAGGCGGACTTCCTGTTCCGCGACTTCTGCAAAAACTTCCTGACTGACGGAACACTGCCGGCCCAAAAGTTTGTCACCAACATCCTGCCGGATATTAAAACCATCAAAACCCCTTATGAATTTTACTCTGACGAAGATATTCAGAACCGGGTTTTGTATGTCGAGGTGTCCCGGGGCTGTCCGTACCGCTGTGAATACTGCCTGTCGTCCCTGGACAAAGCGGTTCGAAACTTTGACGTCCCGGCATTTTTGGCGGACATGCAGAAATTGATGGACCGAGGAGCCCGTCAGTTTAAGTTCATCGACCGCACTTTCAATTTAAGTCCCACCACCTGCACCCAGATTTTGGAATTCTTCCTGGAGCGAGTGCACTTGGGACTGTTCCTGCATTTTGAGATGGTGCCGGACCGCCTGCCGACCGAAATCAGAGAATTAATCAAAAAGTTCCCGGCCGGAGCCCTGCAGTTTGAAATTGGCATCCAGACCTGGAACACCGATGTGGCTCGCTTGGTCAGCCGCAGAAATGACCTGGAAAAAGTAAAAGACAATTTCCGCTTCCTGGCTTCAGAAACCGGCGTGCACACTCATGCCGATCTGATCGTGGGTCTGCCTGGTGAAGACATTCACAGCTTTGCGCGTGGGTTTGATACTTTGGCGGAACTTCGTCCGGACGAAATCCAGGTGGGCATTTTGAAGCGCCTGAAAGGCGCCCCGATCGCCCGCCACGACATGGAATGGGAGATGGTTTATTCCAATCATCCTCCGTTCCAGATCCTGCGCACCAAATCCATGGATTTTGCGACCCTGCAGGTGATGAATCGTTTTGCCAAGTACTGGGACCTTTACGCCAACAGCGGAACGTTCAAAAAGTTCGTCGAAAGTCTGAAAGAAAAAGCGCAGGAGCAGGAACACAAGTCCTTCTTCTGGCAGTTCTATGACTTCAACGACTTTATGTCCAAGCGCCATGCCCAATCCCACGGTATTTCCCAACTGAACCTGTTTGAATCGGCATTGGTGTACCTGACTGAAAGCCAGCATTGGCCGGAAGAAAAAGCCAAGGACCTGCTGGCCGAAGATTATCTGGCCACGGGAAAAAAAGAAATCCCGCGCTTCCTGAAAAAGGGCGAAGAAAAAAATCAGAAGATATCTGGAGATGGATCAAACCGAATCAATCTGCCTAAGCGACAGCAAAGACATCTTGTGGGGAAGCCGGAGACCGTTTCATAAAGAACGTCGACGCCAAAAGCAGTGCGAATCCTGACACCAGCAAAGCACTGCGGATGTACATGAAACGCAGCCACTGAGAGCGGATCTCCATCCAATCCGGTGGCGGAGCGATCAAATCCCACTGACTGATGACGTGATTCAAAGGCAGATTTCCAAAACGGGTCATCAGAAGCTCGTCCACCACACACAAAAGCGCAAACACGATCAGAAGAAACTCCATCGACTTCCACGACTGGCGGATTTGAAAAAGACTAGCCACCAAAGTTGCGATAGCCAGCAGATAGATCAATGGACTGAAAATATTGAACGGAGTTTCCATCGAGCGGTGGAATTCCATATAGGAAGTGATCGACAGTTGCTCCATCGCCGGGCCCATACCCAAAACAAAGGCGAAGGAGCTGCCCGCCATCATGCCCACCAAGAGCAAGCCGCAATATCTAAGAAGAGTGGAAACGTTCATGTCGAAATCTATATTCCTTTGTTTATCGCTCCTCAAGTTGCTTTTTGTTAATCAATTGAATCCCCGCGACTTCTTCGCAAAGCCCGTGTACGCAATCAAAGGCGCCCGTGAAAATGTGAACTTAAAATCTTTCGGTACGACACCGGTGCGAATCAACTGCCACAGCGCTTTTTGAGCGAACACCGGACGAATACCACGAATTTCAGTGGTATCCAGGCTAAAATCCTCCAGCCACAGTTTCAATTTTTTCGGCTCAATGAAAAGTGAGTACACGTGATAATCATTGGGTGTGTTCTTTACGAACCACTCCATGCCCTTAATTACCACCAGCCACGCCAGGGGATTTTTGTTGAAGGTGTTAAAGAAGAACAGCCCGCCCGGACGCAGCACCCGCGAGGCTTCGGCGATCACCCGTTGCGGATCAGACACATGCTCCAGCAAATCCATCGCCGCCACCACATCGAAGCTTTCGTTGGCAAAAGGAACCTGATAGACGTCCCCTTGCCGATAGTGCACTGAATGGGTGAGATCACGAGATTCCGCCACCTTCAGACTGGAGGTGGAAAGATCAATTCCAGTCACCTTATGCCCGGCCGCCGCAAGATCATTTGCCAGAAAGCCCGCGCCACAGCCCATATCCAGAATTTCGGCTTTGTAACCAATGTTGCGGCGGATGGCTTCCAATATCCACGGCATTTCCACTTTGTGTTGGTTGCGCAAAAGAGCGATAGGGTCATCCTGCGCCTCGTACCAGCGGTCCGCGAGATGATCATAAGCTTCGTTGTTAATAATCTCGCGATCCACCTTCGCCAATTCCATATCCACATCGACCTCCCTGTCTTTTCCAAAGCTATCAAGGGGTTCATGGCAATTGGAGGTTTGGCGAAGTCCAGTGGTAAGAATCATGCAAGAATCCCGCATTGATCTGCCCGGACCCTTCCGCTACACTGACAGCATGATTGAATACATCGAGATTGTCTGCCGGTGGATTTTTGGACTGCAAATGTTTTTCTGGGGCCTGAACGGCTTCTTCCACTGGGTGAAGATTCCACCTTCAGATCCCAAGATCGATGCCTTTGTGAATGCCTGCCTTGAAACCCGCTTTATCATGCCCACGGTCAAATTAATGGAGATCATCGGTGGCGCCGTTCTTCTGCTGAATTTCGCGGTTCCGGCCACGCTGGTGGTGTTCGCCCCCTTGATTTTCGTAATTTCAGGCCTGCATATCCTGCACAACCCAAAACCCTGGGGCGTGCTGGTGACCACCACCCTGCCGTATTTGTTGTTGGTCTTTTTCCACAACACGTCTCTATTACGACTTGTTCACTAAGGGTTTCGTAACTTGAAGGCAGGGAGTTCCTTTCAGTAGAAAGTCCCCAGCCATGAAAAACTCTTTGAAATCCAACGTATTCTTCGGCCTGGGCCTTGTCCTTTTCACTCTGGCAATGAGCTGGCTGTTTCTGCTGACTCCTCGCGCCCACAATATTGAAATCATCAAACCGGATCTAAACACCGTTCAGGACTCCCTGGCGAGCTTTCAGTTTCAGGACATGAATCCCGAACGCGAAGGCCTTTACTGGGTTAAGTTCACCACCACCCCGATGATCTATCCTTTGAAACATCTTAAGCTTCGCACCATGAACTGCGTGCATGAGATGAGCACTCAGCACGGCGACTGGAACTTACCCACGGATCTAAACACCCGCTGTGATAACTTGGCCGGATTCAAATTAAACAACACGGGTGCAAGCCTTGCCAAAGAAACCACCTGGCACTTTGCCGGTAGCACCAAGGGCGACAGCTACGGTGTCCTGCTTGAAAAAGACTGGACCGATCTTCCCGTGGCCCTGGGCCTGGCACTGGTTGTGGTCTCTTTGATGATGATGCTTATGACGAAGCTGCCGGTGCCTCTGGCTGAACGGGCTTTCATCGCCGCTGTTCTAGGCGGCGCCTTCTTATTCCGTTTTTGGCTGGTGTTTATAAAAGCCCCTCCGGAATTCAGTCTGTTTTCGGACATGGCAGGATACTTTCACCGCGGCGAGGAAATCATGCGCGGTGAATACACCCTGAGCCAGCTTTTCCAGCCTGCCGGCTTCACATTGTGGAGTCTGTGGCTGCGTCAGCTTGGCGGTTTTGAGCTTTTCAACTGGTCCCAGGTGTTTTTGTCCTGGGGAACAGTCGTCTTAATTTATCTGATGGTACGGGAACGCTTTGGCGCTTTGGCGGGGGCTTTCTCGGCTCTTATTTCCGCAACCTATATTCCCCTTGCCGGATTTGCGACATTCCACATGGCGGAAAATGCCTATGCCTTTTTAATCACGCTGTTCCTGTGGCTGATGATGAAGACCTTTAAAAATGAAAAGCTGTCCGGCTATTTCCTTATGGGGCTTCTTCTGGCCGTGGCGTTTTATTTCAAGGGCAATCATGCGTTCTTTATTCCGATTCTGGGCCTGTGGCTGCTTTACCGTGAACGCCATCACTTTACGCGCGCATTTATAAAAGTGACGGTGATGGCCATCGGCTGCCTGCTGATCGTGGTTCCCCACATGGCTTGGACGTGGAAACACTATGGCAAACCCCAGCTGGGACCCACGGCCGGGGCTTTAAACTTTATCGAAGGCAAATGCCCGTCCAAAGACAACGCCGATTCGTCTGGCGCGCGCTGGATGTCTCCGCTGTTTCACTTTACCAACGAACGAACATTCAAACAGTGGGATCAGCCTTTCACCAATCAGGCCTATTTCTGGAAGGAAGGTCTGAAGTGTGTGGCTAAAAATCCGGCCGTGCTGGTTTCAAGTATGAGATATATCTACTATCTGGCGTGGGGAAATCCACTGTGGCCGATCATTTCAAACCCCACCAAGGAACTTTACTATCCTTGGGAAAGTTTTTTCTATTATGCCATGCTGCCACTGACCCTACTGGGTCTGTTGGTGCTGCGAAAGTCAGAAGAACCCTTTAACAAAGCGACAATTCTTCTGATGCTTTCGCTGTTTTTGACGGTGTGGTTCTTTAAATCGGAAAACCGTTTCCGCGTTCCCTTTGATGCGCTTTTGATCAGCTGGGGATCGCTGGGGGCTGCGTGGTTAAGCCGCCTCGCGGTTCACGTCGGAAATCTGCTCATTCAAAGTCCAATAGTCATACAAGTAACCGATCAGGAAAAGACCGCCGGTACAAAGCCAGATCAAACCTGACAGCCATTTGCCCATATAGAATCGGTGCACACCAAAGATTCCCAGGAACGTCAGCAGAATCCAGCTGACGTTATAGTCCACACGTCCACTGCGATAACTGCGCTGGGCACTGCGGCTCATGCTTGGGATCAGAAAAATATCAATCAGCCAGCCAATGCCCGCCAGGCCGAAGGTGAAAAACCAGATGGTCCCGGTGATGGATTTGCCGAAATAAAAACGGTGTGCGCCCATGAAACCAAAAATCCAAAGAATATAACCGATAAAGCTGGAATGATCTGATTTGGCCATGCGGGCCTCCTTGCACTTAAGACTAACGCGCTGACTTGGGTCGATTCAAGTAAAGTCCGAACTGACGCATAACCCAGATATGAAACAATGCCTGGGTCCACCGGTACAAGAACCACGGCATACGGGGTTTGAACTCGTGAATGGCTGCGATAACAGCCTTTCCACCCAGGGTTTCCCTGAACTCCAGGCGCCCCCGCACTGTTTTTTGCGCCAGCAGTCCCCCGCGCACATAAAACAACTGACGATGCGACCAGCTTCTTTCAGGAGAATACTCCAGAATTAAAAGGCGCACATACGGAAAACTCCAGCAGAAGTTCACCCAGCGTCCGTTGACTTCCACCTTCATCAGGCCTGGTCGCATGCTGGGTAAGAATTCCATGTAAGCACGCGCCACCTCATCCGCAGTGACCCCTTCCGGAATCAGCAGCCTTTGCACAGAGCGCACTTCATAGCTGCCCAGGGGGCTTTTTTGAAATGCCAGCGGCGTCTTCTTTTCTGTAAATTCAGAAAGCGCCTCTTCTAGCGCTTCAGCTACCGGCATGAACTTGTATCCCGGAATATTCAGTCGACGCTTGTCACTGACCAGCAAGGTGGATCGCAATCCTTCCACCAAAGGTGCCACCAGGGCTTTCGGGGCGCCAGTCACAAGGCACACCCATAAGGTGGACAGTCGCGGGCTTAAAAGGGGAATTGGCAACAGCGCCCGCTTAAGCCCCTGCATGCGCGCGATCATCTTCATCATATCAAGATAGCTGATCACATCCGGACCGCCGATATCATAAATATGATTCTGGGTTTCTGCGGTTTCAATACAGTAGCGCAGACTTCGCACAACATCCTTTAAGGCCACCGGCTGGCTTTGCGTACTGGTCCATTTTGGACAGACCATGGCTGGCAATCGGTCCACCAAGCGGGTCATTATATGAAAGGATGAACCCTCAGGCCCCAGTATCACTGCCGCCCGCAGAATTGTTGCGGGGATGCGACTGGTTTTAAAAACACCTTCAACCTCTTGACGGCTGTGCAGGTGCCGGGACATTTCTTGAGAATTTTCAGGGCACATGCCACCCAGATAGAAGATGCGTTTGACTCCGCAGGTTTCTGCGGCACGCACAAAGTTATCCGCGACAATCAAATCAAAGTCTTCAAAGGTCCCTTGAGTCAGTTGGGCCGAGGGGCGCATGGAATGCACAAGATAAACGGCAACGTCACAGCCCTCCAAAGCTTTTTCCGCATCCAGCAGACTGAACAGATCACAGGACCGCCACTCGATGCCAGCAGCCGAATCCTTTTTACTGGACCGGCTAAGCGCAACGATTTCATGATGTCCTTGCAGTTCCTGGATCAGGGCCTTGCCAACAAAACCGCTGGCTCCGGCAATTGCCACCTTCACATTCGACCTCACAGATAGATCCATCCTAACACGTTCATCCAGAGTCCTAAAATTATTGACAAATAACAAGCACTTGCACGCAGCTTGACAACAAAAATATCGGACCCAGATTTATGGCAACAAACTGATTTGAAGTTCCTCTTTTTGACCCACGAAAGGAGGTTGTTGGTCATGAGACGAACCGATTCTTTTTCAATAAAACATCTTATTAAAGAACTTCTGATTGCACTTTATCTGACAGCTTTGGTTGTGGTTGGCGCAAAAATTTTTGATCCCCCGAACTTGACAGTCGCACAAGCCACCACATCGTTAGAGTGTAAGAACGAAACCTGCAAAGGAGGTTTATAATGAGACTGATTACACCTTATTGGCCCACTCGCAGAATGACATCCAATATCTTTGAAGAGATGGATCGTATGTTTGAAAATCTTGCAGCGGTCCCCTTCACCGAGAATCAGGAGCGTCTATTTAAACCCACATGTGAAGTGGCCGAATCCGAAGATCATTACTTACTGAGTGTTGATCTGCCTGGATTCAAAAAAGAAAACATTCAAATCGAGATGAACGGAAATCTTCTGACCATCTCAGGCGAACGAAAGCGTGATGAAAAAGTGTTAAGCACTTTCAGTCGCAGCTTCACCGTTCCCGACACCGTCGATGGCGCAAAAATTGAAGCCCATCACGAAGACGGAGTTCTCAGCATTTATCTGCCGAAAGCTCCGGTGGCGAAAGCCCAAAGAATTGAAATTCAAACTCAAAAAGGGGGTTTCTTCGACAAGCTGTTAGCAGCCAAAAGCTCCGCAGCCGAAGACAACAAGTCCGCATCTTCGTCCCACTAATCCTTCTTCCTTCCCTCAGAGGGCTTGATTCCCCGTCAAGCCCTCTTCTATTTTATCGATTGCCTGTGTCCACACAAAAGACGATACTGACGACAGAGGTGTCCCTTGGATAAAAAGAAACTGATTGAAGCCATTCGCACACAACTTGTCGCGGACATGACTGCTCTTAAAGAGGCTGTTAAAGCTACTATCGATGCGGCCACCAATGAAGAAAGCAAAGCTGAAAACGAATACGACACCCGTGGCCTTGAGGCTTCTTATCTGGCGCGTGGACAAGCCAAGCGCATTGCCGACATTGAAGAGGTTTTGTTGCTGCTAAAACACCTGTCGGTGCGTGACTTCGGACCCAACGACGGCATTTCGTCTTCGGCGGTCATCGAAGTTGAGCATAACGGCAAAACCAGCTTCTTCTTCATTCTTGCCAAAGGCGGCGGCGTCAATGTGCAGTTTGAAGGAAAGAACATTCAGGTGGTCACACCGAACAGCCCTTTGGGCGAAGCACTTCTGGATCAGAAGGTCGGCGGCGTGGCCGTTGTCGAAAACGGCCCTCAGATTCGCGAATACGACATTATCAATATCTGGTAGGACAGCAGGCGAACTAAGGCAGTTGCATCTCGCCTTTTTCGTTCAGTGGCGCCATAGGATTCCACGCCACTTCCCACAGGAAACGATCCGGATCTTCAAAGTATCCACTATGACCTCCCCAGAACACATCCTGGGCAGGTTTAATTATGCGGCCTCCGGCTTTTTCAGCCTGTGCCAGCACTCTGGCCACTTCCTCTTTGCTGTTCACATTGTGCGCGATGGTGAAATCCCGAAAGCCACTGCCCTGCGGATCGACACCGGCGTCTTTTGCCAGCTCCTCGGAAGGAAACAGTGCCAAAACCACTCCGCCGGTGCGCAGGAAGACCACGTTTTCATTGCTTGCTGATGAAACGGGCCACTTCAGTCCCTTTTCATAGAATTCGCGGGATACTGCCAGGTTTTGAACGCCCAGCGTGATCATCGTCAGTCGTGCTTCCATAATCCACCTCGCTTGCACTCAGATGCTAACACAGGGCCTTTTCCGCGAGCATCCGCTTTCTTGCTTTTCTTGCCAGCCTCCGAAAGTTGACATAGGATCTCGGACCATGGGCACAGCTATTCAAGACGTCATCATTATCACCACCGGTGGCACCATCGAAAAAACTTATAATGAGTTCGATGGATCTCTGGAAAACAGAGGCACCAGCATTAAAAACCGCATTCTTTCCAAGATGCGTCTGCCGTACACCAATATCATGGTGTATCCCCTGCTGAGCAAAGACTCCCTGTACATGACAGATGAGGACCGCGCCCTGATTTCTGCCACGGTCAAAGATCAAATGCAGCGTGGAAGCCCGATCGTCGTTCTGCATGGAACCGACACCATGCACGTTTCTGCCGAACACTGCTTTAAAGAAATCGGCACACCGAAAGTTCCTGTGGTCTTCACTGGCGCCATGATCCCAATGGGTTTTGACGACAGCGATGCCGCTCAGAATGTCACCGAAGCCCTGCTGTCAGCTAAACTTCTGCAACCGGGATTCTACATTTCCTTCCACAACCAGGTGTTCAATGTGCCTCAGGTTCGCAAGAATCGCGAAAAAGGCACCTTCGAAAGTTTCTAATCGCGAATTCCTCTCTGAAAGTCCTGTGTTAATTTGAGATTTCTGAAGGGCGCTGTTAAGCCCTTCGGACCTTCTCCGAAAAGACAATATTGGATCTACTTCTGAGGAGTTACGCTTGTTTTTATCCCGCCTGATTTTGGCAGCCGTTTTTGTACTTTCCGCATGCACTCATCTGACCAAAACACCGGTGAATGAAAGTTCACTCCTGACAGACAAGGTCGTGCCTCTTCCTCCCCACAAACGAACGCCAGCCGCTGAAGAACTTGACTGGTGGGCCGCCAACGAACGCCAGGTCAAGTCCGCTGTGTGCCGTTTAAAGCTGCCCGTCACCACCGAAGAAATTCAGCGCTACTATAAAAATCTTCCCGTCGAAGACGGCTATGAAGCCGGCACCCACGAGGTCGCGGGGGTTGTCCTGAACAATGAACGCCCCCATCTGGTTCTGGCCTTCAGCCGTCTGCTGACTTTGGGACGCGAAAGCGCGTCTCCGGAAAAAGTGATCAAGGACTTTCAGAAAGAGTTTAAAATCGGGCCCGGCTGTGACAAGGCTCTTTGCGCGGCTCAAAAGATTTTCGGCGCAGATGTTGGTCCGCAGATGCTTTACCTGATGGACAGGTTCGATGTGAACACCTCGCCTTATTCATTTACCAGCGCCTCCCTTTTCACCGCTGGCGAGATCGCCGATGTCATTCGCACTTTCGAACTGGTGAAACCGGACCAACTGCCATTTGGATTCAACAAACAACTGATCAAGTTCAAACGCGGCTACACCCGGGCCTCTTACGGCAATGACGGCGGGAAAGTTCTGGCCAATGCCTCAATCGAACTTTTCGATTCCTGGTCTGAACAGTCCTCGATCATGCGTCAGTACACGCTTTATCACGAAATCGCCCACAACCATTCGGACAATCAGTTTTCAGACTATGATCGTTCCGTGACATGGCTGGAACTGAGCAACTGGAAAGAATCCAAAGCCGGCGGCTTTGAAGTTGAAAAGAAAAAAGCCCTGCAGGGTCACCCTTTCGTTTCCCGCTATGGCGAATCGAACCCTTTTGAAGATTTCGCCGAAAGCGTGACGGCCTACCGCTTTAGTCCGAATCTGCTGAAGAAAAAATCCGCAGAAAAGTACAACCTGATCAAGTATCTGGTGCACGACGGACAGGAATACACCTCCAGTAAAAACTGCGGTGACACCGGCGTTTCAAAAAAATTCCAAAAAGAGATCGACCGCGACGACGGCCTGACCAACACCGACAAAGAGCGCGTTCTGAAAGCGTGCCGTCAGCCTTTCTATCAGACTTTGCTGGGTCATATGCCGGTGTCATTCTTTGATTCCTGCGTGAACTATGAAGCGACGCAAATCTGGGCGAAACAAAACGGATCCCGCTATCCGGACTTGGTGCCCCAGGCCCTGTTCGATCCAAAACTTCGTGTCAGTACCTTGAAATTTACAAAGCTCCGCTCCGAATTAGCAACGGCCCTGCAGCCGGAATTGACGGACTGGATTCTGGATTCCGTGCAGACTTTTGCTTATCAGTTGCGCTCGGACATGAACAATGCCGAGTACTGCGATGTGTGGGCGCAATTAAACCGTAAAGTCTATCCTGACATCGATCGCGACAACAAATGGCGCTACAACGGGATCTTTGTATCCCACGACTATTCACCCAAGGCCGGCGCGGCCCGGGGGATCTGCCTGGATTTGGCGGCGGGATTTGTTCCGACTTCCAAATCGACACTTTCAACCGTGAAAAGCTGGATCAAAGAAACCGGGCACATCAGCACCCAGGGCCCGTTGAAAGAACGCGGCATCAGCCGTGAAACACTGCTGAAATATATTACGGATCGCACGAACGTGACTGTTCGTTAGGATTTCTTTTTTCTGACTGGGGCCGCGGGCGTCATCTCTGACAGGGCGTTGACGGCTTCATTCCAGCGCTCTCGAATTGCCGCTTTGGAACGGGTGTCTTTGATGCCGTCATGCATGAAGGCCAGCATGGATTTGTTCTCTTCCCGGCCCATCACATAGACCTGCACAATCGTGGGCTTGTGCCACTCGGGATCCTGCCAGCTCATGCGCAGGCGTTCACCCTCTTTCATCGTGCGGATTTCCCCAAAATAGCCGTCTTCGGTTTCAAAAACATTCTTGGCCTTGAACTTGAAGTACGACAATGGCTTTAACCAGACGGCCTGGCCTTCGGCGGATTCCAGAAGCTTCCAAAGTTTGTCGGCACTGATATAGAAAGTTCGGCTGACCGTGGCCGACAGTTCACCTTTTTGATTGCGGCCTTCCTGACGGCGGCCAATATGAACCTCGTAACCCGAAGTCACAATCTGGCGCCACCACTCTTTCATCTTGAAAGTCCTCTTTCCCAGCAAAGCCACAATCTCTTTGTGGGAAAGATTTTTTGCACCTTGCTCATTCAGAATTTTGATCCACTGATCCCAGTTTTTGCCCGTGTGTTTTTCCACGGATGCGGCTGTGACTTTGTTTAAAACCTCGATAACGACGGGTGCTCTTTTGGCCATGGCTGATTAAAGCGCCTTCTTGATATGCAGGTTGGCGGCGCCCGATTTCAGTTTCACTTTGAATCCCGCATTCGGCGTGTCGCCCACTTCGTTGGTCATTTTTCCGCCAACAGAGATGAAGCTTGTCTGAATCTTGGCATCGGCTGGCAAAGTCAGCTCCACATTCCCGCTGCCGGATTTGATTTCAAACTCACCCGTGGCAGGCAAAGCGGCATAAGCGGCCTTCACCGTGCCTGAGCCCATTTTCAGCTCGGTTTTACCGGTCAGGGACTTCACATTGATATCCGCATTCCCCGCTGAACCATCCAGTTCGTGAACGTCGGCATCAATCGTCACCTGGCCGTTGCCGATTTTAAAATCGATATCCCCTTTAGTGCCGGTGATGGCGATATTGCCCGAGCCCGATTTCAATTCCAGCTCAATCACTTTTGGCAAAAGGACGGTGAAATGGGTGGTGCAGTCCGACTTTTTGAATACGCCTTTGCGGGAAACTTTCACATCCAGGTCCGCGCCTTTTTGTTTGATTTCCAGACGGCAGGATTTGGTGAAATCGGTCTTTTCAGCCGTGATCACGATCTTCTCCTCGTGACCCCCCTCAATTTTGATATTTCCGTTCAGGTTCTCGATATCGAAACTGTGAATGGTTTTCGCATCAAACTCTTTCACTTCGGTCTCGGCGGCCAAAGCCAAGGGACTGATAAACAGGGCCAACAATGCTGCAAACTTCATAAGTCCTCCTACAAACATAATTCATTTATTAAGCCGCCAAGCCCCCCTATTTTCAAGCCCAGAGCACACGGCCAGCCTTTTTCACCGGGAGATTTTTCCAAGGGCGGGCTTCGGCCCCGGAAAGGGTTGCGTTTCCCGCCTGAAACACGTAAAAAAACAGCTTTCAAAAGGACCCTTCCGATGATCAGCACGAATAATGTAAGTCTGCGTTTTGGCGGCAAAAAACTCTTCGAAGAAGTGAACGTCAAATTCACCCCCGGCAACTGCTATGGCCTGATTGGCGCCAACGGGGCTGGAAAATCGACATTCCTGAAAATCCTTTCCAAAGAAATCGAACCCAACACCGGCGAAGTGATCATCGGTGCGGATCAGCGCCTTTCAATCCTGAAACAGGATCACTATGCCTATGATGAATACCCGGTGCTTAAAACCGTTCTTATGGGGAACGAGCGCCTGTACAAGGTGATGGAAGAAAAAGACGCTCTTTATGCAAAACCGGATTTTTCTGAGGCTGACGGCGTGCGCGCTTCCGAACTTGAGACTGAGTTCGCAGAACTTAACGGCTGGGAGGCTGAATCCGAAGCGGCCGTGATGCTGGCCGGCCTGGCGATTCCGGAAGAGATGCACGGCAAGCTGATGAAGGAGCTTAATGGCGGCGAAAAAGTAAAGGTCCTTCTGGCGCAGGCTCTGTTTGGGCGCCCGGACATTCTTTTGCTGGATGAGCCGACGAATCACCTGGACATCTATGCGATCCAGTGGCTGGAAGAGTTCCTGCTGAACTTTGAAAACACCGTCATCGTTATTTCGCACGATCGTCATTTCCTGAACAAAGTCTGCTCTCACATTGCCGATATCGACTTTGGCAAAGTGACCACCTATACCGGTAACTATGACTTCTGGAGACAAGCCAGCGAGCTGAATCAGCGCCTGCGCGAAGATCAGAACAAAAAAAGCTCTGACAAGGCTGAAGAGCTGAAAGCCTTCATCGCCCGTTTCAGCGCCAACGCCTCGAAATCCCGTCAGGCTTCCTCCCGTCAGAAACAACTGGAAAAGCTCGAGTTCGTCGATCTGCCGGCTTCTTCCCGTAAAAAACCGTTTATCGGTTTTGATATCAAGCGCGAACTGGGGAACGACGTTCTGGTCGTGGATAAGCTGACCAAAACATGGGAAGGCGAAACGCTGCTTAAAAACCTCAGCTTCACTTTAAAAAAAGGCGACAAGGTCGCACTTCTGGGCCGCAATGACCTGGCAAAGACCCTGCTTTTGGAAATCATCGCCGGTGAAATGCAGGCGGATTCCGGAACTTACAACTGGGGTATCACAACCTCCGTCGGCTACTTCCCGACAGACAACTCCCGCTATTTCAATGGTGATGAGGAAACCCTGGTGGACTGGTTGCGCCCGTACTCCACGGAAAAAGACGAAACCTTCCTGCGCGGATTTCTTGGGAAAATGCTTTTCGGCGGCACAGATGCACTGAAACAGCCGAAAGTTCTTTCCGGGGGCGAAAAGGTTCGCTGCATGTTCTCTAAACTGATGCTGTCAGGTGCGAACATTCTGATTCTGGATGGACCCACGAATCACCTGGATCTGGAAAGCATCACGGCGGTCAATGAAGGCTTGAGCCGTTTCAAGGGAACAGTGATCTTCACCTCCCATGACCATGAGCTGATTCAAACCGTGGCCAACAGAATTATCGAAATCGATCAGGGTGTGGTTTACGACAATCACATCACTTACGAAGAGTACCTGGCTTCCAAGCAAGTGACTCACTAACGACTGTGACGGGCCTTGAGATCACGTGAATTGAAAGGCCCGTGAATTTCTTCCGCATGGCGCAGGTGAAGCAACTGACGCTCCACCATCAGATCAAAGACGTCCAGCAGGTTGTCATGCGGACGTCGTCGGGTCAGATCCAAACCCAACGCCCCACCTAAAAGATCAATCGTCTGATGAACGGCCTCGATGGTGGAATAACACAATTCCTTGGGCTGCTTGCGCACGCGAAAGCCCGAGGGCTTATCAGGGGAAAAACAGATCTTGGGAAGCGCGTGCAGGTTGCGGCTTTCACGCATCATCTTTTTTGCCGTGGCCCAGGTGCCATCAATCACAAACACCGTCAGCCTTTTTCCATCCGGCACCAGGCTGTTGCGCGCCGTCTGATTCATCACCGACAGGTCACTGGAATCCGGCCCCGGATACAAAATCACACAGTGATTTGCCGGATCCTTGATCAGCGCATTCACCTGTGAATTTTCACTGAAGTCCTGACCCGAAATAAGATGAGAATTATCCAGACATAGCGACGTCATACGCCCGGTGGCAATACGCCGGCGCACTTCAATGGGATGAATCAACAGGACAAAGCTGATTCCAGGATCAAATCTTTGAATGGCATGGCAATAGCAGGCTTTTCCGGGCTGCAGACAGGAATAACACAGGGGTCTCATGGCAGGACCGCTCTGCTGCTGTGTTTTACGCTCCTGGTACTGCTTTAAATCCAAACGCCTGACTCCCGTTTCAAACTTGAGTCTAACCTGCACAGGAAACTTGTCACTGGGAAAAGCCTCTGCTCTAATTCTTCTGCACTGTTCACCGGAGGTTTCCATGCTTTACGAAATGACTGTTCCCCCTTTTATCAAAACCCTTAAAAATCTTTCTGCCATTCTGGACAAAGGCGCCCACCTGGCCGAGACAAAAAAGTTTGACGTCGAGGTTCTGCTGAACTCCCGTCTGGCGCCGGATCAGTTTCCGCTGACTCGTCAGATTCAGATCGCCTGTGACACGGCGAAACTGGGTGTGGCTCGCCTGACAGGCAAAGAAGCGCCTTCCCACCCCGACACGGAAAAAACTTTGCCGGAACTAAAGACGCGCATTGAAAGCACGATTGCCTTCCTTGAGTCCGTCTCCGCCAAGGACTTTGAGGGTGCAGATAAAAAGCACATCAGCCAACCGCGCTGGGAAGGAAAATATCTGACTGGCGAAGATTATGTTTTGCATCACGCGATTCCGAACATCTATTTCCATGTCACCACAGCTTATTCCATCCTTCGTCACAATGGCGTCGAGATTGGTAAAAAAGACTTCCTGGGCGCTTTGCCATTTAAGTCCTAGCCGGCTGCTAATGAGCATGTTGAAGAGATTCAACATGCTCACATTCTGTCCCCATCCTTCACACCAGACCTCTGTGTCGTTCTCTTTCTGAACTTGCATGAAGGTTCCCTTCGTCTGTCTGTCCCTCTGAAAATATCTCTGTCATCCGTCCATGCTTGTACGGAAATTACCAATTTTTTGCCCCCACAAAGTACAATGAGGACAAATCCCAACTCTCTAACCAATGAGGTGTGGCATGAGAACTCTACAACAAATAACAGGAGCCATCGCTGCTCTGCTGTTTTTGACAGTGAATACTGCCCAGGCAGAGCCCACCGAAACAATGCAAAAACGCAGTCCCACAGTGATCGATGAGATCAACCCCTTTGACCCAAACATCGAACAAGTGCTGGAACAATTCGATAAAATTTATGAAGAAGAAACCGGACAATCGGCTCACCTTCCAGAAACTTATCTTGATGAACTGGTCAACATCTTTGGTGGCTGCACTCGCAATACCTGTGCGGTCTGGGCACAGGTGGTGAAATCCAGTCAGCGAATGTACTTGTATGTGAACGGTTCACTGCGAGGATCATGGCTGGTATCCACCGGCATGGCCGGCTATGGAACGCCCAACTTTGACAGACATCCCAATGGTCGCATTTATGACCGCTACAGCTCCAGCAAGTTTCCCGGTGGCGATTATAAGGGGCTAGGTAACATGCCTTATGCCGTCTTTATCACCGGAGGATTTGCCCTGCATGGCACCCCTCAGGGCAACTGGTCTAAGCTAGGAACGCGCGCTTCGCACGGTTGCATACGCATGCACCCGGACAACGGATACGTCTTCAACCGTCTGGTGCGAAGTTATGGCAAAGCCAATGTGTGGATTACAGTTCAATAGAGCACGTTGTGATGGAGCGTTCCGGGCAAGGGCCCCGTTCAAACCAGGACGGGGCTATGCATTTCCTAACGGCGGGCCGTATAGTTCGTGGGAATGGCCGTACCACTCCAAAGATGAGTCTGATAAGCGCCATTGCGAACTTTCCTGGAGGTGATTTCCACATCGATGATCGCATTAAACTTCGCCTGAACCGCAAAATACGCCAGTCGCAGCAAAGTCTCGTCACGATCCTCGCAGTCCACAATCTTAAACGGCTTTTCAGTGCGTTTCATCAGACGAGTCTCTTTGGATTGATCCTTGAAAAAGACCGCGATGTTACGCGCGGCCTTTACATCCGCATCGTAGGCATCCACTTCAGGCATCACTTTGAAATCAAAACAAGGGGTGCAGTAAGCTCCATGAGAAAGCATTTCCGGAACCTTGGTCATAAAGGAAAAGCGGCCCTCTTCCAGAAACTGCGCACAGTTCTTACAGACCGCTTCTTTGCAACAGCCACACTGAAGCGTGGCTTTGGGCTTTTGGCATACACAACAAGTTGAACTCATGCCCCCAAACTATCACAGCTTCGGGGCAGATTCGACTGGAACTAGCGCAAACAATAACTTTCCACCGGGAACTTGAACTCGGCCGCTTCTTTTTTACACTGCGGCTCCACTTCGCCCAGGATTCCCGCCGGAGTCTGCTTGGAAAGACGGTTGAATTCATCAGCATCTGTCTCCCGAATCAAAACCACGATGTTTTTACCATCTTCAGACAGTTTCGCCGATTGGGGTTTCACGTCACAGACGGACTCCTGATCCTTCACCGGAAGCTCCTGCCATGCGATACGTCCGCCCTGGCAGTTCACGCGAAGCTCCATGGTATAGGGTTTACCCAGCTTGTCGCCGACTTTGCGAGTCGTGACCATGGCCTGGCCGCCCCCTTTTAGATCCACAGTCTTTTCGCCCACCACATCGGTGGCCGCCATAGCCGTCAAAGAGATCCCCATTAAAGTCATCCAAGTATAAATCATTTTTTTCATAAGTTACCCCGCACAGAATGGAAATGAGAGATGAATATGGTCGTTGTGCAAACTGTTCCCGCCCAGTTCTGACCCAGGAATACCAATCGAGCCGCTGTATTCCCGCTGCCCCGGTCGACACTTCGACGGCATCGTGTCCTTCCAGCACTGGCGGAAAGCATTATAAAACTTTGCCGTCGTCCCTTTAAAGTCCCGCACATGAGTGCTGACAGAGGTTGCTTTGCCGGTGCGGTCATAAATAATAAACTTCACGATATCAATCGCACGGGCATAGGCATGCATGCTGAGACTGCTTGAATTTCTTGCGTTGCGATTCACATAAGTTCCCCAGTGACGGATGAACACCCGGTCCGGTTGAGAATACCCCGCCGCCAAAGAACCTTTTTCCACGCAGCCAAAAAAGTGTTTATTCAAATGTTCAGCATACGCAGGCAACACCGTGCCGTTACCACATTTCGTGTCGCTGTCATAACCGCCACGAACGATCGCTTCTTTGTCACAGCCATCCCAGGTTTTACCCAAGCCATAGGCCAGCGTCTGGGTGCCGGGTTTGAAAGAAAAATACAACCCCGCCAATGGTGGTGTCGTGACTTCTGGGACTTCCGGCTCTGGTGTTACGCCTCCTTGAGCGCTGTCGGGATTTCCAGAAGCCCATTCCCCATCTCCAGAGGCACCAGCACATCCTACCACGAGGGAAAAACCCGCCAAGACCAGCAAAAACCGAATGGGAAATTTACTTTCATTCGAGGACTTTAAGACACTTTTTAAGTTTGTGTATTTTGTCATTGCCTGAGTCTTAGTTAACAGCGCTGTAACTGAAAAGACCCTTAGCCCAGTTTCCAGACCTAATTAAGACCAAAGAGGCGCAAACAAACAAACTGAAAACCCGCTACCAGAGCGGATTTTGCGAGGACACTCCGAAATAGGACACTCCGAAATAACTTATTACGAAAACATCCGTGGCTTCTTGGCAGAAACTTTCGCAGATACCGGTTTTTTCTTCCACTGAAAAAGCGACATCTCGATCACGTCACCCTCGCCGAAGCGCACGCCCTCGGAAACCAAAAGCTTTTTCTGCTGCCGATAGGACTTCGTCCCCGGCGGAAATGAAATCTTTCCTTTCGAGTTCAACACCCGCTGCCAGGGCAGATCATGACTTTCCGAACACGAGTGCAGCAACCACGCCACAGCACGGGATCCCTGAGGCTTTCCCGCCAAGGCCGCAATCTGGCCATAGGTGGCCACTTTCCCTGCCGGGATCTTTTTGATCAGTTTAAGAACCTTCTCTGAAAATACTTCGCTCATAACTCATCTTACTTTGTCTTTAATATGTGACAAGTACTTACAAATATTAAAAGATATTCGCCTGAGGGGGAAATTTTCACATGTCGAGTACTGATAATACTGTAGAGTCCGGACCGTTGTATCGCTTTCTGCTAAAGGTCGAACGCGCGGGGAACGCCCTGCCACAACCGGCTTTGATGTTCCTGTTATTAACAATTCTGGTGGTTCTGCTGTCGGCGGTCATCAGTGGTTCGGGCGTTGAGGCCATTCATCCGGTCAAAAAAGAAAGCATCACTGCGGTGAACCTTCTTTCCGTATCGGGCCTGCACATGGTTCTGACTGACATGCTGAAAAACTTCACCGGCTTTGCTCCCCTAGGAACGGTGCTGGTGGCGATGCTGGGTTTCAGTCTGACAGAAAAAAGTGGATTGCTGGGCGCTTTGCTGCGCCTGCTGGTGATCAAGTCCCCGCGTCAGCTTCTGGTGCCCGCGGTGCTGTTGGCCGGAATCATGTCCCACACCGCCGGAGACATCGGCTATGTGCTGTTGATTCCCCTTTCAGCGATGGCCTTTCATAGTGCGGGTCTGAACCCTCTGGCTGGTCTGGCAATTTGTTTTGCCGGGGTGTCTGGGGGTTTTGCAGCCAACTTCATGCTGAGTGTGGCCGACACTGTGCTTTCAGGTCTTTCTCAGGAAGCCGCGCGAATCATCGATCCTGCTTACACCGTCACTCCGGTGGTAAACTGGTACTTTATGTCAGTTTCCTCTGTGCTCATCATTGGTGTGGGAACTCTTGTGGCCAAAAAGATCACGCTGCCGTTTTTGGGTGAATACAAAGGTGCAGCCGAGCGCACGGCTCCAGAGTCTTTGAATGCCTACGAAAGAAAGGGTCTGCTGTGGGCCGGCGTTGTGTTTGCGATCTTCGCTCTGCTGGTTTTGTGGGGCACAGTCCCTGAAACTGGCTTCTTAAGAAATCCTGCCAATGGCTCTTTGTTGGATTCGCCGTTTTTAAAGGGCATCATCCCGATGGTGTTCTTCCTTGCCGCCTCCACTGGTGTGGTCTATGGCTTTGCGGCAAAAACCTTCAAATCCCAAACTGACGTCACCAGCGCCATGCAAGACGCCATGGCAACGATGGCTCCGTATCTGGTCATGGTCTTCTTTGCCGCGCAGTTTATTGCTTTGTTCAACTCCTCGAACGTTGGATTGATTCTGGCGGTGAAGGGCTCTGAACTTCTGAAGGATATGAACTTAAGCGCCATCCCGCTGATGATTGGCTTCATCATTCTGACTTGCGTGGTGGATCTGTTCCTGGGAAGTGCTTCAGCGAAATGGGCCCTGATGGCTCCGGTGTTTGTGCCGATGTTCATGCTGCTGGGAATTGCGCCGGAACTAACGCAAGCTTCTTACCGTGTGGCGGATTCCGTCGTGAATATTATCTCGCCATTGATGCCGTACTTCCCGCTGATTCTGGCATTTGCGAACAAGTATGAGCCCAAAGCACGCCTGGGAACTTTGATCGCCCTGATGCTGCCGTACTCGATCGCCTTTACGATCTTCTGGTCGTTGTTGCTGTTTGCGTGGATCGGCCTGAAGCTGCCACTGGGACCGGGAGCAAATCTGCTCTATGTGATGCCAGGACAATAAAGAAAAAGCCGGGTCTAAAAACCCGGCCTTTTTATTTCTACTGTTTCCACGATCGATACCAAATCGCGTTGTCCGTGCCTTTTACAAACACCAGCGTTCGATTTCGCGCAGATGATGTGGCATCCGGCCCGGAGGTTAAAACGCCTCCTAAAGATTCCCAAGCGGACCAGCCGCCGCTGTACCACTTGTGCCAGAGGGCATTGTCAGTTCCCCGTACATACACATCAAGACGGCCATTACCCCATGATGAAACCCCCGGTGACGAAGTTAAAACTCCGCCCAGGGATTCCCATCCGGACCAGCCTCCCCAATACCAGATGTGCCAAAGGGCGTTGTCTGTTCCTCGCACAAACACATCAATCCGTCCGCTGGACCAAGAGACCGCAGCAGGATCTGACGTCAGCACTCCTCCCAGCGACTCCCATCCAGACCAAGCTCCCCCAGTGAACCACTTATGCCAGAGGGCGTTGTCACCACCGCGAACGAACACATCAAGACGTCCCCCCGACCACGTGGCCGCGGCTGGGCCCGAAGTCAGAAAGCCACCAAGCGACACCCACGGTTGCCACACTCCGTGACGGAACGTGCGCTGCCAAAGAGCGTTGTCTCCGCCACGCACGAAGACATCAATGCGGTTGGGGCCCCAGCAAGCCGCCGCGGGTGAAGACGTCAGGAAACCCCCCAGCGACGTCCAAGAACCCCAACTGGATCCGTTCCAGTGACGATACCAAAGAGCATTGTCTGTACCACGCACGAACAGATCCGTGCGGAAGTTGCTGCGGGAGCAACTGGCGGGATCTGAAGTGCCCACCCCGCCAACGCTTGTCCAGGCGGACCATCCCGGGGGTTGTGGGTCATCGTGCAAGGGCGCGTATTGCGCATCTGTCATCACGAAGCCTTTTGCTGTCAGTGATGTGGCTGTGACTAAAAACAAAGTCAGAATTAACTTCGAGAAACGCATATCATCCTCCTTGAATCCTGCGTTGGTGAAAATTCTTTCACAGCCAGAAGGTAGCGAAATTAAACGAAAGAGAAAGTTGATTCGCGTGCTTTGCTAAAATGAACCGCTAAGTGGTGCTAAAGAAAAATCCACTGTGAAAACACACTTGTGATTAAACATATTGCGTCCGCATTTTTGCCTAAACAAACTGAAATTGTGCTTAGGAATAAAGGGGGATGTGTGGAAACTGTAGCCTTCGAGCATGAGAACCGGTTTAAAACCATCATCGAGTCTTTGCCCACAGGTATCGTCATGGTGAACAAAGCCGGATTCATCGTCCTGTGCAACGCAGAGATGGAAAAAATGTTCGGATACAATCCCGGCGAACTCAAGGGTTCGGCGATAGAACGACTGGTACCGATGGGGTCGCGGCACAACCATCCCAAACATCGCGAAAGCTTCATGCAAAACCCGGCCAAACGCCAGATGGGGGCGGGGCGTGATCTCAGCGGACTTTGCAAGGATGGTAAAGAAATTCCGGTGGAAATCGGACTGAACCACATTACTATCGACAACAGCAACTATGCGATTGCTTCCATCGTCGACATCACGGAAAGAAAGACGATCGAAACCCGTCTGAAACACGCCTATGATGAGCTTCAGCAGAAGAATCAGGAGATGGAACAATTCGTATACACGGTTTCCCATGACTTGAAATCACCCCTGGTGACCAGTTCTTCATTCATTGAATTCATCAAAGAAGATATTAAAAGCGGCAACATGGATGATGTCGCTGATTCCATCGACCGTCTGGAAAAAGCCCACAAGCGCATGCAGGAACTTATCAACGATCTGCTGCAATTAAGCCGAGCCGGCCGCATGGAACTGAACCTAAGTGACGTCAGTATGAATGACATCCTGAATGAAATTCTGGAAAACTTCTCAAACCGCTTCAGCGACCGCAAAATAGATGTGCAGGTTCCCGTCGAACTCCCGAAAGTGATCGGCGACCGTCGCCGCCTGTATCAGGTGATGGAGAATCTGATCACCAATGCCCTGAAATACGGAACCGAGAATCCCAATCCGCAAATCCAAATCCTGACGAAGGATGCGCCCACGGAAATGCTGGTGGGTGTGAAGGACAACGGCCCGGGGATTGCCCCGGCCTATCATCGCAAAATATTTGGACTGTTTCAGCGTCTGGACAACTCGAAAGAAGGAACAGGCGTGGGGCTGGCTATCGTGCAAAGAATCATGCAACTGCACGGTGGGCGCGCCTGGGTGGAATCGCGGGAAAATGAAGGAGCCACATTCTGGCTGGCCTTCCCAAAATTCTTCACCGAGCGAGGAGTCTTCGATGCAGCCAAGTCATGATGCCAAACACCCTTTAAGAATTCTTCTGGTGGAAGACAACGATGATCACGCCCTGATTGTCATGAGAAACCTGAAGAAAGAATCCTTCGTCCACAAAGTGGACCGCGTCAGCGACGGCGTGCAGGCACTTCAGTATCTGCGCGGCCTGACCCCCTATGAGCACCGGGAAAAGCCGGACATCATCCTGCTGGATCTGAAATTACCCCGCCTTGACGGACACGAAGTTCTTTCCGAGGTGAAAGACGACGCGCGGCTTCGCAAAATTCCCATCATCGTGCTGACCACTTCAGATGCAGAAGTCGACAAAATGAAAGCCTACGATCTGCACGCCAATAGTTATCTGGTAAAGCCATTGCAAGCCGATGATCTTAAGAAAATGGTGGAAAGCATGGCCACCTATTGGGGCGTTTGGAATCGCAATATTTCCAAGCCCGAGGCCGAAAAGGAGCCGTGATGTCACCCCTGAAGCCACTGAATATTCTGCTGGTGGAGGACAACGATGAACACGCCTTCATCATTTCGCGCTATATTCGCCGTGTGAAGGACGTTCCCGAAATCACCCTGGATCGCGCCGCGATGCTAAAGACCGCTCTTCAACTGATAGACACCAAAAGATATGACTTGGTGTTGCTGGACCTGCGTTTGCCGGACAGTGACCTGGATGAAACCCTGCCCCGTATGCAGGCCATTTTGCCGGATGCCCCAATCATCATCCTGTCTGCCTTGGAAGACCGGGAATTCGCCCTCAAAAAAGTGCACGAAGGTGCGCAGGACTATCTTTGCAAGTCGGAACTGACATCCGAAGCAATGGTGCGCGGAATCTATGCCGCCATTGAAAGAAAATCCGCCGAAGTGCTGATGCGACAGCAGTTCGAGCAGATGCAGATTCTTTTTGATTTCTCGAAATTTGTCATGACCGAGGCCTATCCCGAGCAGATGATCGAACACTTAAGGCAAAGCGCCCTGAAGTGCCTGAAACTTTCCGCTGTCGAAATGATCCGTCGTGATTCAGAAAAAATGTCAGAAGAATTCGCCCGGTCCAGCTTTTGGAATCTGCGCACGCCGAAACTTTTGCTGGATGGAGATCTGGCGATGAAGCTATCTTCTACCCGGGACCTGCGGGAAGAGGGCTTTAACTCCTGCCTGATTGTTCCAGTGCAGGGACTTGAGAAAGACCAGAAGTTTGGCCTGCTTTTACTGATGAACAGGTCCATCCGCCACTTTTCCGAAGAGGAGGTCCGTTTCGTCCAGTCCCTGGTGAACACTCTTTCCATCGCCATGAGCCGCAATGCCCTTCACAAAGAGCTGGAAGAGCGGATTCAGCAGCTTCACACTGCCCACAGAAAGAAAGATGACTTTCTGGCGACCCTGTCCCATGAACTGCGCACCCCGCTGAACATCATCAAAGGGGGCCTGGATCTTTTAAAAGGCTCAGATCCCCTGTCACGGGAATATCACGATGCGCTGGAGGCCATTGAGCGAAATCTGAATCACGAAATACGCCTGGTTTCCGACACGCTGGAAATTTCTCGCATCACCACCGGGAAGACCAAATTAAGCCTGAAGAAAGTGATTGTACAGGAGCTGATTCAATCCGTGATGGAATCCCTTGAAACCGCCGCCAATGCCAAGGGCATTTCACTGCAATTCACCTGCAGCGAAGCCGCAACGCCTGCCGTGGTCGATCCGGATCGATTCCGCCAGATCCTGTGGAATCTTCTTTCCAACGCCATCAAGTTCACACCTCATGGCGGTCATATTCACGTGGATTGCCAAAAGTACGACTCGCAATTCAGTGTTTCAGTGAAGGACTCAGGTCAGGGCATTGAACCGGAAAATCTTCCCTATATGTTTGAAAAGTTCTGGCAGGAGGATTCCGGCATGAATCGCAAGCGCATGGGACTGGGATTGGGCCTTTCGATTGCAAAACATATGACCGAACTTCACGGCGGCAGCATCGAAGTCAGCAGTGGTGGAAAAAACCGGGGTGCGACCTTCAGGTTCCAGTTGCCGCTGGTTTCGATGGAAGCCACGCAGGCTCCGGCAATGAACTTAAGTGGAAACACCGAAAAGCTGCAATTCATCGACGAAGATGCAAAAGGATCATTGTCGGGGCTGCGGGTGTTTTTGGTGGACGACTCAGAGGACACGTTGGTGCTGATCAAACGCCTGCTGCAGCGGGAAGGGGCTCTGGTGACTGACACGTCTTTACCGAAACAAGCCTTGGCTCAGTTAAAAGAAGGTCAGTTTGATATTCTGATTTCAGATATTGGCATGCCTGAGATGGACGGATATGAACTGATTCGGGCATTGCGGGACTGGGAAGGCCCGCGAAACCGTCACCTGCCGGCAATTGCCCTGTCGGCGTATACCAGCACCGAAGACATTCGCAAAGCGCTGGAATCCGGTTTCCAGCAGCATTTAAGCAAACCCAGTCCGATCAAAAGCATTGTCAAAGAAGTGCTGCGCCTGACGGGAAAAAGCCCGCCACGACCTCAGCCTCTTTTAAACAATGGCTTATAAAGATTCCAGTATCCAGTGGCTGCCAGTACATGCAGGGCTATCATCACCACAGGCATGATGACATTCTCAAGACCCGGCGTAAGGAAGGAATGGAAAAGGAAAATCTGCAAAGTGATTGGCGCCAGAATCACCAAAGCCAGCGGGACCGCAAATCCACTCAGCAGCAAAGCTCCACAGATCACTTCCGTGCCTTTCAATACCGGGAAAAAATAAGGCGCCGCCATCATCCCCCCCATAAAGGCCATCGCCCCTTCTGGCATTGTTGGTGGTGCGGGAATGAACTGCAAAAAGCCGTTCAATCCAAAAACAAAGTAAATCAAACCCAGTAAATAACGGGAACCTGTTGCCAATTTAGATCGCATAAAACTCTCTCTCCTTATTTCTGCTCAAGCTGTGTTTTCAAATTTATCAGACTCTGATCCATGTCCCGGATGATATGGTCTTCGCCGCCAAAAATCTTGTTAAACAGGAAGCTCATCACATTCATGGGGATGGACATCTCATCATGCATTCCCATGGTGACGCGGGTCTGACCGGCGTCCACAGCCTCCGTGGTCACGTAAGAATCAAAGCTGGCTTCCATCGGGATCTTAAAACGGATCTCGGTGTCCACGCGAGTGTTTTCAGAAAGACCTTTGATCTCCTGCTCACCCACTCCGACCTCTTTCATCGCGCTTTCCCAGGAAGCGACAAAACCGATGGTCCCGTCCTCGCCTTGGTATTCCATCTTAACTTTGGGGTCTTTCAGAAACCAGGCATTCCACAGGTTCTGATTCTTCAGTTGTTTCACATAGGCGTAAACTTCAGACTGGGGCCTATCGATAATGATGTCACGGCTGACCTTAAAGTCCTTGGGTGCCAGAAGTCCCAGCACCAGAATCAATGCCACCAGGGAACCAACTATTATTCCAAACGTTTTCATAGACTTTCCGAACCTATTTATCCACGATCGTTTTGAAGCCGCCGTAGGCCATGCGCTTCATATCAAATGGCATTTTATCCGGCTGCATGTCCTTCATCTTCGGATCATTCATCATGGCCTTGTTCGCACGGTCCCGAGCCGCACGGGATTTGTAGGTGATCCATGAAAACACAATCACTTCATCGGATTTTGCCTTGGTCAGCTTAGGAAATGGCAGCGCCCATTCGATATTCATGTCATCGCCGACACATTCTTTGTATTCCAGCGCCCCGTACTTCAAAAAGATTTTTGAGGCCTGCATCGCCATCTTGCGATACTGTGCCATGTTTTTCTTGGGAACAGTCAGTACAAATCCATCTACGTATTTTGCCATGTGATTCCTCCGTTATGTTTCTATGTATTCCTTCATCGTCACTTGAGACTTATTGCCACGTTAATAACAATATATGGAACCAGGCCCGTTCTGGAAGGAGAAATGCATGGTTAAGCAAATCTACGTGAATCTTCCTGTCAAGAATCTGAAAAGATCCATGGAGTTCTTCAGCAAGCTGGGTTTTGAATACAACATGAAGTTCACCAACGACAGCGCCGCCTGCATGGTCATGGGAAAAGATATCTTCGCCATGCTTCTGGATGAAAACTTCTTCCAGACTTTCACCGACAAAACCATCATGGATGCCCGTAAGAACATTGAAGTCATTACCTGCTTTTCCGTCGATTCAAAAGAACAGGTGGAAGCGCTGATCGACAAAGCCAAAAAAGCCGGAGGCCTGTCCCCACGGCCGCCCACGGACTATGGTTTTATGTACAGCCGCAGTTTTGAGGATCTGGACGGACATGTCTGGGAGATTGTCAGCTATTCTGGAGAAGAGCCGCCAAAATAGGAGGACGCATGAACGATTTAAAAGTCGTACCCGCAGGTGACCGCAATATCGTCATCACCCGCACATTCAAAGCCTCTAAAGAAAAAATCTTTGATGCCTACACGAAACCGGAATATTTGAAACGCTGGCTGCTGGGCCCGGAAGGATGGACCCTGCCCGTTTGCACTCTGGATCCCCATCCCGGAGGCCAATACCACTATTTGTGGCGCCACGAGGACGGCCGCGAAATGGGAATGCACGGAGTGGTAAAAGAGATTCACCGCCCCGACCATCTGCAAACCACCGAGCTCTTCGATGAGCCCTGGTATCCGGGTGAGGGCCTGAATGACCTTTCGCTGACCGAAGACGGCAAAACCACGCTGCACACGGTGGTCTTGCGCTACGAATCCAAAACTGCGCGAGATATGGTTTTACAGTCAGGCATGCACCGCGGACTTAGCGAAAGCTACAACCGCCTGGAAGATCTTTTGCGGATCATGTAAGCGAGGCAAGAACCCGCATTAATCCCACGCCGGCGCAAAAGCCGGATTCGCCAGTCGTTCCCCCGAGTTCAGGCTGGCAATCAGTTCTTTTTCTTCCGCAGTCAAAAGCCCCCGGCGTGCCTGCAGATTCTGTTTTTTGGTCGAAGAGGGAATGACCACCATTTCCTGATCCATCAGCCAGGACAAAACCACATCCGCCGGTGTCATTCCATGTCGGCTTGCGATCTTCAGCAGTGTTTCATCTTTCATGACTTTCCCATAAGCCAGCGGCATATAGGCCGTTACGGTCACACCCACCGACTGCAGGTAATCAACCAGCTTTCGGTTTTGCAGATACGGATGAACCTCGATCTGATTGGTGAATATGTTCTTGGCCCCGACAATTTCAACAGCCTTCTTCATTTCACTGATCGGGAAGTTGGAAACCCCGATCTCTTTGCTCAACCCCAGGGACTTTGCCTGCATCAGGGCTTCCAAAGTCTCGGCCAAGGGAACTTTTCCTTCCGGAGATGGCCAGTGAATCAACACCAAATCCACATAGTCTGTTTGCAGCTTCTGAAGACTTTCCTTCAAGCTTGGAATCAGACTTGCTTTGGACAGATTCTCTGTCCAGATTTTGGTGGTCAAAAACACGTCAGCGCGGGGTATCCCGCTTTCTGTCAGCACCTTCCCCACTTCGGTTTCATTGTCATAGATCTGAGCCGTGTCGATATGGCGATAGCCCAGCTCCAGTCCCATTCTTACTGAGTTTTCGGCGTCGGCGCCTTTTAAGCGAAAGGTTCCAAGTCCGATTTGTGGCATTTTCATAGAGTTCTCCTCATCAAAGATACGTTTTGATAAGGCTAATCTAACATTTTCACTGTTGCTGATTCAGACCTAAAACCGCAATTGATCTTTGACTTGAAATCAATAATCCATTTAGCAATCCTTAGTGAATACCGAGCACAAGTCGGCTTTCATCACTGACCTTGCGCAATCGCATAGACAGGCGTAGCTTCGGAAATATGAAAACGGACACTGTACACCCGACTTTAACTCGCGGGTTGGTCCTGCTTCTGATGGCTGCCGTCGGAATCATTGTTGCCAACTTATATTATGCTCAACCCATCACCGCCATGATCAGTCAGGCTTTGGGACTGGATCCCAGCGCTGCCGGTCTTGTCGTGACCCTTACTCAGATCGGATATGGACTGGGAGTTTTGCTGATTGTGCCTTTGGGTGACATCATCGAAAATCGCCGTCTGGTTCTGACCATGATTGGGATTGCAGTACTGGGTGTTCTGGGCCTGGCGTTTGCCTCGCAACTGACGCCTTACTTTATCGCCGCGTTCGCCACCGGACTTGGGGCTTCGACCGTGCAAATTCTTGTGCCCTACACGGCGCACTTTGCCCCGGAAGTAAAACGAGGTCAGGTCGTTGGCAGCCTGATGAGCGGATTGATGATCGGGATTATGCTGTCCCGTCCGGTCTCAAGCCTGCTGACGGATTTATTTTCGTGGCATGCGGTTTTTGTTCTGTCTGCCGCACTGATGACGGTCCTTGCCATCATTCTTTATAAAGTGATGCCGGAACGTCATCCCGAGAATAAAAACATCCACTATTTTGATCTGCTGAAATCCATGGGAAGACTGTTTGTTGAAACACCGGTGGTCCGCCGTCGTGGCGCCTATCAGGCCTTTATGTTTGGAGCATTCTGTCTGTTCTGGACCGCAAGTCCCCTGCTGCTGGCCGGGCCGAAGTTCAACCTGTCCCAGTCAGCCATTGCGATCTTTGCATTGGTCGGAGTTTCCGGAGCGGTGATTGCACCCATTGCCGGTAAAGCCGCCGACAAAGGTCACAGCCGCATAGCGACCATGATTGCCATGACGGTTTCGGCCTTTTCATTTTTGTTAAGTCACTTCTTTGACGGTGGTTCTACGGCTTCATTGGCCGCGCTGGTGATTTCCGCAATCCTGCTGGATGCAGGCATCACCGCCAACCTGGTGATGGGTCAAAGAGCGATTTTCTCACTAAATGCGGAATACCGCAGTCGTTTGAACGGACTCTTTATCGCGACGATTTTTGTGGGAGGAGCGGTGGGATCTACACTGGGTGCGTGGGCGTATGCCCGTGGCGGCTGGGAGCTGACATCGTGGGTGGGGTTCCTGATGCCAGCCCTCGCCTTTGCTTACTTCCTTACGGAAAAGAAGTCCTAGTCGAACAGTTCTTCCAGGAATGATTTTCTGCGTTTGTAAGGTTTCTGATACTGATAGGGCTGCTGATGCTGCTGCTGATATTGAGGGGGTTGTTGATGTTGAACAACCTCTTCGCGTTTTGGAGCCGCCTCGTATTCTGCGGATCTTTCGATGATCTTATCAAGCTCGCCGCGATCCAGCCAGATGCCGCGGCACTCAGGGCAATAGTCAATTTCAATCCCTTTGCGTTCAGAGATCACCAGATTTGGTTCTTTACAGTTTGGACATTTCATATTTTCTGCCTCCTGATAAATCCAATGTAGCTCAGGGCAGTTCATTTTAAAAATCGATAAACTTAATCAAGATGTTTGATTAAAACAAAGTACGCACAGAGATTGCATGCTGTTATTGCACGAAATTCCCTCTGAATGCTTGAACTTAAAGCGTCGCTCGCTGAACATAATGGATACAACCCGAGGTGCCCTAATGAATGTCAAAGACAGCGAATTCAAAGCCCTGCTGGAAAAGTACAAAAAATTTTCCGTCTATGGTCTAAGCCCTGATGCCACGAAAGCCAGCCACTATGTTCCGGCTTACATGCGTGACCATGGCTGGGACATGGTGGGAACTTACCCCAAAAAACATGAAGCCGGAGGATTTAAAATCTATAACAGTCTTGCTGAAGTTCCGGCGGAGTATCGCAAGTTTGTGGATGTCTTTCGCAGTTCGGACCGCATCGACGAAGTCGTCGATGAAGCCTTGGCTGTTGGTGGAGTGGAAGTGTTATGGCTGCAGTTGGGGATTACCAACCCCGAGGCGGAAGCCCGCGCTGAAAAAGCGGGTCTCAAAGTCGTTTCCAACCGCTGCCTGATCATCGAACATAAAAAATACTTCTGATCAACTTGCCTGCTTCATGGGGGCAGACTGGCGGATATGACTCTTCAGGTCTTTTTTTAAGGCAATAAAGAGTCTTTCCTCCAGATTGTCCACCAGAGCATGAAGCTTTTTATCATGCAGGCCGAAACGTTTGCGGGCGGGGTCACTCAAAACACTGACCACCAAACTGCAGGCCGTCAGCAGTGTTCCCACCGCCAGAGTCGCCAGCACCACCTGGGTATTTGTGGGCGCCGGAGGAAAAACTCCATAAAACACCGACCCCACTTTTTCACCCAGGAAAAAGTTCGACGACGCCTTTTCGCGGGCCATCTGACGGGCAATCTTGCTTCCTATTCCCATGACCCCCAGCGATTTGTCTCCGAAATAAATCCATCCTGCCGCCAGAGTCAGAAGAGAACTGCAGATATCATTGATCATGGCCTGACTGGAGGTGTACTTTTCAATCTCTTTCAGCACTTCACTGCGGATCTTGCGTTGATTCAGCTCAACCGCCCCCGACGCCAGCATCGGCCCCAGCACGGCATCCTTGCGCAGACAGTCCATCAGGATGTCTTCACCCACAAGTTCTGTTGCAATCAGCTTTTCGATGTCCTTTTGATAGCCCGTTTTAAAACTTGCCGGAAGAATGTCGATCAGAGGATTTAGCGCCGGCCAGCCCATTTTGTCGGAAGTCTCTACAGCTTTTTTTAGCATCAGATAGGGAATCGACCAGAGGGCATTCACCGGACTTAACAGCAGATCCAGAGGCAGATGCCTTTTCTGAATCCGGATTGTTTCAGACACGGAAAAATGCTTTTCAATGAAGGGGGCAATGTGCTGCTTTCTTTCTGCGGCGAACTTTTCGATGCAGTCATCTATGGCGCCCAGAACTGGCGCGGCTCTTTGATCCATGAGGAATCTCCTGGATCCATTCTGACAAATTTTTTTCGTGAAAAGGATTAATTCTCAATCGGATCGTGGCATTGCGTGCGAATCTCGTTTTTAAACAGGACGTCCCGGCTGAAAGACAAAAAATCTGTCAACCTTTCAGCCACTTTCTAAAACAAATACTGAAGCGAGAATCCTGAAGACACGTAATACTGCAGGTCGCGATTGGAATTATTGAACAACGCAATCACCCCATTATCAAAAATACGAATGCGATAAGCCAGCCCGATTCGGCTGGGCATAAAGGTGTAAGTTGTTCCAAACTCCAGTCCATAACGAAGAGCGGTCCAGTCATAGTATTCCGGATACGGATACTTATCCGGGGACTTCATAAAGTAATGCTCCTGATCCAGAGAGTACGCCATGAAGAAGCCAAACTGCAGCGGCCGCCACATGTCCTCCCCCACCGGACTGGTCCAGCGGGAATACCGATAGACAAAATTTGTCTGGTAATAGGTCTGATCATCCAGCGGGTAAGCCCCCAGGGACAGATCCACCGCATGTTCAGGCTCCCACTCGTAACTAAAGCCCGCCGCCACTGTACCCATGAAGCCTGCTCGCTCCACAACCGCACGCCAGTCTCCGGCTTGCGCCGAAAGACCCAGCAGCAACATCGCCACGAAAAGACCTACTTGATGTTTTCGCATGTGGTGACTCCTGTATCCATACGTTTCACACAGAACTGTCCGCCCTGCACGGTGATCGTCAGCCAATGGGTGCCATCATCCCCTGCAACACGCCCACATTGCATCATGATGGTGTCGTGATCTTTCGACAGATCATAGACGTGGTTGTGACCATTAAAAATCACCTTCACTCTGGGGTGTTCGATCACATAACCCAGAATCGTGGCATCGTCGTTGAAATAGCGCTCGTTATCGCGCAACTGCACATGCGAAAAGATCATGATGTTCTTGCCGGTTTCATCCACCCGGTCCTTAAGCCACCGCGGATCGAATTCAGCCGGGTTTTCCAGGTTGTTGGAATTGAAGAAGATATATCTGTAGGTCGCGGACTCGAAATAGAAATTCGATTTGCCAAAAGCCTTGCGATAAAGCTCCGGGCCTGCCCCGATGGAATCGTGATTTCCCACCGCATTGATATTGATCTGATCCAGGCGCCCGATGGCTTCCATAAATTCATCGTATTCCAGGTTGTAGGCAGAGTTGGTGAAATCCCCCAAACCTGCTACAAAATCAAGATCGGTGGCCTGATTCATCTGATAGGCCATTTTGTCCGTAGCCTTGTAGTTCTGATGCGAATCAGAGTAAACACCGATGCGAATGACTCCGTCGCCCTCGATGTCCCCCAAGCGGCTGATGGCGACTTCGTTCAAATTACGCTCAGGGCGCAGCAGATTGTCAGAAAAAGGTGAATCCACGAACGGCGCGCAGGAACTGGTCAGGACAAATGCGGAAAGATAGAATGCCCACTTCATCATAATCTGAACTCCACGCCCAGACGGCCATAGAAGTCATTTTTGATCGTGGTCACTTTCGAATTTGGAACATAAATACGTTCGGATTCATACAAACGACGATCCACCGCCGCCCCCAAAGCAAAAGAAATACCGGTCTGAGGGGTCACGAACTTTTTCAACGCTCCTTCGGCGAATATCTCTTGATAATACAAGCGGTCGGCGTTGTCTTTGCGAGTGTCAAACATATAGGACCGCACCGTCAGTGCAGTCCTGGCCTGGAAGACGAAGCCATGATCCATCTGCTTGCTGGTAGCCAATCTAACGCCAAATGGAGTCAGGCTGAAGTTTGTCACCCACTCTTCACCAGCCCCCCATTCCAGCATCAGGAAAGGCAGCCCCAAACTGAAACGAAAGCCCGGCCAGATATCCTGGACCACCCCAATGAACGGATACGGCATGCCATTGTAAATCCCACGATTGTCCGACTGATTCACCGCAAAGATCCAATGATAGTCTTTGCCTGTCACCATTCGGTAGGAAATCGTCCCGTCAAAGTAGTCATTGCGTGGGGCACCCCAGGGAACATCGCTCGCGGTGGCATAAGAGGCAAAAACACTCATCATGCTGCCGCTGGCGAAAACTTTTCGCACACCAAAGCCCATGCCCTGATTCTGCAGGGCGGTTCCAATGAAGATGTTTTCTCCACCAAGATTGAACTGGGCCCGGCCCAACTGAAGGTTCTCGTCGAATATGCGGGCTGATGCGCTCCAGGTTTCGCTTTTATAAATGGGAATTCGGATGTCTCCACCCACGATTCGCACGGGTGAATCTTTGTAGGTGTAGGGCGAAGACCAAAGGTCCGATCGAAAATCGAAGATCAGTCGCAGATTGTCTTCTTCAATTGTTGGAATGGTTCCCAGCGGACCACCCCAACAGGGTTGCAGCGCCAGCAAAAAAATAAAAGAGGTTATCAGACGTTTAAGCACATATCAGTTTTAGAATTGCTGTAAACATCAGTCAATGGATAGAACGGATTAAAGCTCTGTTCACTGACATCCTGTCAGACGACGAAGTTGTGCCAGTTGGTAAGCCCCAAAGACACCGTTGAACAGGCAGCGCACCAGCGGATCTTCCACGACGTCCACTTCAGCCACAGCGGAACTTAGTTCGGGTGCAAAATCATAATCGTTAATCCGCATGTACATGGATGTCAGGGTCTCGCCTGCCTGCAAGGCCGCATGCAGCTTGTAAAGAGACACTTCCGTCGTCCAGCCAATGTCTTCGGTGGCAGCGGTCCGCGTTTCGATCTCGGCCCCGTGGACCTGATACAAGAATTCCTGACCCTGACCTTGGTGATCAAAAACGGAAAGTCGCCACAGACGAGGATTTTCGAAATAGACATCTTCCGGGGGACCCATTGAACGGTACTTTTCCAAAAGGTCTGACTGGCAGTATTCAATCACACGGCGGAATTGTTCCGCCGTCAGAGCCGGAAAGCGCTTGGCGATTTCTGCGGTTTTAGGCGGAACCAGTTTCGGCTGATAGTCATAGTCAACATCCTGCGGTCCCACTGGTTTAATCCAAGGCAGCGCCGCGGCCGGGCTCACACCTTCCCCATTCAGTATTACACTGCAGGACGGATTCAAGCGGACCACCTGCGCTTGTGGCAAAAGGTCCTTTAGCTGCTTTTGAAATCCGGCATAGGACACAGGGAAAAAGGCATGATTATACCAAGACCAGCTTTCCATCGAAAACTGACAAGAGCTTGGGATCACAAAACGGGGATTAAGTGCCTTAAGCTGTTCGGCCCATTCTTTTGGGATCAAACCATCGGACGGGGCCGCACTTCTGGGGGCGATGACTTCAATTTCCCGCATGGTCTGAAAAGGCCACATAATCAGGTCCCAGGGACCTTGGGCACGCAACAAATCCAAAGTGTCGTAGTCAATCCAGGAATCCACGACATTCAGAATGTTTAAACCTTTGGCCTTGATCTGAAACAACGAATCCACATCCGCATCCAAAGCCCGGCGCGGGATGATTTCAAATTCCCCGATCTTGACTGGCACATTCAGCGCCAAAGAGTTCACGTTCGTGAACCCAAGTTGTCGAATCCAATCAAAGATCTCGTCAAAAACACAGTACATGTATATCGGCGTGCTTCGATCCAGCAGGTTCAAGCTGTCCAAAGAACAGTGGTCGTCATGATAGTGTGAAATAAAAACGGCGGAAAATTTCAGATCCCGAATCTGCTCCTTATCAAATTCCACCGCAGGAAATGCATGGCAATTACGACTGAAGGGATTTTCAAAGATCGTATCAAAGGCCACACGCGTGCCCTCGCACTCAAAGACGTAACCAGCATGCAGGATTCGGGAAACTTTCACCATGGCTGTGTTCTATTACAGACCAGGGCCTTTGCCACGCGTTTTTGTGATATTTATAACTTACTGAAATCACTTGGTTTAAGGCTAAATTTGACAGACCCTTTCCAGAGGTTTATATTTAACTTATTAGTTAATTAACCGATAGGTGTATTATGCAAGACCATCTTAGCCTGACCTTTGCCGCCCTTGCCGACCCGACCCGCCGGGCGATGCTGGCTCAGCTTTCAAAAGGTGAAGCCAATGTATCGGATTTGGCAAAGCCATTTCTAAAGGAAATGAGCCTGCCTGCTGTCACCAAACATCTGAAGGTCCTGGAAAAAGCGGGCCTGATTACGAAATCCAAAGAGGCCCAGTGGCGCCCCTGCAAATTGAATGGCGACGGCTTAAAAGATGTCGCCGACTGGATGGAGCAATACCGGGTCTTCTGGGAAGAAAGCCTTGATCGCTTAGATGCCTACTTAAAAACCGTCACTGTGAAAGAAAAACCGAAAGGGAAAAAACATGGCCGCAAAAAGTAAATCCAACGAAATTAAAATTACCAGAATCTACGATGCTCCGGTGAAGGCCGTGTGGGATGCCTGGACGGACCCTGATCAAGTCGCCAAGTGGTGGGGTCCGCGAGGATTCACAATCACCACTCACAGCAAGGACCTGCGCCCCGGCGGCCACTGGGCTTACACCATGCATGGACCTGACGGAACCAACTGGGAAAACAAAACCATCTATCATGAAGTCGTAGAGCGTTCCCGCCTGGTGTACGATCATGGAGGTAATGATGACAGGCCTCCTCTGTTCCGTGTGACGGCGACATTCCAGGACGTCAAAGGCAAAACCAAACTTGAAATGACCATGACTTTGCCGACACCGGAAGCCGCTCAAGAAACCAAAAAGTTTATCAAAGCTGCAGGTGGCAATTCCACTTGGGACCGTCTGGCAGAATATCTGGAAAAGGAATCCACCGGACACGAGACCTTTGTGATCAACCGTTCGTTTGAAGCACCGATCCACACGGTGTTTGAAATGTGGACGAATCCAGAACACTTTGCCAAATGGATTCCACCGACAGGGTTCACCATGAAGTTCCTGCGTGCGGATATTAAAACTGGCGGTAGCACGCTTTGCATGATGACCAACGGACAGGGGGTCGAATTCTATAGCCGCGCTCACTATCTGGAAATCAATCGCCCGGACCGCATCGTGTACACGCAGCAGTTCTGTGATAAGGACGAAAAACCATCCCGTCACCCACTGGCGCCCACATGGCCTGAATCCATGAAGACCACGGTACTGCTGACCGAGGAAGCGCCGGATGAAACCCGGGTCACAATCACCTGGGAAGCTCACGGCACTTGGACGAAAGAGGAACTGGCAACCTTTGTTCAGGGCCGCGCCGGAATGACTCAAGGATGGACCGGATCCTTCGACAAACTGGAAGACTTACTGGCAAAAAAGTAAGAATGAAAAAGGCCGTGAATACCCACGGCCTTTCTTTTATTTCAGAAGCTGACGAAGCTCAGACTCAATGAGCTTTTGTAATCGCAAAAGCTCGTCATAAGGATTGCCTGACAAATTCAAAGCCTTGGCAAAAGCAGGCTCGGTCTTATCCCCGCCCTTACGCAAAGCCAGAATCTTTTCAGCCAATGATGATCCACCCACATGCAACAGACGCTCTTCTGCCAGGAAGTGCAGGTTTCCGTTTTGTTTGGCTGTGTCTTTCGCTTGAGCAAAGACCTCAAAGGCCACGCCGTGGAAGTCAAAAGAAGCTGTCACCGCAGCATACTGCCCGTGGGTTTCGGCCTTGAATTTTTCAAAGCCGGAGAAATGCTTTTTAAACAAGGTCTCGGCTGTCGTCAGATCTGGAACGTTGATCAGAACATCCACGTCAGATCCGGAAACATTCAGACCCAGCGGGTAAGTTCCCACCAACAGGGGCTGATGTTCCTTCAGGGATTTCAGAACACCTGAACTTTTCACAGCCGCATAAACGGCTTCGTTCTTTTCCAGTCGGATAACAGATTCCAAAGACAGTGGATGAAATTTGATCGCCAGTTCATCCAGCGAAATTTCAAGCTCCGGATTAAAATCCTTTTTTAAGCCTGATTCACTGAATACCGCATTTGGATAGCGAGACTTGATTTCATCAAAGCCGATATCGGCGACCACCTCAAAGTGTTCGAAACCTTCAATAGTGACTTTACCCGGCTTGGGTGCCGGAAGTTCCACCACCTGAATCGACCAATCTCTAAAAAGAATCGGCTCTGCAAACTTGTACGTGGCAATTGGACGCCCGTTCACGTCGCTTTCAATCAAAAGTTCGGCAAAGGACGCGAACTGCACTTTGAAGGCGTTATAATTTTCCAAAGAAGAAACGCGATAACAAAGATGGTCAATGAACCAGTGCTTATCCAATTGGATATTCTGAGCATCCAATTTGTTGAATACCCTCTGCAAAAAGTCCTGAGCTGCGATGTTAAATTCGTTCATATTCATCTTTAAACGTCCCTGAAAGCTGAGCCTTTTATAATATCAAAACCCGGGCGACGGCAACCCTCGACCGGCCTTGACCTCCATCGGCAAAACCCCCTATTGTAGGGCTTATGAAAATGATCTCTTGGAATGTTAATGGGTTGCGCTCGGTCCACCGCAAAAATTTCCGCGAATGGTTCGAAAAAGAAAAAGCCGACATCGTCTGCCTGCAGGAAATTAAAATCACCGACGAAGCCATCAAAAAGGATGAAGAATTCTATCATCCAGCGAAATACCATTCTTCTTGGGCTTTTGCGGAAAAAGCCGGTTATTCCGGCCTGGCGCTTTATTCCAAGAAAGAACCCGACGATGTGCGCATTGGTTTGGGTATTGCCAAGTTTGATGTCGAAGGCCGCTGGCTGGAGGCGGATTTTGGCCCCATCACCGTTGTGAACAGCTATTGGCCAAACAGTCAGCGCGAACACACCCGTTTGCCCTTTAAGCTTGAATTCTGTGCGGCGGCGGAAAAGCGCCTGCAGGCACTCAGAAAAAAAGGCCGCGAGGTCATCATTTGCGGAGACTTTAATATCGCCCACAAAGAGATCGATCTGCGCAATCCGAAATCCAATATGAAAAATGCCGGATTCCTTCCCGAAGAACGCGCATGGATGACACGGTTCCTGGATAAGCTTGAATGGGTCGACAGTTTCAGAAAATTTGAACAGGGGCCTGATCATTATACCTGGTGGAGCTACCGGCCCGGAGTTCGCGAAAAGAACATCGGATGGCGCTTGGATTATTTCCTGGTGAACAAAGAGGCTTCCGACCGCCTCAAAGCAGCGGCTCACTGCCCGGATGTGATGGGCTCTGACCACTGTCCGGTGCGCCTGACACTGAAGAAATAAAAAACGCGGCTTTGTTACAAGCCGCTTTTTCTTTTTAAAGACTCTTCATCACTTTCACAAGCTGATCGGCACAAATGCCCCAGCCCTCGTGAAAACCCATGGCTTCGTGTTTTTTCAGGTCCTCTTCACTGCGATGGCGAGCCACGGCCGTGTACTTGGTTTTACCCTGATGCTCTTCCAGCAAAATGAAAGCCGTCATCGGGAAGCCCGCGCCAGATTCCACCGTCGGAACCGGACGGAATCCAGGAGCCAAAACATCGGTCCACACAAGCTTCTTGTTTTTTTCAACTTCCAGGAAGCAGCCGACATTCGGGTACTTGTCACCTTCCGGAGACTGCATCACCGTGCGGAAGATCCCACCGGGCTTCAGATCCACTTCGGCTTCGATGGTTTTCCATGGTTCTGGACAGAACCACTTGGTCAGAATCTCTGGAGTCGTCCAGCCCTTCCATACCTGTTCAAGGGTCAAATCAATAACTCTTTCAAGCACCAGATCAAGCTTTGGATCAATCTTCATAACGGCCTCCTATTTCGGCATCTTGCTCATGTTCATAAATAAAATATTCCAGCGGTGGCCATCGGGATCGGCAAAGCCACATCCGTACATCCAACCGTCTTTGTCTCCAGGATCCCCAAAGGATTTAGCCCCTGCTTTTTCAGCGCGGCGGGCCCAATCATCCACTTCCTCGACCGAGTCCGCACCCAATGAAAACAACACTTCTCCGGATTCATGACTTTCCGTCACAGCAGATCCACCAATAAATTCCTTAAACATCACATCCGGAAATATGTTCAGCACCACCTTCTTGCTTCCCAAAAACATTCCCACCATGTGCGGGGCTGCATGGGCGGTGTTCATTTCAAAACCCAGCTCCGTATAGAACTTGCGGGTCTTTTCAATGTCTTTCGAAGGAAGGTTGATCCAAAATTCACCTTTCATTTGCAGCTCCTTACTTTACTTCCACGATGGCTTTAAGATTTTCAAAACCCTGGCGGAATTGATCCGTGACCATTTTTTCGCAATCGATAAAGAATGTAACAAGTTTTCCAACATAACCGCCATTACCGGACATGGACCAACTGAAACGGGTGCCTTGTCCTTCGGGGGTCAGGCGGTATTCCACAATGTTGTCAGCAGCCAAGGGCTCCGTCATCAGCAGACGAAGCTGCACCAGCTCGTTGGGAATAATTCGGATAATTTCTATTGATCCTGCGCCAGCGTCTTTGTTCCCCGCAAAGGTCATTTTGCTGCCGACTTGATTCGGTTCACCGATAAATTCTTTTTTCATGTTGGGGTCCACTTTTTCAAAAGGAGACCACTCCCCGCCCAGCTTCAAATCACTAATATATGGAAAGATCTTTTCCGGCGGAGCCGCGATCACTTCGCTGACTTCATAACGGAACTCACCCTTGCGAGTGGCGATAAAGGCCAAAAACAGTGCCACGACAACCAGCATACCCACGACTACTTTGATCAACATAACGACCTCCTATATGAGAAACATTAACATACTATTTAGTATGTTGTAAAGATCGGTCTTTTTTGCTAGACTCTTTACATGGAAGAAGGAAAAAAGGGGCAGAAAGCACCCGTTAAAAAGACCCGAAACCTGGAAAAGTCCCGCAAAGAGATTTTAGATGCGGCCTTTTGGGAGGTCTTTACCCGCGGATTTCAAGGGGTTAGCATCGATGAAATTGTCAAAAAGACATCGATGACCAAAGGGGCCTTTTACCATCAGTTCCCGACAAAACTGGATCTGGGCTATGCCCTGGTCGATGAAGTCATCAAACCGATGACCTACGCCCGCTGGATTGATCCACTGAAAACCTATGAAAACCCCCTGGAAGGGATCTTGTTGCAGCTAAAAAACCTGATCGGCAAAGCCGATCCTCAGGAACTTCGCTATGGTTGTCCTTTGAATAATCTGGTGCAGGAAATGGCTCCGGTGGATCCGGGCTTTAAAGCACGTTTGCAAGATGCTCTGAACTATTGGATCGATGGTATGGATCAGGAACTCAAGCGCGCCAAAAAAGCGGGGTATCTGCGTGAAGATATCAACACCCGTCAGGTGGCGCATTTCGTGGTGATGGCGCATGAGGGTTTTTACGGAATGCTAAAAGGCCTTGAAGACCCCAAAGCCTTTAATGCTCTTTATGATTCCTTAAAAAGATATTTTGAAATTCTAAAAGCCTAATCAGGACGATAGCCGCTGATATTTTCAAAGAGCTTTTGCATCTTCTGATAAAGCTCGTTGATGTTCTTTTCAGGATCTTTTCCAGCCAGCATCGCCGCTTCTTCGATCTTTTCGATACAACGCAAGTCCTGACAGATCATGTACGAATTACTGACATTGGCACTCATCGCCACCGACAAGAGGCCGATTTCTTCTGAAGATCCATAGGCGTGGCACCAGTTGCACAGCCCGCCCGTGGGCTCACCGCTGGGAGCTGTTCTTTTAAACGCAACCCCTTTGGGAAGATCCCAGTTCGGCATCTTCATCACCAGATAGGTGTAAACGCCGGAAGGCTCTTTCCAGGTGAAGTAAGAACGAATGTTCAGCGGATAGCGCAGGCGATCGGGCAGAACCAATTTCTTCTGATCACGCACACGGAACGATTTCACCAGCTCATCTTCAGAGCTGATCGAAAAGGAATGTTCGGCCTGGAAATTATTGCTGTGAGATTTAATCATGGCTCCCCTTCAGATTCCCGTCGGCGCCCTCGAAAACTATGTCCAGAACTCTGCCGGTGGCGGGGTTCCGTTTTTAAACAGGTTATACCAGTGCTGACGCTTTTCTTCGGTGTAAACATCCAAAGCGCGCAAAAGCTCCAACGTGAAGTCCACCGGGCCGGCACCGGATGCCGTGATCAGATTTCCATCCGTCACTGCAAGCTTGTTCTGGTAATTGGCGTCTTCAGCGTAAGTCGGCACAAAAGCCTTTAGCATATTCAGATCATTACTGGTGTGTTTGCGGTCTTTCAGCAAACCTTCTTGCGCCAGCGCAAAAGTCGCCCCGCAGATCGCCGCCAGCAAAGAGTTTTGCTTCAGAACCTGGGCTGCCAGTGCGCGCGCGTCTTTATTGCGATCCATATTCGGCCAGTTTTCCCCGCCGATCAGAATCAAAGCGGACACCTGATCTGCGGTAAAGTCTGAGACAGCCGCCTGAGGCTGCACTTTCAGGCTTCCGATGGAGGTGATGGTGTTCTTCGTTTCAGACACAACGGTAAAAGGAATCTTGTTCTGGGAAAGTTCGCTCATCAGGTAAGCGCCCTCCCAGTCCGCGTATTCATCTGGAAGATAGATCAAAATCTTTTTGTCGTTAGCAGCCATGAAGGCCTCCCAAGGTTACTGTAAAACCTTTACTGAAACTTTACCGATCGAAATCGCTTTGCCCGTCTGATCCACAATCGGGAACACCGTGGAAAGATACTTTTCTTCAGTCCCATTTGTCACCAACACTTCGTCATAGGTGACCGGGATCTGCGATCTTAGAACTTCCTGCTCTTTTTCAGAAGGAGCCGAGTGGAATGGAGATTTTAAAAGCCGGATGTTTTTTCCCAAAAGGGATTCGCGGGTGAAACCCACCATCCCGGCAAAGGCGTCATTGCAATTGGTGATAGTGCCTTCGGTGTCTTTCACAATCAGCAGGAACGGAGCCGAATCCAGGATCTGCTGCATACGGGTTCTGAAGTTTCTTTCATCGGTCACATCGCGGGCCGAAGCAAAACGAACACCCAGTTCGTCGTCGGCGGCGGCACTCCAGCTCAGGGTGCGATAAGAGCCCTCGGCCGTGCGATAGCGATTCACAAAGTCCACGGAACGCAGACCCAAACTTAAGGCCTTGATGTTTTCGCGGGTGGATACGCGGTCATCTGGATGAATGAATTCAAAAAACGGAGTGCTGAGCAAAGTCTCTTCACTGTACCCCAGAGTATTCACCAGGGACTTGCTGACTTTCTTAAGACGCCCGTCTTTCCCCGCCACCGCCATCAGGTCATTGGAAATGGTAAAGAAACGATCCAGAGTGATTTGCGAATCTTCGGTTTCGGACAAACGCTGCGCCATTTTGTCGTAGTCACGACGGGCTTTTTCCAACTCCAGACCGGAAGAATGGCAGGTTGCAATGCCGAAGCAGGCGATGGCTGGAATCAGAATAATAAAAGCAATAATTTGCGTGGTGGTGATGGCCGGTAGAAGGATCGCTGCCGCCACAAACAGGGCTGAAAGCAGCAAAATGGAAATCAGGCAGATCAAAGTGATCTTGTTCTGGACATGCCATGAACTAAAATACTCAATTGTCTTTTTCTTGTCGTTTAACGCCAAAACCACGTCCCTCTAGCAGTACATGGGATCATATCTAACCGGATTGGATCATTCAAGCAATCTGCGAACGGGGACAATTTCAGTGTTCGCCGTCCGCCGCACGCATTTTTCTTAAAACCATCATAATGGTCTCGCCGTCCACCCCGGCGCGTCTCATCAGGGCTCGGGCCTGGTCAAAGTCGTCGGAATCCAGAGCCTCAAAGAACTCGTCAATCTTATTGATCTCTGCAATTTTCTCAAGAACCAAGGTTCCCTCAAAATCACTTTCATCCATATAGACCTCCTGTAAAATCAGTTTAGTCATGGCGCTTTCAGCTGTAAATAAGCTTGTGTCCAGAGAAACTTAAGAAGTGAGATTTTCAGCCTAATCCTGTAAAGTAGGCCCATGTACAGGTTACGTGACTATCAACAGCAGGCGGTTACAAATACGATCCGGTATTTCCAGAAAAAACGGGAACCGGCTGTTATTGTGCTGCCGACAGGTGCGGGAAAAAGTTTGGTTATTGCCGAATTGGCCCGCATCGCCCGTGGCCGCATCCTGGTATTGGCACACGTCAAAGAGCTGGTCGAACAAAACCATGACAAGTACCGAAGCTATGGCCTGGAAGCCGGCATCTTTTCTGCCAGCCTGGGGAAGAAAGATCACGATCAGAAGGCCATCTTTGGAAGCGTGCAGTCCGTGGCCCGCGCCCCGGATGAATTCTTCAACAACTTTTCTTTGCTGATCATCGATGAATGCCATCGTGTCGCCGAAGAGGGCGCAACACAATATCAAGAAGTCGTTAAAAAGCTGCAGGACCGCAACCCCACTTTGTGTGTCTTGGGCCTGACGGCCACGCCTTACCGCATGGGCTTAGGCTGGATCTATGAATACAATCAAGGCGGCGAGCTTAAAACCGAACAAAGTCGATTCTTCAAGCAGTGCGTGTATGAACTGCCACTGTCCTACATGATCCGCCACGGCTATCTGACCATCCCGGTGAAAGTTGATATTCCGGTCACATGTTATGACTTTTCAGACCTGCTGGGAAAAGACCGCGCCTTCACCACCGCCGAAGTTGAAGAAGTTCTTAAGAATCAAAAGCGCCTGACCCCTTTGATTATCAACAACATCATCGACATCACGGAAAAGTACGACCGTCAGGGTGTGATGATTTTTGCCAGCACCATTAAACATGCTGAAGAAATCATGACCTATCTTCCGGCGGATCAGGCCCGCGTTGTCTTTGGTGACACGGATATCAAAGAGCGTGCGCAGATCATCCACGACTTTAAACAGAAGAAATTCAAGTACCTGGTCAACGTCTCCGTCCTGACCACCGGATTTGATGCGCCTCACGTCGATGTTATTGCGATCTTGCGCCCCACGGAATCCAACAGTCTGTATCAGCAGATTGTGGGTCGCGGACTTCGTTTATCTGAAGACAAAAAAGACTGTTACGTTCTGGATTACACCGGGGTCGGTCACGACATCTATGCCCCGGAGATCAGCGACAAGCGCCCGGCCAAGGACACCGTCCCGGTCAAAGTGGCCTGCCCCCAGTGTGCCTTTGAAAATGATTTCTGGGGTTATGCCGATGATGACGGCGTGGTCTTTGAACATTTCGGCAGAAAATGCAAAGGGGCCTCTCAAGACCCGAACACATTGGAAATCAAGCCCTGCGGATTCCGCTTCAGATTTAAACTTTGCCATAACTGTTCCTGTGAAAACGACATCACGGCCAAGGCTTGCGAAAAGTGCGATGCCGTCTTAATTGATGCTGAAGCCAAACTGAAGCAGGCGAAGCTTTCCAAGAACGCCCATGTGATGACTCCGGACCGGATTTCCTTTGAAGAGCGCAAGGACAAGAATTCAAATCCTTACCTTGAAATCCGTTATTACGATCTGGAATCCAATTACCTCAGCGAAGTCCACTTCTTCAACAACACAACAGCTGTGAAGAAGTTCAATATCAACTTCTTAAGATCCCACCTCAGACTGCCGGAACTGGCCGTGGATCTGACAAGCCCTCAGGAAGTCATCCGGTTCCAGAAGCTTTTCCGCTCCCCGATCTTTGTCATCGCCAGAAAACAGGACAAGTTCTGGCGTGTGACCGAAAAAGTCTTTGCTGAAGAGCTTGCACCGTAAAGAATAGATAGCGCTGATCGGTTTCTCGGGGTTAAATCAAGACATGAAAAAACTTGGTCTTGCAGAACTATTGGCCCCTGTCACGCTTCCTGAATTCTTTAATTCCCACTGGCCTGTAGAGCCTTTGTTTATTCCGGCGACCCCGGGGAAACTGCAGGACATCTTTGCCTTAGAGCAAATGCAAGACCTTAAAAATTTGATCTCGGCCCGTCAGCGCAAGGTTCGTGCGTGTCTGCCTGATTTTGACGACGAATACAGCTCGATCCATCTTGAACCCAGTGATGCACTGAAAGCCTATCGCAACAACATGACCTTGGTTTTTGATTCTATGCAAAGCCAGGATGCAACAATTGCCGACATGCTGGGGAACGTCCGCGCGGACTTGGGGTTGGTAACAGGTGGAGCTGAAAACGATCTGTGCAAAGCACGTTCGATTGCCTATGCCACACCAGCTGGTTGCGGCACCCGTCTGCACTTTGATGCCAATGCAAACTTCATTATTCAAATCAAAGGCACCAAGACATGGAGACTTGCACCGAATGAATCCGTGGAATTCCCGACCGAACGTTTTACGACGGGTTCAGAAGAAATGCCGGCAGCCCTGGAAAAACAGTGCCACGCTCACCTGATCGATGCTTTGGATGAAGACAGCATGGAAGTCATAATGAAGCCGGGCTGTGTTTTGTTTGTTCCCCGCGGTTATTGGCATGAAACAACCACCGAAGAAGAATCCCTTTCACTGAACTTTACATTCAGCCAACCGACGTGGGCGGATGTGTTCACCAAGTCATTGCAGGAAGTCCTTTTAAGATCACCGGAATGGCGCGAACTGGCGGATGGCCTTGAAGGCACTGATCAAGAACGAAAAGAAGCCGCTATCGCACGTTTTGAATTCTTGCTAAAAAGCCTGGCGACAGAGCTGCCTGAAATTTCCGGCAGGCTTCTGCTTCAGGAAGGTGGCTTGATCTAACTCAGCCACTTGTCTCCGAATTTCGCCATGGAATCAAAAACTGCAGAAAGGCCTTTGCCTTTTTCAGTCAGCGAGTACTCCACCCGTGGCGGGACCTCAGCGTAGACTTTTCTGTTCACCAAACCTTGATCTTCAAGCTCCGTCAGGCGCTCGGTCAGGGTTTTGGGACTGATGGATCCCAGGGACCGGCGAAGTTCGTTAAACCGGACGACTTTATTAGCCAGCAAGTCTCTAAAAATGAGAATCGTCCACTTTCCGTCCAGAATCATCGCCGTCTTATATACCGGGCAGGCTTCCAATGATTTACTTTTTGCCATTAGTTCACTCCAGGAAACTAGTTTCCAAAATACCCCTACTTTACTAAAGATACCACCTGCCCCAGAATACCATAAGGAGCCGTGAAGAATGAGAAAAAGATTCCTTGTGTTTGCCGGTATCGGAATTCTTTCAGTGGCGGCTTTGTTTCACTTTGCGATTTTAGGAGACAGCTCTATGAATTCAAAAACATCCGAAATTCAAGTTAGGCCTTATTCCCAGTTGCCAGAAATGAATCTGGGCTGGCTGTCTTTGAAAGATCACTTTATCGCAACCGTGGGACCTTATTCAGGTCGCGGCGAACAACTGAAAAATCTGCTGGTTTTGGCTGATGCGAAAATCCAACCCAAATCCCGCTTCCCCGATCATCCCCACAACGACATGGAGATCCTGACCTGGGTGGTTCATGGAAAGCTTCAGCATCTGGATGACAAAGGAACGAATCAGGAAGTCCCGGCGGAGCATCTGCAACTAATGAGTGCTCGCGATGGGATTTTTCATGCGGAAGGGAACCTCAGCGACCAACCTTTGCGTCTGCTGCAGATCTGGATCCATCCGAATTCAAAATCGGGAACGCCGGTGGTGCAGCAAGCAGGTCTTACCCAAAAGGGCTTCAATCTGTTGGCGGGGCCTAGTGCTGCCCCACTGAATATCCGACAGGATGTGTGGTTGTATGCTGCTAAGATTGAAGGTGACGAACAGGTCTTTGAAATTCCTGAAGACAAGTTCGCCTATGCGGTTTCTATTGGGGATCTTTCTTGGAACGGGAAAGACATAAAAGACGGTGACGGCCTTCTTGCGCAAAGTGGAAAACTTGCGATCAAAGGCACCGGACAAGCCATCGTGATATTACAGACCAAAAATTAAAAAGACTGCCTTCAGTCACCCGTATGTTGAACATCAGATAAAGAACCTAGAAACCCTCTTTACTGATGCAAAACCAAAGTCAGTGACGTTGAATGCTTGAATGAACCTTAGGATCATCCTACTCACTTCACTGACGATGGCGGCTTTTGCAGCAAATTCCATTTTCTGCAGGCTGGCGTTGAGCGACCACTCAAATGATCCGGTTTCTTTTACTATCTTAAGATTATTTGCTGGGGCTGCGATTCTATTGCCTTTGGCCCTGAAGGCCTACCACGACAAAAAAATCATCGTTAATAGGGTGGCCCTACTCCCGGCGTTCATGCTGTTTTCCTATGCCCTTTTCTTTTCTCTGGCTTATGTACAGATGACCGCCAGTACGGGCGCTTTGATTGTATTTCCGGCGGCGCAAATGACGATGCTGGGATACTCGATGTACAACGGGGCAAAACTGTCACGCTTTGAAAAGCTGGGCGTGATCATCGCGCTTTCCGGATTGGTTTATCTAGTGCTTCCGGGCTTTGATGTTCCTCCGGTTCAGGCCTCTATATTGATGGCTCTTTCAGGAATATCCTGGGGGATTTATTCTATTCTTGGAAAGAAAGCCGCTGATCCCGTCACCGCGACCGCAATGAACTTTATCTTCACCCTTCCGGTCGTTTTGGCTTTGTATCTTGTGTTTGGTCTAAAACTGACAACCATGGGTGCCACTTGGGCCGTTTTGTCCGGAGCACTGACATCGGCGCTGGGATATTTACTGTGGTATATCGTCATGCAAAGTCTGAAAACAAGCACTGCTGCCGTGGCCATGCTGTCAAGCCCGGTCATCGCGGCCTTTGGTGGAATCTTGCTTTTGAATGAAAAAACAAGTCTCAGACTTTTTATTGCAACGGCCCTTATTCTTGGCGGGCTTTATATCAAAATAGTTGCTAACAACAAAGCCTGAGACCTTTAAATTTAAATGAGGACTATTTCTTTCTTACGAATTTAAGCCTGCGGAAAAGCAGCATGCGATTGTTCGCTGGCATTTCGAAGTCTTTCACGAACTCAAAACCATTTTTAAACATCGCGCTTAAGACGTCTTCAAAATTGCGGATGCCACTTTGCGGATCTCGTTCGCGCAAGGATTTGTCGAATTCTTCATTGCTGGGGGTCGTGAACTGGCCGTTATAGTTGAACGGCCCGTAAATCAGAACCTTCCCGCCTTCCTCTAAACGGCCCGCGATCAATTTGATAAAAGTCTTACACTCTTTCCAGGACATGATGTGGAATGTATTGATCGTCAAAATCACGTCGAAAGTGCGAATCGGGAAATCATCCTCCCCGACAACCATTCGGAACGGAGTTTTGATATTCGGAATCCCGCTTTGTTGGATACGCTCACGAAGCATCGGCAGGTTTTCTGCCACTTCGGTCGGAGTCCATTCCATCTTTGGGAAGAAGGGCGCAAGGTAAACCGCGTGTTGTCCCATGCCGGCACCGACCTCGAGCAGATTATGGTCTTCGTGACGGATGACTTTTTTAAGAACTTCCAGGATGGGTTCTTTATTACGATCGGCAGCGGCGGAGAATGGTAGTTCCATGAAGATTCCTTACAAGTAGTGATCGCATATTTAAGCCGAAGAAAAAAAGAAATCAAGGCATCAAGCTTCCCAACTTAAATTCACCATATCTAAGATTTGATGTGATATGTAACTTCATGAATCACGATCTCATTTTCCTCGTTCTGATTCATCATTACAATTAGAGTTGGATCTATCACAATCACATTCTTCTCTATATCAAAAGTCACTTTATCCTTGTACTTATTAATCAATAGGTTTGTTAATGACGAGCTAAAGCCAGCCTTGATAAAAAATATCTTATTTTGATCTGCAGTACCGTACTTCAATTTCAGGAATAAGTCTTCCTCAACAAGTCCCATATCATTTAGAACTTCAATAAACTTGAATAGAGAATGATCAACATAGTCTTGCTCATCCTTGACTCTCACAATGGCAATGTTTACCAATTCGTATTCAGTCTTCTTTTTTATATTTATCCAGTTTTTCCATATACCCATCCTATCCCTACTGACATCGCCCCATTTGCCAACATAGACAAGCCCATCTTCGTTATTTTGCTTCCAATGCTGCACAACAACTGCAATCATTTGACTGAAAGAAATGCTTTCTGATTTCCAACGTAAATACATGGCATAAGCATTTCGGGCCCCTTGGATTGCCAGCTGAAAGAATTTATACTCCTTCTTAAGAAGATCATCATTGCCCGAATCTATATATTTACTTCTTACAGGCTCCACGAATAGCTCAAAGACCAATTCCATGACCTTCAGGACGTCATCGGCCTTTCTCTTGGCATACAACAGCGCCTCGACACTCTCTTGACCTTCTCCCTCAAATTCAAAAATATCGAATTCTGAAATGCGATTTTTGAAACATGATTTTCCAAATGCTGTGGTAGCTCTTCTCACCTCGACGCCAGTTGAATTTTTTTCAATACTTTCCATCAACTCCACAAGAGATTTTTCTGTCGACTTATCATCTACCTCTGTATTTTGATCTCGAGTACTCTGTTCCTAGCAAGAATATCTTCGGCATAAGCTTTTGAAGATTTTCGGGATTCCCGCCAGAAAAAATGTCACCATATCGACACACCCGGCCAATTAAGTTTTTAAACTGAGATGATGACAAATCCCGAATGCCTTTAGACGTCGACATTATAAAGATTTGATCTGCTGGGATATTGACGCCTTCAAGAAGCGTCGACGTTGTAACTATAAACTGAATCTGTGGCTCTTCAATGTAGAGTTGCTCTATATACAACTTTACGTTATCTGGCATCGAGCCGTGATGATAAACAATTCCCCGAGACAGGCATCTCAGCAAAAAATAGTCTTTATGAATGTAGTTTTTAATACTTTCATATGCTTTTGACACAAAATCTGAAGTTATCAGAGGTCGGCTTTTTATTAGTTGAGAACAATACGATTCTACATCTTTAGGTGTATTAAAGTATATGATGTTTTTATGAGCTGCCTGCCTATTTATAAATTCAACATCAGAACGATATGTAGCCTCTGGAATCTCAATAAATTCATTCATGAACTGATCATACAAGTGGAGCAAGGCCTCATCGGACCTTCTAAAATCAATCAAGAATATTTTCTCGGATTTTATATATTCATTTTTACGAAGCTCAGCTGCATTCAAGCTAAGAAACTTGGTTTCAAGATTTCTCGCATCATTTAAGAATGGTGTAAAAAAATTGAAAACCGTATTCTTATTTCGATACTTCAAGAGAACCAAGCAAGAGGCGAGTAAGTTTGCTCTTGAATCCTTTTCCAATAAGTTATGTGCCTCATCCACATAAACTTTATCAAAGTATGCCTTGGGATTCTCTTGCAAAAGACTCAACAACCTTTCCTGGGTGAGAATTGCAATTAAATTGTCTTGAGAAGGCGAATACATTTCATGATGAATAATTATCGTCTTTGCGGATAGATCAGCGCCAGAGTTTAGGAAGCGTTTCTTGGTCTGCGCTAAAAGTGCTTTTGTTGGGACAATGATACAGCTCTTTGGAACCTCGAGAGCTGTAGAGACAATGGCCTCCGACTTACCGTATGAGGTGGGCGCGATTACGACATTATTAGAGTCTTTCTTCTTATCAAAAAGATCTCTCTGCAAAGCACGCTGCCCCTCTGTCAAAAAGGTTCCAGCACTTGTGCGAAAGGAGTTTTTATAAGAACTCAGAAATTCTTTAAAAAACTCTCCCTGAAATTCTGAATTGATAGATGTTTTTTCCAGGATTTTTGAGATGGGAATATATCCCAAGTTTAAGGAGATGTCGTTCAAAGCAGTAAAATCGTTTTTTGCCAAGGCATATTGAAGAATTATTCGATAGCCGAAAAATCGAACAAGTTCGCGTTTTGAGTTTAGGAACACGATTGCAATCTGTAATAGCTTTTGAAGTTGAAATTCATCTAGCTGCTGGTTTAGTAAGAGCTTAGTATAAAGCTCACGAAACGCCGTAAAATCCCCGTCCTTCTTTCTAAGGGTGGTAAAAGTAATATCAGGCATTCTGCGCTTCGCTTTCAAAAAAGTTAACAACAGTTTCAAAAGTGTTCTTTTGAAAGGCTATGACGATTTCCTTTTTAAAAATATTCTCATTTCGAATTGCTTGTGCCGCCATTTTAATGGTCGTGTCCTGTATGAGGTCGCTTACGTTCGCAAACAGACCTGCTACAAGAACCACATTATGATTTTGATGTTGAGCAGTTCCAGCAAGGGCTGCCGTTTTACCTTGCATCAGAATAGATTTGATAGCCTTACGCTCGTCGCTTTGGACTAAAGCAATGTCCACATGATTAACTGCATTTTGCCACAGGGTAGATCGATCTTCTTTTAATTTCTCTTTGATATCTCTCTTGGCGATCGAAATTAGCTCTTTAATGCGATCATTAGATGTGTCTGTAGTGTTTTTGAGCCCTGATTTGATTTCCGTTATCCATATCTCCGCTTTATTTTTAAAAACCAGATCAAAACCTTTTTTTACGCTCCGCTCTTCAAGATTGAAGAATACACTGGCAGGAAAGAAGTCCTTAAAGATTTCCAAAATTAGAACATGGGTTAAAAATTCCGCGACCATTCCCATTTTCTTCGGCGGGTCTTTTTCTTTCAGCCTCTCCCAAAACTCTTTGATAGTGGAATTATATGTATAGAACTCACCGTCTAGTTCAGCCCTACTTGAACCATGGCACACAGATACAAGTCGCTTCTTTGCACACTCTTTAAGAGCGGGAGTGAAAGAGTTGATGATGCACAGACATATAGTCGGATCTTTATATATTTGAATTCCGTCAATCGTTGCCACAATGATGTAAATACTAAATTTAGTTTATTGATTGGTAAACTTAACTATGTTTTTAAAGACACTTCTAGACGGATGTCCAACAGAAAACTTGGTTACATTGGGGAAATCTTATTATTGCTATCTAAAGCAAAAAACTAACACGACTATTTAAACTAATCTCCCTCCCCAAAAAGGGGAAGCATCTATACATTTAATACTATTTAATTCAGGTTCAATGGCAGTAAATGGTGGAGGCGGGGGGAATTGAACCCCCGTCCGCAAATGATCCACGATAAGGCGCTACATACTTAGTCAGTGTTTTAGATTGGTCCTCGGGCTTCCACAGACAAAATCCCTAAGACCTCTCCCCCAGTAAATTTAAGCATGTCTGCTGGAGAAAACCCAACACGCCGAGGTCCCTAAATGACGATCAATCCAAGTGCGGAACCACCACAAGGTTGATCGTGCTGCTTAATTAAGCTGCAAGTGCGTAATCGTTGCCAATTACAAAGTGCACGTTTTTAACGAGGTCCTCATGCGCCCCGGTATGCTCCTTATGCTTCAGCACCCACGTCGAAGCCAGTACGCCCCCATGTTGTGAAACAGTTCTTTCTCATCATCTCGCATTTCGCGGGAAAATGAAAATCGTTTATCCTTCCCACTCGGACCCCTGTTTTCAACGATTAAATTTTTCGTGACGCAGGACTTTTGTCTTGCTTGGGTGGTGTCATCCTAACCAGATCCTAACGTTAGCAAGGGACAATTTACGCCAAACGGTTGAGATATCCACCATTTATGGGGCTATTCCACAGAGTTATCCACATTGTTGGCTGAAAAATGGGGCAAAACTGACACCAAAATTTAAGAATCTTAAATTTATCCGAGGGGCTGTCACGTTCAATGACAGCCCTTAGATTGTGCAGAATTAACGGAAAAGGTCGGCAGCGGACGCTGCAGTTGCGGCAAGAGAGCTCACATTGGAGCGTTCATTCTTCTGTTCTTTAGCGCTGACAGGGGCAGCCGGAGCTGCTGCTTGAGGAACCGCTGGAGCCTCAGCCATCATCACCGGTGCTTCCACAGGGGTCGTCTCAACGATCGGAGTCTCAACCTGGATATCCAAAGCCGACTTCATTGCTGGTGCTTTCACCGCAGTTTCAACCGCGTTAGTCACCGGGAACAGTTGGATGTTCAACTGGTAAACTCTTTCGCCCTTGTCCTTCATGCGCGCGATGGAGTTGTCCTTGTGCAGGGCTTTTCTCATCTGGCGCAGTTTGAATTTGATCTCTTCAAACTCGGACTTGGTCAAAGAAAGAGTCAACGTGCCGAACTCACGCTCGGTTGGTTGATCCTGGTACAGGGATTCAAGGCCCAAGTACATCAACTGGGATTGCAGCTTGCGAACCAAAGCCACCGGGATTTCTTCCGGGGATTCAGTCAGGCTGCGGGCTTTTTTCAATTCACCCGTCACTTCGTCACGGCGAAGGTCGCCAGAGCTGATCAAAGTGGAAAGGGCGTTATCGATTTCATCTTCAGAAGCTTTGCCACGCAGAAGGTTTTTCAGCGTCGCTGTATCGAAGGAAACACCGTCCTGATCGATCATTGCGTAAATGATCCACGCCACCCAGTTCGGAACTTTTTCCCAGGTCTTGCGATCGATTTCGCCGGATTTCAGTTTCCCCGCCACACGGTGTTCGCTCAATTTCTTGAGGTACATGTTGCGTTCAGCCGGATCCATCGCTTGCGTGAATTGAACCAGCAAACGGAATTCTTCGGTCTGATCTTTCATAAAGCCCAGGGCTTTACCGAACTTGCCGATCATGTCGTCGGAAAGATTTCTTTTTCCTTCGATGATCATTTTCAAGTAATTCGGGGATTTGATATTGGCTGCGGCAGAGAACACGGCATACGTGTATGCGCGCAAAGAGCCTTTGGAAGCCTTACGTTTAAACAGATAGAAGTCCGCCAAGAACTGGCGATAGTTCATGTAATCAGATAATACGGGCGGAACGAGCGAACCCATTGAAATTTCTTTGCCTTTGCTAAACTCTGGCTGGCGGTTTTGCATAGAAATGGTTCTCCTTTGCACTCAAACTAGTTCACCTGATTTGAATCCTCAAAACAAGCGGATTTGGCGCAAAGATCCTTAACTTATTGCAAGGCATAAAAAAAGGGCCCCCTGTTGGAGCCCCTTTTCCTAGTCTAAGTTTTAAAACGTTCAGCAATTAGCGACGGGACAACTTCAAAGTCACTCCGCGAACATCCAAGTCCCCGCGAGTGTAAAGCACGATGCTGGAAGCCGTCTGACCGATCACAGCATTTTGCGGGTACACAGTCTGGCGACGACCGTAACGATCTACCTGGATTGTTTGACCCTGGTTAAAGCCGTTGATCAGAAGATCCATCAAAGCCACGTTATAAACAGCATTGGCCTCGATTTCGATCGCCTGGATTCTGTAACCACGGTAGCGGTTCATATCCAGGTACATGCCCAGATCCAAACGGTCATTCCCGTACAAACGACGGTTCACATACAACGGCACGTCGATTGTGCGCTCAGGACGACCTGGAGGATTGTATGAATCCTGTTCACGCAAGTTTACAGTGACGGATTCAAGCTGGGCATTGCCACGGATTTCTAGTTGCAAAGTGCGGATGTCTTCACCCAAAACGGCACGATACTGCGGGCGAAGCAGAACAGACCCTTGAGGAGAATAAACACTTTCCTCACGACGGCCATCAGTCAGCAAAATGACTTCCGTGTTGTAACCGCTGCTGCGGAATTCCGCTTCCACGGACTCAACAACATAACCACGATAGTTTTCACCGATGCCCGCCAACTGGCGAAGGTGCAAAGTTTCGTTGTTCACACGACGGTTCAAATAGATGACCTTACGTTCCTGACGGCCATAACCACCGCCATTACCGAAGTCGTCCCCCGGATAACCTGGAGCTGGTCCAAAATCACCGCCCGGTCCGAAATCACCTGGGAAGCCAGGGCCGACATCTGGAATCGGAGCTGGGCCCGGACGAGAACCACCCGGCACGATATAGGCTTCAGCAGCAGCGGTGAATAAAGTAATTGCGGCAAAAGAGAGTAAAAGGCTGTTTTTTAGAGTCATTATGTCCCCCAAGTGGTTAGAAAGTTCCCCCACCGACCCTTAAAGCAACCCGCGTACCAACCCTTTGGAGGCCAAAATGACCCTGAAAAACGAAAAAAGGGCCACTGACCTTGGAGTATCAGTGACCCTCAACACATTAACCACCCTCGAAAGGGTTCTTTTAGGGACTATTTCAAGTTGTCATCAGTAAGATCAACGATAGGTTTGATCTTACGCATGAACGTGATCGCGAACTGATCTTGAGCATAAGTTGCGCGTTTTCTCATTTTCAAAGCCAAACGAATCTGCCCCAAACCGTTGTTCGCCACAAGACGAGCTTCGCCGATCCAGTTAGCATAAGTCAGTTTGGTGTTGTTCAAAGAGATCAAATCCAAAGTGTCTTCCTGATCTTTCGCGATACGGGAAAGAGGAATGTTCACACCCGTACCCGCTTCAGGAGCCAGCAACGGACCGGCAAAAGCCAGCAATTCGCTGTTGCCACCTTTCATCAGAACTGTGAAACCGGAACGACCGTTTACAACTTCGAAAGAGGACATTTTCACGGACTTCACTTTATCTTGAGTGTTTTCATTCAAGTAAGTGTTTCTCATGAACTCACGCAGAACCAGATACTCTGGGTTGTCAGAGTAGTTGCCTGGAAGTTTGAAGAACAAGTCAGCAGAAGAGTTTCTGAATACGATATTGATGATCGCAGAAGTGGGGCTGGAACCGATTTTCAAGCGCGCGAAAGTTGTTTCGCAAAGACCATCCAAGTCCACACATTTCACAGTGCCTTCCAAAGCGCGAGTGCCTGTGGAACGTTCACCATTACCAGCGCGCACAGATCTTACCGGAGAAGCAGCACCTTCACCGGAAGAACCCGCTACGTTGTACACTTTAATGTCATTACCTTCTTTGATTTTCAAAGTGATGATCACGTCACCGGACAAACCATCCACAGACATTTTCGCAGACTGAACAGAAGCCGCCGCTTCGTTGTTCAAACGACGAGTTTCATAGCTAACTTTTTCGTTACGAGCTCTTAGATAGTTCAAAAGCTCATCGGTAGATGACGAAGTATAAACCAGACCGTCTTCAGTCACGCCACCAGTCATACGTTTTGTCAGATTGTCACGATTCAGACTGTTCGGGTCTTTTTCGTTATAGTCCCCAGGAATCACATTCGTGCCTGGAGCCGGAGCGGGACGAGTGCCCACCACTGGCGGCGGAGTCGTTGGAACTGGTGCCGGTGGAGGTGTTGGATTGGAAGTCTGAGGCGCCTCTGGAGTTTTTGGTGGAGGAGGAGGCGTCGGAGTTGACGGCTGTTTACCCGGAAGTGGTTGAGGCTTAGAGCCCGCATTAGGATCTGCAGGGTCAGGAAGACCGCCACCTAATTTATCGTTGGTATCGCTCGTCTTATTAGAGTCTGTTTGAGTCGCCTCTTTTTTAGGCTCACTGAATACGTCTTTTTTCTTACCACACGCAGTAAGAGACAAAGAAGCCAACAAAGCGGCCGTAATGATTGTATGCTTGTGAAGCATTGGTAACATGAGAAACCTCCAAGTATTCTTTCTATAAACCAATTCAGAAAGGACCTTTAGCAAGGCTCGGGCCAGATTTCGTCACCCCTCATCAGGCCTTGTATTTCAATACAGATAGGTTTTAGACTGGCTTTTAGAAGGAATTACATGCCTGTACAACAATTCGGCGAGCTTCTGAGCGACCCAAAAAAACTGATTCGACATATTCTTAAAGTCACCCTGATCGCCCTGGTCCTGGCTGGTTTGGCCTTGGTGTTCGTGGATCAACAAGCTTCTTTGTATTTTGCTGAACAAGAAGTCAAAGGCCTGATCCGCGCCCCTGCCCGCATCCTGACGGACATCGCTTTATCCGAGTACTATTTCGTGGGTGCTTTGCTGGTGTGGATCTTCTGTAAATGGATCGGCCCCCGTTTAAGCTTCCTGCAAACACATCTGGACCGCGTGGACTACTATCGCCGCTGGGCTTTGAATTTCTTTGTGGCCCTGCTGGTTTCTGGTGCCATCACCCATATCATCAAATTCAACGTCGGCCGTCAGCGTCCGCACAAAACACCGGATTTCGATCCCTACGTCTTTGATCATTTTACGACGCATTGGCACTGGCATTCGTTTTCTTCCGGCCATTCGCAGGTGATCTTCACCGTGGCAACCATGCTGAGCGTGGCATTCCCAAGATTCAAATGGTTCTGGATTCCGTTTGCGATGCTGATTTGCCTGACCCGCGTGGTGGTGCATGACCACTTTGTCAGCGATATTATCTTTGGTGCGTGTGTGGGTTATGTCGGCACTTTGCTGGCCCTGCAACTGATGCGCAAGAAAACCAGCAACGGCATTTACTAGCTAGGTTTCAGAAAGGAATTCCACCAGATACTGGGATTCCTTCATTGTTTTGACGATGTCTTTATAGTTTTCCACGTACTTTTCGACCAGACTCCAGAAGTGGCTGGAATGATTCATGTGCTGCAAGTGCGCAAGCTCATGCACAATCACGTAGTCGATGATTTCCTGGGTAAACACAATCAGGCGCCAGTTCAAATTGATCACCTTGCGCGAAGAACAACTGCCCCAGCGGGTCTTTTGTTCGCGGAATTTCACCTGTGAAGGATGCAGGTTCATTTCACCCGCCCAAAACTTCACACGCTCACTTAAAAAATCCACGGCTTCACGTTTGTAGAAGTGGCGGATTTCCTTTAAAGCGGTCGGATGCTCTTCGATCAGGGAATTGGCACTCCAGTCGTTTCTTGGAATGTGAAGCAGCAGATGTTCATCGGTCACCGACACAAAGGTTTTTTTGTGAAGGGTGATGACGACTTTTAGTTTTCGCTCTTTGCCTTTGAACGGGAAGTTTTCATAGGCTTTGATCTTTTTATCCGGGAACTTTTCGGCGATTTCCTGGAACTTTTCAAAGTTCTTTTCGATCCAGTCTTTTTTCGCCATCAGAAAATCAACGATGACCTTCTGGGGCGTGCTTTTCGCCGCGACAACCTTGATGGGTTTATTGGGATAAAGATAAATGGAAACCGAGCGACGAAAATTCCGTCGATGCACCTCTACAGGCCATTTTGCGAAGAGAAAAGTTTCTTTGCCGCTCATCAGTCAGAGAATGACTTAAGCCTTAAAAACTGGCAAGATCTGATAATGGATAAAAGCTCTTCTTTTTACAGTCTAGACCCTGAAAAAGTGCTGCTGGCAGCAGAACACGCGGGCTTTTATCCTACCGGCGAATTCACGCAGCTAAATTCCTATGAAAACCGCGTTTTTGATATCAAGCTGGAACAGCCGAGCTTTCCCGGCGCCCAAAGCAACAATGTCATCGCCAAATTCTATCGCCCCCAGCGCTGGAGCAAAGACGCCATCCTGGAAGAACATGAATTTCTGCTGTCTCTGAAAGCCGAAGGCATCCCGGCGGTGGCCCCCCTGTTCCAGGGCCATGATTCCACCATCCAGGAAGTCGATGGCATGTACGTCGCTTTCTTCCCAAAGGTTCTGGGCCGTATGCCGCAAGAATTTTTATCCGGCGAACTGCATAAGGTCGGCCGCCTGATGGCGCAGGTTCATAACGTCGGCGCAAGAAAGCCCGCCCCGCACCGTCCGACTTTGGATACCAGCTATTATGGTGGTTGGGACACATTGGATTTCTTGCAAGACTGGATCACCCCGGAACTGCGTGAACGCTACAACATCGCCGCAGAAGATATTCTGTACGCCATTGACGACAGCTTTGATACGTCCGAATTTATCCGCATTCACGGCGACTGCCATAAAGGCAATTTACTGAATAACGGCAAAGAATTCTTCCTGGTCGACTTTGATGATTTCGTCAACGGCCCGGTCATTCAGGATTTCTGGATGCTGTTGTCAGGTGATGAAGACAGTCTGGATGACGAGCGCATGCAGATCATTCAAGGCTATGAAGAACTGCGCGAATTCCCGGATCATCAGTGGTCCTGGATCCCGATGCTTCGGGGTTTGCGGATTGTTTCCTATGCCGGATGGATTGCAAAACGCTGGACAGATCCAAGCTTTCCGCGCCTGTTCCCGGAATTTAACAAATACACCTATTGGGCGGAAGAAGTTGAAGCCCTGGAAAAGATCGCCTGGAAGATCGGATAAAGAAAGACCCGCATAACAGCGGGTCTTTTCATTTCAGCCATTCTGTTGAAAGAATCAACGTCGACGAAGTGCCGGGTTGATGGAATTTGAAGGCAGAATGTCCTTTTCAGCACGGGCACTGAGGTTTGAAATTCCTTTTTGCAACCCTTTGCGTGGCAATCTCATTTTAGGCTGAGCCGTTGCGCGCGAATATCTTTCTTCACTGCCGCGAGCAAAGCTCATCTCGTCAATTGTGGCCTCATTGCGGGCTCGTGGTGTGGCCTTGCTGCTGGCGGATTTTCTTTTAGCCGTGCCACCGATGGTTTTAGACGCCCCTGCGCGACGCGTGCGGGTTTTTGCTGCGGATTTAGGTTTGGCGGTTTTGCTTGCCGCGGCTTTTTTACGAACGCTGCGAACTTTGGATCCACCGACCGCTTTTTTTGCGCTGGCGGATTTTCTGCGCGTTTTTTTTGAGCTGCCGACAGAACTGGCGCGAACGGCTTTTCTGCCACGTGAACTTTCTCTTACTTGTTCATGTCTCATGATTGGCTCCTCGGTTTGTTCATGTTGCTGACTCTAGTGTAGAGAACTCTTTCCGGGTGGCCTTTAAAATCATGTCCTTGCTGTTATAAAACAAGAGCCGCACTGGGCGGCTCTTGAAGTTGAAAGTCAGGCACTTACTGGCCCAAAGTAACGGTATTCAACTCGATCGTTTTTGTTCCTTTGTCCCCTGTGTGCATGACTTTCACCACGCCAAATGGAACATCCCCCATCCACATTGTCATGGTTCCATCATCGTCATCATCATGCTTGCCAAGACCGACAAAGTCCTCGGAAGACTTCGTAAGCTTACAAGTGCTGTAGGTGCCCGCTGGAACGGTCACGTCTTCAAGCACCCCGCCCCTTGCCACGCAGTTTGTCTGAAGAGTCGTCCACTTTTCCGGAGTCCACATTTTTTTAGCGTACTTCGTTTCCATTTTTTCCCACTTGCCCATTTTGTACCAGGATTTCACCAGCCACTTCATTGTGGTTGGATCCTGCTCAAGAACTTCTTTAGAACCCAACACCTCTGTAGAAGTGCCGTCAGTGCCCACTACCGTGCCTTTCCATTCCACTTTATCCCCCACCATCGGATACGCCACCGCGTAGTTCGCTGCCAGGAATACTAAGCCCGCAATAATATTTCTTACTTTCATAAAGACCTCCTCGTCTTGGTTTGGTTTGAATTTGGAAGCCTAGGTTGAACTGAAGAAAAAGTTCGGTCGTCTTTTTTCTGAGATAGTTGCAACCTTACACCCACCAAGACCCGCAAGGCACAAGAGGACGTCAATCTGCTTGTGATTGATCAGTTAAGAAATGAAAAAAGCCAGGTTGTGACGCCTGGCTTTTGTTAATTGAACGATATCTATTTCAACTATTTATGGTTGATGAACCAGTTGGTGATCAGCTCGGGAGCTTCTTCCAGCCATTCGTGACGAGCCCAAGGGCTGACGAACATCTCGGTTTCAACACCCTGATTTTTCAAAGTCTCGTGATATGGATACATCGTGCGCACTGGAACCACCGGATCCAATCGGCCGTGCAGAAAGATTGTTGGTGGATGATTTTCCGGAACTTGTGCCGGAACAAAACACATCGGCCCCCCGCAATCAGCATAAGACGCCGAGTGAACCGCAAGGGCTTTAAACACCCCTGGGAAGGCCACCGCCATACGGCTGGAATGATATCCACCGCTGGAGATCCCTGTGGCATACAGACGATCCATGTTCAACTTCCCGAATTCCCCATTCCCCATGGCTACTAATAGCTCTTCCACGAAATAGCGATCTTCAGAAGTGTCATAGTCAATGCCCACGATATTCGTCATCCAGGCCACGCCTTCAATTGCCGGCGGCGCAATCACCGCGAAACCGGAATCAAGCAGCGTCTGGATCAGACGAATTTCGTTATAACCCCCGGCAATCATCAGACTGCTGCGGGAAAACTCCACCGGGAAAAGGCTGCCCTGATACAGAATGACCGTGGGCCATCCCGCTTTCGGCGTTTTTCCCTTAGGCAGGGAGTATTTCACATGACGAGTCAGGTGCGGACCGGACACCAGCTTTTCCAAGTAAGGGCAGGTCATGCGATCCACAAGTCCCGTGACTTCACAGTTCGATGCCTTTTTTTCCGCTTGTGCCGACATGCTCATCGCCACAATACCAAAGACACCTGCTAAAAGTTTTTTCATCCGGGACTCCTTTGTCCAAACTAAAACCCGAGGCCACTATAAAGGCATCGGCCTTAGTTTGTCCCCTGAATCAGTTGACGGTTTTCCAAGTCTTTTGTCAAAAAGACCCTTTAAACCGCGACTCAGAAGCCCCGAAATACCACTTTGTCGTGGGATAATCCGGTCAGCAGACTAGTGGCAGACCCACTTTGTGCCTTTTCCTGTCAGCTCTGTGCCTTGAACCTGCAAAGTCTTCACAGTCATCGGAACAAAGGACTGCAAAGCCTGTGGCATTTTGTGCTCCAGGATCATCAGGAACTCAAGGCCATTGCCGTTTGCAACATTCAAAACCAACTGGTGATCATTGTAGTTGTTCACGCCGCCGGTTTTTCCTGGCTCTGCGCTGGAACCTTCGTTCGTGTATTGGACTTCGCTGCCGCAGTTACGGCTTGGACATTTCCCAGCAACCCAAGTTGAAAGATCGTAAGTCACTTTCCCTTGGTCATCGAAAGTTACAGACAATTGCTGCGTGTTACCGCCAGTGGCAGGGTCCGCTTCTTTCGTGCAGGTGATCTGCTTCGGGAAAGAACACTGATAACTGCTGGCACGATCAAGGAAACAATCCGCCTGCGCCGCTGTGGTGGAAAGAATCAAACCGGAAAGAACCATCAAAGACTTAAATTTCACGACAACCTCCTACGTTGTTGGAGGCGAAATTATTTTCAAACAAAGTATTTGTATAATTCATATATTTTATTTTAATATGATTTTAAATGAGTTTACTGAGCCCTTCCCTTGAAGCTTTCTGGGCCGTCGTCCAAAAGGGCACGGTCCTGGAAGCTGCTAAAATGGTAAATCTCACCCAGACAGGGGTGACCCAACGAATCCGGAGCCTGGAAAAGCAACTGGGTGTGACGCTGTTCACCCGCTCCCGTAAAGGCATGCGTCTGACCCAGGAAGGGGAATCCCTTCTGCGCTATGTCCAGGCCGCCCGCGATCTCGAAGGGGACACCCTGTCTAAAATTTCCGGCAAAAAAGAATCCAGCTTCTTTGAAGTCTGCATCAGTGGAACTTCCACACTGATGCGTTCGCGGATCATCCCTAAAGCCAGCTTGGTGATGAAAAAGAATCCGAAGCTGCGCGTGCGCTTTGATATCACCGACACCGACAGTGTTTTAGGAAAACTAAAAACCGGCTTTGCCCAGATTGGGGCTTTGCCTGCAAGTCAAGTGGGGCTGGAGCTGGATTCCAAGACGCTCGCCCCGGAACGATATGTTCTGGTGGGAGCTTCTGCGTGGAAGAAAAGAACGCTCGATGATATTTTAACCAACGAACCGATTATTGATTTTGATCCTCAAGACACGGTGACGTTGGATCTGCTAAAGAAGTACAAACTTGCCGGAAAAGCGCAAAAATTACGTAACTATGCCAACAACATCGATGCGCTGACCTACATGCTGCAACAGGGACTGGGTTATTCGACTCTGACGGAAGAATTCGCGCGGCCTTATATTAAAGAGGGCAGTCTTTGTCTTCTTGCGAGTGATTTGCATCTGGATTATTCCGTGGCGCTTGCATGGTATCCACGCACCGAAATGCCGCCGTATTTCAAACAACTTGTCGAATCTCTGACAAAGAAAACGTAATTACGCATTCAAGTTCCAACTTGGAACTGGCTCTGATCAATGATTTCAAAAAATTTAGTTTACTTTTTCAGCATCTTCGCCGATATTTGAAATCACTCTATTGAAAGGAGGCCATCAATGAAATTGATGAACATTAAAAAATCCAATCACCACGGATCCGCAGTCATCGGGATGGCCTCTGATATCCAATCATAGGTACTCAGATTCAATCCCACGACAATTGAACTGCTATTCTAAGAATTAAAACGCTTTGCCGCGTCTGATTCTTGGATCTTAACCCAAAAACAATTTTATTTTTTCAGTCCCTCAGGCGTGTTCGCATGGGGCGATTTCGCCTGACGGTCTGAAATTTCAACTCTTGCATCCGCACGGTCAAAACGGCCTTTTGCCACCGCGCCTTGCAAGCATCATTAATCCTGAGGAGGAAGCTATGAACGCTCTAATGCGTAAGAAGAAAGAATGGGAATTCCAAAACGAACGATACTTTATGAGTCTCGTCGAAACCTCAGCTGATGTTTCTGTTGAAAGCGTGAAAAAGGCCGGTCAAGTAACAAGCTTCCTTCTGTACCTCGCGTACAAATCCACAAGGATGATGCTTGCATTGGCGTCTTGGACGATCAATGGACCGAAACTGGTGCGCTATTCAAATCCAGAAAAGTCTTTCGAGACTTTGGAGACAGAAACCAAGCTGTTGGAAACCCGCTTACAAAACCCTTTCAGTCTGCAAAGGTAATCGGTGGAAGGGGGCTTAAATCCCCTTCTTTCCCAATTCGTAAGTTTTTTGCAGGAAGGCCTCTATCTGTGGGGCCTTTCTGTTTTTGACTTCATCAAACTGTGTGACCTTCACCGGTTTGACGCCACAGAACTCCAACACGGTGGTTTTCATCATATGAATCGCCGGATTCCAATTTACAAACTTGTTCCACCACCATGGTGCATCCGTCGTAATAATCAGTCTGCCCGTGCGACCTTTCAACAAACGATCCCACAACGGATTGTCCTTGCGATACTTAAATGCAAAACCCGGAAGCAGGACTCGATCCAGGAAACCTTTTAACAAAGCCGGCACCGTTCCCCACCAGATGGGATGAACGATCACAATGTGTTCCGACCACAGGATGTCTTTTTGAATTTGAACCAGGTCAGGCTCTAGCTCCTGAATCTGCAGATAACCTTTATGCAAAATTGGATCAAACTGCAAACGTGACAGATGCACCAACTTCACGTCAAATCCGGCATCCTTCGCACCATCAAAGTATTTTTGCGCCAAGGACCCGCAAAGTGCTGCTTCGTTCGGATGACCGTTCAGGATCAAAATCTTTTTCATGCGACACCCCCCACATACAAAGCGGCAATGAAAGCGGCCTGCACCAAACCGCGCTGAAGCACTGACAATGGCTTGGCACCCCGGAAGCGGATGTCATGCTTGGCGGCATAGTAATTGGCCGGGAAAACCAGAATCAAAAACACAATCAGCGCCTTGGCGGCAAAAGGACGCGTGACCGGATCTGCCAGATCCACGGCGCCCAGAATTTCCAGCGCCCCGGTCACATAGACCAAAAGCATTTTCGCCGGCAACACCGGCGGAATCATTTTCACGAACTCATGACGAAGCGGCGTAAAGTGACTGACCCCGGCAAAGAAAAAGACCTGAATCATGATCCACAGAGGGACCTCCCTCCAGGTGGCCAGCAGTCCGCCGGCCTTGGCCGCCAGCGCCAACAAAGAAAACACGATTAACATACGGTAAAAGGCATTGAGCTTTTTCATGTTTACAATGTTAACATTAATGTGACCATTGTAAACATAGAAAAGGGGTGCTAGTCTTTATTTCATGGCAAAGACATATCATCATGGTGACCTTAAAACGGCCGCCATTAAAAAGACGGTTGAAATCATTCAAAAAAAAGGCGAAGCCGATTTTACTTTACGCGAAATCGCGCAAAGCCTCAAAGTGAGCCACACCGCTGTTTACCGCCACTTTAAATCCAAGCAGGATCTGCTTTCACATATCGCCGAAGAGGGTTTTAACAACCTTATTGCCGCTTTTGAAAATTCCACCGCAGGCCTTCGCAGCCCCCGTCAGCGTCTCACGGCTTTGGGAAGAACTTATATTGAGTTTGCCTTAAGCCATTCAGGTCATTACCGGGCGATGTTTCATCAGGAGCTTCGCTGCGCCAAAGACCAGCGCGCAGAGCTTGAAGCCGCGGGCTATAAGGCCTTTGCGATTCTGGCCGACTGCCTGCACGACGGCATGAAGTCCCAGATCTTTAAAAAATCCAATCCCGAAGAGGCGGGCCGGTCGGTTTGGTCCGGCATTCATGGTTTCTCGGTTTTGATGATCGATGGTCAATTCCAAAGCCTGACCAATAAGGCCGCTTTGAACGAAGCTATCGACGGCCATCTGGTCTTTCTGGAACGAGCGCTTTTGAAATAGAAGTTTTTGAACTCTTCCGAGATTTCAATACTTTGCGTTAACAGGGCATTCACTTCAGTTTTGTGGCTTAAACAGCCATTCAGGCGCTGTCCGAAGGTTTTGATGCCCTGTTTTTCTTTGTCATCGCGGCAGGGGCATTCTATATTTTCAGGGCTTCTATAATCCAATCACAAAGGACACCGACTTATGAAAAAAATCAAAGTTGCCAATCCCGTCGTTGAACTCGACGGTGATGAAATGACAAGAATCATCTGGAAATTCATCAAACAACAATTGATCCTTCCATACCTTGATATCGACATTAAGTACTACGACTTGGGCATGGAGCATCGTGATGCCACCAACGACCAAGTGACTGTTGACGCTGCGGAAGCGATCAAAAAGTACAACGTGGGTATCAAATGCGCGACGATCACTCCGGACGAAGCTCGCGTAAAAGAATTCAACCTGAAACAAATGTGGAAGTCCCCGAACGGCACTATCCGTAACATTTTGGATGGTACTGTTTTCCGTGAACCAATCATCTGCAAAAACGTGCCTCGTTTGGTTCCTAACTGGACAGCGCCCATCTGCATCGGTCGTCACGCTTTCGGTGACCAATACCGTGCAACTGATTTCGTTACCAAAGGCAAAGGCAAGCTGACTGTGACTTTCCAGCCTGAAAACGGTGGCGAAACGATCACTCACGAAGTTTACAACTTCAAAGGTGATGGCGTTGCATTGACCATGTACAACACTGACGAATCCATCACTGGTTTCGCACGTTCTTGCTTCAACCAGGCGTTGAGCAAAAAATGGCCGTTGTACCTATCCACTAAAAACACCATCCTGAAAAAATACGATGGTCGCTTCAAAGACATCTTCGAAGAGATCTATCAAAAAGAATTCAAAGTGAAGTTCGATGCTGCCGGCATCACTTACGAGCACCGTCTGATCGACGACATGGTTGCTTCCGCTTTGAAATGGAATGGTAACTTCGTATGGGCATGTAAGAACTACGACGGCGACGTTCAGTCCGATACCGTGGCTCAGGGTTTCGGTTCTTTGGGTCTGATGACTTCCGTATTGGTCACTCCAGACGGTAAAACCATGGAATCTGAAGCAGCGCACGGCACAGTGACTCGTCACTACCGTCAGCACCAGCAAGGCAAGCCAACTTCCACGAATCCAATCGCTTCCATCTTTGCATGGACTCGCGGTCTTGAGCACCGTGGTAACCTGGATAACAACCAGGAGCTTGTGAAGTTCGCTCAGACTTTGGAAAAAGTCTGCGTTGAGACTGTTGAAGCTGGTTTCATGACCAAAGACCTTGCCGTTTGCATCTATGGCGACAAAGTTCCAGCTGACAAGTACATGAACACTGAGCCGTTCCTGGCGAAGTTGGATGAGAACTTGAAAAAAGCTCTTTCCATGTAATTGATTTGTCCTAAAAGACAAAATGAAAGAGGAGCCCCGCAAGGCTCCTCTTTTTTTTATTTCTGCAGAATCATCCGGCGCACTTGTTTTTGCACGCTTTCATCCACCGCCATTGGAGTCACCTCAAGATAGGCTTCAATCAGCTTATCCTGAAGTACCAGCAGGCGCTTCATGTTGCTGGTATATACAATTTCCCCACGAATGACTTCATCAGGAGATGGCAAACGGGTTTCGTAAAGCCCGTCTTTATCCGGCCAGGAAAAGACCAGATACTTTTCTTTGCCCTCCTCCTTTTCTTTAGGCTCTTTCACTTTGATTTTACCAGCAAAGTCCAACCCCAAAGCCTGCTCAAGGGCCTGAGTCTTAAGTCCGGAAAGCGCCTTCTGATAGTGAGTTCGCAACCCTTCGACCGGAATACGCTGTCTGATCACGAAACCAAGAAGGTTCTTGTTCAAAATCCCATTGCGACGGACGGCACACGCCAAACGCTGGCTGGGAAGATTGTCTTCCCTGCATTCTGTGACTTCACTCAAGCTGCCAAACTGATCCGCCAAACCCGGCATCAAGGGCTCTCCAGCCATCAGACTTTCCTGGGCAATCGCGGACTGCACCAGAGACAGCGCATTTTCAAGCCAATAATTAGATCTGGCCCAGCTGATATTGTAGCGCTCTTTCAGAGTGTTGACGTCTTTTTCTGCCGCCAGCCAATCAGCCTTGTCATAAGAAAGAATTGGATGAAGCACCAGCAGATTTTCCACGTAGCGTTCAAGCCCCTCCGTTGAAATCAGATTGATCAGGTCATACTGTTCAACACCGTGAACAGCTCCTTCACCACGGATTGCATATTCAACCTTACGTCTTAAAGAATCTGCATTGACCGCCGGAAGATGCAAACCCGTCAGCATGACCGGATAAGAAATAATCTTTTTGCTTTGAAGAGCTTCCACCAGAGGCTGGTAAATATCTTTGTGAAAAGTCGCCAGCTCGTCATTGCGGAAGTTTGCCACAAACTGAACCGGATTTTCGTTGGCGTTTTTGCTGCCAAAAGCTTTGGTCATGCTTCGCTGGCAGGTTTCATAGTTAGACTCTCCCGAGGAACGGGCAAATCGCACCAGCGCTCCTTTTTCCTGCAAAGAGGTTTTCAGAAGCTGCCTTGTGGCCTCAACGGTACGAACACTACCCAAGCGATACGGCTGGGAACGATCAGCATTCATGCTGACACCGTATTGAATCATCTTTTCGCAAGAATTAATTTCTGAGTGCGTGAGAAGTCTTTGCGCCTCGATATCCATCACAATCATGGACTTGATTTCTTGAAGCTTGCGCATTTCTATCTTGTGATAAGCTTCAACAACAACTGCGAGTTCGCGGATCATTTTCATGGTTTCAAGCTGAATTTCGATCATCTGCTTTTGCAGTTGTTTGATTTCTGCAAGCTCACGACGGATGGCCTTAAGGTCGGCCGCCATTTCTGCCTGCATCGCCGCTCCGGAAACAGCCCCCATCAATGCCGGCCCCGGACCACCAGCCACCATGCTCATCGCACCGATCAATCCTCCAGAGGCATAAGCGCTCATCACCGACTGAGTCAGATTTACTACCGAGGCCACAGTGCGAGCCGTATCAATAGCCTTTTGCACACCCGGATCAATTTTGATTCCCAGCGTGACCGCCAGTTTTTCCGTCGCATTCAAGATCGTGTCCAGACGACCGGCCGCCGAAGCTGCACTGTTAACAAATGTTTCAATATTCTTATTGATGGCCTGTGGTTCACTTAAAGGCCCTTGCCCCTCGGCGGACTGCAGATTCCCGGTCAGGGCGTCGCTCATCAAGCGCAGAGATTCCACACGGGTCTCTGGGCGGAACTCAAGCTCCCATTTGCTTTTTTTGATTTCCTGAAGGATTGCTTCCATGGCGCCTTTGGCCGACTTCCAGTCGTCGCCCATCTTTTGACGACTGTCCTGGATCAGCTGAACCAAGGACGCGGCTTCACGCACCTTTGCAGCAATATCTCCGACCTCACGGGCTTTCTTAATCAGCTCTTGGATGCTGGGTTGCTTTGCCAGGTGATCCACCACAGCCCCGGCCACAAGCCCGATAACAACCAGCTTGGTGTTGTCTTCGTCGTGGAAACTATAAGCGGCAAGAATTTTGTCGTAACGTTTCAGGATCTCAACTGTATTTTCAATGGCCTCAGCGCGAGGACCCTTAACAGCAGCAGAAAGTTTTTTCTGATCCTCGGGGCTTAGCTGCTGAATGTAGGCCGGCATCAGTTCGGTTGCCAGCTTCTGCGCTCTTTCAGAGTAAGTTTTCAACAGACTGTCCATGGCCTGATTCTGCCTCTGAATCTGCAATTTCAAATTGAAATCATCCCTGAGGCCCTTCGCACTAAAGGACATCTGGTTGTATTTATAGTTCAAAGTAAAATTCAAAACCGAGGGATCATTTCGGAAGCCCAGGGTTTGTAGCAGATAAATGTTTTTAGCCATCTGACGGTCACTTTCAAGTGCCGCAAGAACAGTGTCATCAGCCGCATTGGCTGTCAGATACTTGGAGCGATCCTGCTCTGACAAATACGGGATCAACAGCTCGGCCAGGGCTGGGTTCGGGCTTCTGCCCGCCGCCACCTGTTCCCAGAATGGAAATAATGATGTGTTATCGAGAATATCGGCGCTGTCCCCTGTACGAACGATCTCCCGCACTGTCTCTTTTTGAGGGGCACAAGCAGACAAGGTCAGCACCACACTTACCGTCAGGGGAATAAGTTTGTTTTTCATTATAAACCTCCAGAGAATCGATCGCGGGTCACACAAGAAGTGCCTTTGCTCCCCACCGTTAGACAGAATTCACCCAAAATACCCACAGCGCCTTGTTGGCCTTTAAGGCCGGTAGCTCCGCTGGCACCATCTGCTCCAGCTTTCGCTTTTCTGCAAAGAGGCGCAGAAGCTCCTGCCGGACCACCCAAGCCTCCCGGCTGGCCTTTGCCGCCCTCACCACCCTCGCCTCCTTCACCAGGAACAAAGACGACTTCGTAGTCAAAGAACCTTGCTGATTGCAGCGTCAGATAAAGTGAACCGGAAGAACCTCCTTGGAAGCCATTGAAGCCGTCGGCACCCGCTACGCCATTCGCACCTCTCTGACCGTCGGTAGGCTGTCTGACACAGCTCGGACGCTCGCCACCGTTATCAAGGCCGCCCGGAAAACCCGGATGAAATGCTCCCGCCGTGCCACTGGCAGCTTGGGCCGGACGCTCTTGAGTCGCATCAATGCCTTTTTCACCACGAGAACCGCGATGTCCGCGCATTTCAATTTTCAACAGGCCGGTCGCATATTTAAAATTCAGAATCAGACGTCCCCCACCCTGACCAGGAACCTTTGTGGTGTTGGACATTTCAATGTCTTTAGCGGTGAAGGTTTGAAGGCTTGTGTAAGCGTCACTGCGAAGTTCATCGGCGTCAATCTGCAGGTCACGCCCCTCAGTGATCAGGACAGCTCCCTCTTTCAGAATCAGTTTGCGAAGCTCAATACGATTGGATTCGATTTTGAAATCAGAGATACGAACAGATTCTGCCAAGGTCCAATCCTTTAAAACCCGAACCTCTTTAACCAACTGGCCGTGATTTGTGTGAATGACATATTTATAGTGCCAAGGGCGCAGGTCATTGCGTGAGGTGGTAAGACGATCAACAACATCCACCCCGTTGACCGGAACGCTGACCGAAGTGCCCGAGCTCACTTCGAGTCTTTCGACCGTCTCGATGCCGAAAGAACTGTTATCTTTGGTGATACGAACCATAACTGCACCGGGCTCTGCTTCACGATCTAAAGACACTGTGACGGAGGGCTCTGAAGTGGACTTCGAGTCCGGATTCTGAGGGTCGTCGGGATTTGCAGTCTGAACGACTTCTTGGGGACGGTCGCCGTTGGAGTCAGAACCCGGCTGACAAGCCGCCAGAACCAGAGCAAACGGAAGGACGGTAAAAAGTGATTTCATAGCATCTCCTATTTTCGGAAGTAGGAGATATCAAGTCCCGGGCCAGACTCGCGGCCCCGCCAGCTCAAATAGAAACGCCGAAGAGGGTCTTCGGCGTCCGGTCCGTCCAGATTCAGGGACGGACAATCTTGGATATTAGATTAAAATCAGTTGCAGCTTTTGCCCCAGGTGTTGGCGGTTCTATCACCCACACCAATGTGCAAAGAGGCGCTGCCATAGTGACCAATCGCACGCAGGCGTTTGGCTTTACGCATTTTGCAAAGCTCGCGGAAGGCGCGGTCCGCTTCACTGTTGCTGGCGAAACGAACGTCGATGGAAGTTCCGTACGGATGGCGACCGGCGGCCCCGCCGACGTTTTTGTTGTAGGGCTCAGGTCTCCACCAGTTGTAGATCTGGCTGATTTTAAGGCCTTTCGCAGAAAGATCCTGAAGGATGCGCACACCCGCGATTGGATATTTCCAGGTGCTTTCATCCGGGTGAATCAGGTTGTGCGCCTGGGACGAACCGTAGGTGCAACGGAATGTGTTCACACTGCGTGGATTCGGACGAACCAGCTCATCACACCAGGAAGAGCCGTTGGTCTCTTTGGAGCATTTTGCAAGGAACTCTTCTTTTTTGGACAGCCCCAGGTTCACTTGCTTTTTTTGTGACGTGGAAGCTTTCACACAACCCAGCGCCTGAATGTCTTCGCTGATGGCTTCCGTAATGTCGTTGTGAATGTGATCGGCGATATCGTGACTGTCTTCGACCGTGGTGTCTGTGGGGTCGGTGATATTTTGGGAATCGTTTTGTGCTGAAGAAGTGCTGGAATAGTTCTGGAAGTCTTCTGATCCGCCCTGACATCCGATAAGAGGCAAGCCCAGAGCGACGATCATAGTGATAGCGTGATTCTTAATTTTCATCTGATCTCCTTCATTGCGTTTTCGCAAGGAAGTGTCAGCCTACAATGCTTACATATTTTTCATAGACAGGACCCTCTCGTTCTGGAGGAAGGGTTAGTAAAAAGCGAGGCAGCTTTAAATAAGCGCATCCAGTTCAGAGAATACTCTGAAAGAAGATTTGTCTTTTAGCACAGGACCAACCCCTTCAAGACCAAAAGAGGTATAAAGTTCAAACACCAAGGAGTTTTCATGAAGCCACTGCTGTTGTGCTTACTGTTGTTCTCTTCCACGAGCTTCGCCTTTGCCGCAGATCTGCCGGTGGTGGATCAAGTGGACATTCCCCGCTATATGGGAAAGTGGCACGAGATCGCCTCGATTCCTCAATCTTTTCAAAAACAATGTGTGAGTAACACCACCGCAGAGTACGAACTACTGACCGACACCAACGAAGTGAAAGTTCTGAATTCGTGTCAGACCGCCAGCGGCGATCGCAGTCAGTCTGAGGGCCGTGGCAAAGTCGTGGATCCCACGACGAACGCCAAACTGAAAGTGACGTTCGTAAAAATTGGCGACCGCTGGATTTACATTTTTGGAGGAAAGTACTGGATCATCCGCTTGGATGAAAACTATCAGTTCGCGGTGGTGGGCCACCCAAGCCGCGATTACGGCTGGATTCTGTCACGCACTCCGGATCTGCCCGCCGCGACACTGAAGGACCTGACGATATTTTTGCAGGACAAGGGATATGATCCCTGCAAGTTCCTGACAACCCCGCAAGACGGAGGACTTACCGAACAGAAGCCGCTTTGCCAACTGTAGGCGGTAAACTTTCAAGCTCGCGAATCAGATTCTGGTTGGCGAGTTCCCATTCCGGCTCTTCGTCATCCATCAGGTCTTCGGTCAGCATACGAAGCACCGAAAATAAAATCCAGTCCGCCAGCTCCCCGGCCTGAACCGAAGTTTCGGGCCACAGGTGCCGACCCACGAAAGCCCTGGTGGGCGCGAGCTTGGCGTGATCTTCGGTCATAAGATGTTGCCACTTGGGATCAGGATCAGAAGAAAAATCACGCATCCGAATATAGTTATATTGAAAGTCATCAAGACCATCGTGATAAAGCGCTTTCACCATCGCCCGGCGGTCATTGAAGTGATACACAGCCAGCACATCAGCAAAGAATTCCGAATACGCCCCCATGCGCGAACTGATGTGACGAAACTCGGGCGAATAGTAAAGCGCCGTCGAATCACCGACAAAATTCACATCCGAAGCCCCTTTTAGAATTGCCAGCTTGCGTGCCGAAAGATCATCCAGCTTTGCAAAAAGATTTTTATACTCATCCCCGGCCGACTTGCGAAGAGCCTCGTGGAAAATCGCATGACCATATTCGTGAGCCGCACTGACGTACAAATTTGAAAGCGGCACTTCGTAACTGCGCCCGTACTTTCCGTAAAACAACATACGATAAGGCACCTGCACGATAGAGCCGTTGTCAAAGCTGGCATTATCAGAAGGCCCCCCGATCACAAGATTCACGGAGGCGGTGGATTGAAAGGTCTGAGCCATTTCATTGAAGATGTCAGACAGACTTGCCGCCAGTTCACAGTCCTGGTGCTCGAGAAAGATCACTTCACGAACTGCACCGTTTACGCCTTTGCAGGAACCCACAGTGGCCGCTTGAACCGGAGAAACGGAAGAAAGAAGAAGGGAAATAAAAAAGCTCAACATGCCCGGAAATATAGACACGTTGAGCTTTATTCGAAATAGGCGTGGAAAGAATTACCCTATTTTACCTTAACTTTAATCTTGGCGTTGGTTTTAGAGCGGCAAGTGGATTCCATCGCAACGGTGGAGCACTCCATTTTTCCGCAGCTCAGGGTCAAGACACGGTTTTCTTTGTTCAGATCTTTGGTTTCAGCTTTCCAATCGGCGCAGGCTTTTTTCCAATTCACACGGGCTTCTTTCAGGAGTGGAGCTGCATCGCCTTCGATTTCGTCTTCGCTTTGGATGACTTCGTACTCGTTTTGAGTTTTAGAGCCTTTTTTGATTTCGATGGTGGTGTCGCCATCAGCCGGGATGTCTTTCACGCCGACGGATTGAGCAAAAGCAAAGGAGCTGATCAGGGACAGGGAAAGGATCAATTTCATCATAGGATTCACCTCGGTAAGTTGAATAATCCTCGCGCAAGGAATGAGGAACAGCAAGCAACGACCCACCCCAACAATTCCCAGTTAACCCAACAATTCCCAGTTAACCCTCTCCCCCGCTCCCCATCCCCGGGGGGAAAGGGGCCAAGCCCCAAAAAGGCGGCGCCGAAGGCCAGCCAGAAAAACCGCGGCGCCCGCAGGGCCAGCCAGAAAATCCCCAAGCACCACCGCCCAGTTATCCCATTCCCCAGTATTTTCGATAGCTTCGGGTATTTCAGTTAGTTTGGGAGGGGAACCCCCGAAGGAGGGCCTCTGGCGGGGCCCGGACGGCCCGAACCGGGGCCCCGCCCCGGCGCCAGCAGAGCCCGGACGGCGTGCCCGACGAAGCGGGGTTCCCCTCCCAAACTAACTGAAATGCGCGGCGAGTTATCGAATGTAATCCCCCCACCAATGGGATACATCCAGCGGTGGCCGGGTCCCATACAATAGCTCTCTTGACGAATCCCGCTAGGTCCGGAAGGAAGCAACGGCACTCGAGGGACTATGTGATATGGGGTGCTCGGCCACTTTTTTTCCTGTTTGTGATGAGGGGTGGGTTTTGTCTTATCAGGTGATTGCACGCAAATGGCGTCCCCAATCATTTACCGACGTTGTCGGGCAAAATCATATTACCCAAACACTTTCCAATGCCCTTAAAAACGGTCGCTTGCCTCACGCCCTGCTTTTCACAGGTCCGCGTGGTACAGGAAAAACCTCTTCCGCTCGTATCCTTGCCAAAGCCCTTCGCTGCCCGAATGCCCAGAACTTTGTTCCGTGCAACGAGTGCGATTCCTGTAAAGAAATCGCAGGGGGTTCCAGCATCGACGTGATCGAAATCGATGGAGCTTCCAACAACGGTGTGGATGCGATCCGTGAGCTTCGCGACACTGTGGCTTTCATGCCTTCCAGTGGAAAATACAAAATCTATATCATCGACGAAGTGCACATGCTTTCCACCAGCGCCTTCAACGCCCTGTTGAAGACATTGGAAGAGCCGCCTTCCCACGTGGTGTTCATCATGGCCACCACCGAAGTGCACAAGATCCCGCAGACGATTCTGTCCCGCTGTCAGCGTTTTGATTTCCGCCGTATCTCCACCCGCTCTATCACCGAGCGCCTGAAACTGATCTGTGATCGTGAAGGCGTGACAGCGGATGATGAAGCTTTGTGGGTGGTGGCTCGTCAGGGTGATGGATCCATGCGTGACTCGCAAAGTTTGCTGGATCAGGTGATCACTTTTGCCAACGGTCCTTTGACCCGCGCCAGTGTGGTTGAAATCCTGGGACTGACGGACCGGGCTTTGCTTTTTGAAACTTTGAACGCTCTGATTGATCGCAACTCTCAGGCGGTTTTGAAAGTGATTGAGAAAATCGCTGCGGCCGGTTTTGAGCCGCACTTGTATTCTCAGGATCTTTTGGAAATGATCCGCAACCTGCTTCTGATCAAGGTGTCTGAAGCGCAAGCCAGTCAGATTCTGGAAATGCCGGATTCTGAACTGCAGGCTTTGAGCGAAATGGCTCAGCGTCTGCCGGAAGAGGACATCCACATGCTCTTCGACATGGCTTTAAAAGGCGGTTCGGACATTCCTCGCGCCCAGGATCCTCGCATTGTGCTTGAAGTGACTTTGCTGCGCATGGCTTCTGCTCCCAAACTTGTGGATCTGAAGACTTTGTTGCAAGGCGGATCTATTCCCACTCACAGCGCAGGTGGGGCCAGGCCCTACGTTCCGCCGGTAAGCCTTCCCGTAAAAGGACATGATCGCATCGAGGAATCCCAGAAGGTTCTTGATGGCCCGACCGGCCTTGAGGCGATGAAGGCAGCGCTGAACAAAGCTTCTTCCGCGGCCTCTTCCCTGAAATCAAATCCCGCACCAGTGGCAAAGCCTGCGGCGACCGCACCGGCCGCTCCGGTTCCGGCAGCTCAACCAACTCCGGTTGTTGAAAGCAAACCGAAAATTGCCTCTGGTTCCACCTCTAAAGAGCGCTGGGTGAACTTTGTCGAACTGCTTCGCCAGGACGACGCTTTGTTTGCAGCAAAAGTGGAAAATTTACTGTTTGTTAAGGAAGAGGGAAAGCTGATCAGCCTTGGCGTTCCTGTGAAATTGGCCTTCCTGAAAGACCAAATGGCTGACGCCCAAGTGCGCAAAAAACTACAGGGATTTATTGATTCGTACTGGGGTGCTGGGTATTCTTTTGAAGTATTGATGAGTCGTGATCAGGTCGGCGAATCCGCCCAAGCCATCCAGCAGAAAAAAGTGCAGATGGCCGAAGAGGATCTGCGCAACAAGATCATTGAAAACCCGATGGTTAAAGCCGCTCAAACCGTGTTCAAGGGACAGATCAAGTCCATCGTTGAACTGAACAAGCGCGGCCACTAAAAAAGGAGATTTTATGAAGGGTATGCCCGGCGGAATGGCCCAGCTGATGAAGCAAGCCAACCAAATGCAGATGAAAATGAAGAAAGCCCAGGAAGAACTTGCAAAAGTTGAGTACGAAGCGACTTCCGGTGGCGGCGCTGTAAAAGTAAAAGTGAACGGCGACCACTTGATCACTGCTTTGACCATCGACCCTGAAGTTTTGAAAGCTGGCGATGTTGAGATGCTTCAGGACATGATCCTGTCTGCAACCAACGAAGCAGTTAAAACAGCCCGTGATACTTCCGCTAAAGAAATGGAAAAAATCACTGGCGGCCTGAATATCCCAGGAATGTTTTAATTTAGATGTTACACATTAGCGCCCTTGAAAAATTAGTCCACGAGTTGAGCCGTCTGCCTGGTATCGGGCCAAAGACTGCTCAGCGTCTGGCTTATTACATTCTGCGCACCGGGAACGAATACCCGGAACGTTTGAGTGAGGCGCTTTTGCGCGTCAAGGCTGAAGTTCACGACTGCCCGACCTGCTTCAACTACACCGACACCGATGTCTGCCGTTATTGTGAGGATTCTCACCGTTCCGACGAATCCATCTGTGTCGTGGAAGAACCATCCGATATCATGAGAATTGAATCTTCGGGCGCGTTCCGTGGCCGCTACCATGTTTTGCATGGGGCGATCTCTCCACTGGAAGGCATTGGTCCTAAAGAATTGAAAATCAAAGAGCTGATCGACCGAGTTGAAGACGGTTTGAACGGCACGGGTCCTGCGATCAAGGAAATCATCCTTGCATTGGATGCGGACCTTGAGGGCGACACCACCATTTTGTACCTGGCGAAGCAACTGCAGGGCAAAGGCTTGAAACTTTCTCGCATTGCCCATGGAGTTCCTATTGGCAGCGACATCGATTTCGTAGATGATAGAACGATGGGTCGCGCCCTGCAAAACCGCGTGGAGCTGTAATGTCCTTTATTAACTACAATGCCAAAGAAATTCACTGCAAAGTCGTGTACTACGGCCCCTCCTTGGGCGGTAAAACCACGAACATCCAGTGGGTTTATCAAAAAACAGCAGAGGACCAAAAATCCAAGCTGGTGGCATTGAATACGGACATTGAGCGCACCTTGTTCTTTGACTTCCTGCCACTGAACGTCGGTGACATCCGTGGTTTTAAAACCCGCTTCCACCTGTACACCGTTCCGGGTCAGGTTGTTTACGATGCTTCCCGCAAGCTGATCCTGAAAGGACTGGACGGCGTGATCTTCGTGGCGGACTCTCAAATTGAGCGTATGGATGAAAACTTAGAGTCCCTGCGCAATCTGGAAAGAAACTTGGAACAACAAGGCTATGACATCCGCGAAATCCCGCTGATCATGCAGTACAACAAGCGTGATTTGCCGAACGTGGCGTCCCTGGCAGAGCTTAGAAGCGCTCTGAACCCTTATAACGCCCCTGAAATCGAAGGCTGCGCTTCTGAAGGCCGTGGCGTCTTTGAATCGCTTAAAACCGTTTCTAAATCCATTATCAACGTGTTGAAAGGTGGCACCACTCTATAGAGTTTGGCCGTCAGGGCTGGGCTTTTGTGGGGTTGCATTTCGTTCTCTTCGTGCTATATGAGGCCCATCTGTATTCATTTGGGTTACAATAGGCCCGAGGTAGATATGTCTTATGATATTGCTGCTGATATTCAGCGCCTGAAAAAAGAAAAAAACGCCGTCATTCTGGCTCACTATTATGAAGATGGTGATATTCAGGATATCGCCGATTATGTCGGTGACAGCTTCTATCTGGCGAAAATGGGCCAACAAGTTCAGCAAGACACCATCCTGCTTGCCGGTGTTGTGTTCATGGCTGAAAGCGTGAAGATCCTAAATCCCACCAAAACAGTTTTGGTTCCGGACATGGAAGCCAGTTGTTCTCTTGTTAAAGGCGCGCCTTACGATCAGTACCTGGCTTGGCGCCGGCAGCACCCGGACGGGATTGCGGTGACTTACATCAACTCCAGTGCGGAAGTGAAATCCATTTCTGATGTGATCATCACTTCTTCCAATGCCCAGCAGATCGTGGAATCCATTCCCAAAGACCGCAAGATTTTGTTCGGACCGGATCAGCATCTGGGTCGTTGGTTGATGAAAAAACTGAATCGTGAATTTGTCCTGTGGCCAGGGGCGTGCGAAGTGCACGTGCTGTTCAATGCCAGAAAACTTCACGAACTGATTGCCCAGCACCCGGATGCGGTGGTGATTGCGCACCCGGAGTGCGATGAATCCGTGTTGCAGTATGCATCCGTGGCAGGCTCCACTTCCCGTTTGCTGGAAGAGGTTCAAAAGAACCCGGCGAAGAAGTTCATCGTGGCCACTGAAACCGGCATCTTCCACCAAATGCAGAAACTTCGTCCGGACGTGACGCTGATTCAGGCACCGGTTCTGGATGCAGGTTGTTCTTGCAACAACTGCCCGTACATGAAGATGAACAACATGGAAAAAATCAAACACGCTTTGGAAACATTCCAGCCGCAAGTGGGCCTGGATGAGGCATTGCGCCTGAAAGCCAAGGTGTCTTTGGATCGCATGATGGACATCACCAGCGGCAAACCCGTCAGCTGGCCTGCGGAATTCACGGTTTAATTCTTTATGGACTCTTTGGTTCTTTCTGAACAACTGACAGAGTCCGCGCAAAAGCTTCTTCAGTCACCGGGCTTGCAAGTTCATGCCCGCCCGGAATGGGGAAGCCACAATCCCGCACATCGCGACTTGATCCGTGCGGAAATTCAAAAACTTCTTCCTGAAAACTGGCATTCATCCACTTCCCACACGGAAGGATTGGGTGTCATCGTGCTTTCCCCCCATCCGATTGGTGTCGATGTTGAAGTCACCGAACGTGTGAGCGACAAAACGGTGGCTCGCGTGTCATCACCAGAGGAACTGGCGACGGCCCCCGGTGCGGCGGCTTTGTGGTGTGCGAAAGAGGCTTGTTTTAAAGCACTTCGTTCCTATGATCAGCCCTCGGTGATCTCTAAAATTTCTATAGGGTCGTGGGAAAATATAGATTCTCAGACTGAGACATTCCGTCTTTCAAACTATGAAACGTTTAATTCCTCCTCTGAAAACAGGGGTGTCGTGAAGAAAATTTCCACCTGGAGTTTGGCCTTTTTTATTTTTCCCTCTTAACTTTGGTCGAGTCCTGCCGAAGAGTTTATTAACCGACGCTAATGCAGTTTGTTTTTAAGGTAGGTGAAAAATGGGAAGTTCAAAATACAACCGCAGAGTGGCTCCAAGGACCGAAGTCTCTCCCATTCATATTTCGTATCTCACATCACTGGATGACTTTGCAAAGATCGCAAAGAACAGTGAGATCGTCGAAGCCTCTTCCACCGGACTTTTGCTTCTGGTGAAGCGCGAGGATCTGATTCCATCAGCCCTGCGCAAGACGCTGACCCTGGATTGCCTGATTGGCGACCGCGTGTTCATGCATCTGGAGGAAATGAATCTTGAAGTTTCTGGCGTGATTACGCGCACGCAGCTTCTGGGTAAAAAAGGTTTCTATGTGGCTGTGGACTACAGCGACGAGGCGCCGGAGTACTGGCGTGAGTGCCTGATGGATCTGCTGCCCCGCCCGGGCGAGCTTGATTAAAACACCACGAAAACCACCAGTCGCGGGGTCGAAAGATCCCGCGATTTTTTTGCAATCTTTTCAGTTGGCCGCCATTTGAGTGGAGCCCCTTCGAACCCGGGTTTATGATCCCGGCCTGATGAAAGTGCTGCTGTTCACCCTTCTTCTTCTTGCCGTGCTGGCCCCTTCCCAGGTGGCCGTGCAACGTGTGCTGTGCCCGGCCCTGCTGCCGGTCAATGCCAGCACCGAGGTTGACCAAGGCCTTTCTGAAGACCAACTGAATCAACTGCTGACGCTTTTCCAAAAAATCTATCCCGACATCGACTTTCAATCGAGCTGGTTTAACAACACCATCAATGCCCAGGCCCTGCGGTTTGATGAATCCAAGCTGATCATCGTCTATGGCGGATTGGTGCGCGAGCCCACCACCACCCCAGACAGCCTGGCCCTGATGATCTGCCATGAGGTCGGCCACCACAAAGGCGGCAAACCCTACTTCCCGGACGGCGACGGCAAAGACACGTGGGCTTCGGCCGAAGGCGCGGCGGACTATTATTCCATTCGTGGCTGCTTCACCCGCATAGCTTCAATGATGAAAACCCCGACAGTGCGCCTGTCAGAACGCGATGAAGCTTTGCTTGAGCAGACTTGTGCTAATTCCGCCAAACCCACCGTCTGCCGTCGCGCTTTGCAGTCCGGCGCCCTGATGGCTCGCTTGCAGTGGAATGTGTTTTCAAATAATCAGCCGGTCCCGGCTTTAGATGCCGAAGAAACAAATCTGCCGCCAGCCACGTTGTTAGGCTACCCAAGCCCGCAATGCAGACTGGACACGTTCCGCGCCAGTGCGCTTTTGCAAGAACGCCCCGCTTGCTGGTATCGCCCTCTTTAAGGCATCAGGTGTCTTAACTTTAGACAGCTCCGTTTGGTCAAATCTAAGCAGCATTATTTAAAACAGGTACAGGCCTTGCTTTAGACAGAAGCTTGAAATCAACCAAGGAGTCTGTTCCATGAAGATCGCTGCCACCTCCCTGCTGTTTTGTTCTTTGCTTCTTAGTGCGTTTTCCGCCTCTGCGGGCATGACCAGCGGGACTATCGGAGTGAGCCTGACTATCGTGGAAGCTGGCCGCCTTTCCTCCGACGTCACCAGCGAGCCTTCCCAGCTTCGCGATATCAAAGCCCTGAGCATTCTGACAGAAGCCAGAGACGGTGCGGTGGTGGATGTTTACATCAATCGCCAACTGATCACTTCCGTGCGCTCGCAAAAAGGTGTTGTGAACTTTGAACTGAATTGGACTTCCGAAGACAAAATGAATCTGGAACTTCGCTCTGGCGGCAAAGTGCTTGAGCCTTTGCAAACCGCCTACATCACTCCGAGCACAACGATGATTCCCAAGATGTCGACTCAAGGCTATCAGCGCCAGGTTCTGGTGACCCATGAGGATGGCTCTCAGAGCACGAAGACCATTGAAGTGAAAACTGTGGTGGTTGAATACTAGGTGGCGATTGGAAATTTGAGATTGGGAATTGGATTTAGGAGCTTAATAAAAAAACCCCGCTTTGTTGGCGGGGTTTTTGTTTTTTTATAGATCTGAGAATTGTGGCAAACCGATTTCGGAGACCAGCACCACGGAATAGTGCGGTGGCAGGAACCAGCTCAGGGCTTCGGCGATGCCCTGGTGTTCTTTGGTTGGTGGGTTCCCCAAAGACTCCAGGGAGAATGCCAGGTCGTAGTGTTTGCGGTCCTGGCTCATCACCAGAATGCGTGGGCGCAGAACGCCCTGATCGCGGAAGAATTCTTTCAGGATGTTGCGAACGTACTGAGGCAGATAGTGTGGCGCTGGGGGACCTGCATGCAGACCCTGACCTTTTTCCATTTCCACGGTGCCTACCGGAGACTGAGCAGCCTCTTGATAGAATCGGCCGGTTTCTTTGAAGTTCCAAAGCATGCCGTAAGTGAATACATAGTCGGGATAGGACTTCATGGGATTCACAACCAGGCCCACACCTTTGGTTGCGGCCCATTGCATGATTTTGTTTGCGGGCTCTGTCGCCTCTGCGCCGGTTTCCACCAGCAGGTAAGGCCAGCCATCCGGACCTTGTTGAGGGACTTCATGGATCAGCTTGACGTTGCCTTGAGTGACCGCCATGAAAAAGTCGATCTCCCACTGATGGTCACGTTGTTCATCGGGGGTGTTTACGATTTCAATCAGGTTCATAGTCACTCCTAAAATACAAAAAGGCCGGGGAAACCCAGCCTTTTTATGCCCCTTTCGGGGCGAGGTCAACAAGCCACCAGAGCGTGTCGCGAGAGATCGGGGCTTATTAAAGCCCCGCTCTTAATATTCCTCTACGATAACGATAGTTTTGTAACCGCTTTCGTAACGGATTTTGCCGTTCTGATCGTACTTAGGCTTACCAGTGCGAGTATCCAGCACTGGAACAATGCCACGGTCCGCTGCAGTCACAGCACGGTGGATGGTTTGAATTTGAGATTTATGAACGCGCACGCAACCAGAGGACGCACGTTTACCCAGCATCGCCTCACCAGCTGCTTCACCGCCGGAAAGATCCGGCGGCACCTGGTGAACTGCCAAGCCGCGCTGTTCATTGAAGAACATCGCAAATGGCATCTGGAATTTGGATTCGCCAGAACGGTAGTTGTAACCGTGAACGCGCTTAATAGTATAGAAGCCGCGAGTAGTATGTCTCCAGTGGGAAGACGTCGTGCCTTTAAAGATCTTGTTCACAACACCGCGCACTTTGCTGATGTATTCAACGTCTTCACGGCCAGTGGAAACATATGTGGAAAGCATCAACTGACGGTTTGTGTACAAGCGCAGAGTCTGAGCCTGGGAGCCGGATGCCGCTTTATTGATGACGATCACGTTCGTGTACTGGCTCAGGTAAGTTTCACCACGCAGATAAGCCTGTTCATTGAACAAACGGCCACGAGGAGCTTCGTAAGAATCCTCTACCATCAGTTTGCGCTCCAGAGCGGAAGATTGAGCAAAAGCATTGAAGGAGGCCAAAGTTGCCACCAGCAGAAGGCCAAATACAGTCAGTAGACGATTCATGATCTCTCCTCTTTAGAAAATTATTCCGCCTCAGGGACGAAATTCGTCGTTTCAAGATGGAGAGCTTCTAGCAGAAAGATTACATAGCCCGTACAAAATTTGTGCATTGTGTAACAATTGTGTATTCAGGAATTTTGTTCAAGCAAAGGAGGGCTAAATATGCGGCGGCAGATTTTAGGCATAAAAAAACCACCTTGGCGGTGGTTGATTTAAACTTCTTAGAAGAAGTTTGGTAGGGAATGCCGGATTCGAACCGACGACATCCACCTTGTAAGGGTGGCGCTCTACCAACTGAGCTAATTCCCTATCGTCTTGAGAGGACCATTTCTAACAACGGTCCGTCCCTTAATCAATATCTTTTTTTAATTTTAGTACTTTTTTAGTGCCTTCAGGTCGTCCATGCACGTTTTCTGGGTCAAAGTCGCTGAAATCTTCATAATTTGCATATGAATCAGCTCTTCGGTCCCACGCTGCTCCAGCGCCCCGAAGGATAGAAGCATCACAGCCTCCGTCGGCAGGTTCCCGCGCAACGGTGGAAGTGGAGAATCTTTCTGATCAAAGGCCGTCAGTTGAACACGGAAGGTTGTTCCGCCCTTGCTGGTCATCTGAGAAAGAACCTTTTTGTTTCTTTCAATACCCACGCCCGTCGCAATCACACGGCAGGTTTCGCCGTCGAACTGCTTCACCTGAAGCTGGCGAACACCAGTGGATTTCTGACGAACCACTTTCAGAGCAAAGTAGGACGTGAAATCACCCTGTTGGGCTTTCCAAAGACCCTGGATGTCCTGCCATGGGAATGGCTGTGCCAAGTGCATTGGCCATGGGACCCAGCGGTCATCACTGGCTGGCATGATGTGCTCTTCATCCTTCGCAAAGGCAGTTGCAGAGAACGTCAGTCCCGATAGAGTCACCAAAGTTGCGATCAAAATTTTGCTCAACATGAATCCCCCTTAGTGCTCGAAATGAACTCGAGCCGCTTTATTCATGTAATATCCGTTTTTGGCTCTAAAGATATATTTAGGTTTTTCGTAATCCGGTTCAATCAGTTTACGCAGACGTTTGATCGTCACGTAAATCTTATTGTCGTGGATGGCAGGATCATAAGGCTGCTTCCAGACATTCTCAACCAGGAATTCTTTGGAATAAATCTGACCCTGGTTCTGAACGAACAGGCGCAGAAGATCGATCCAATAATATGAACTGGTTTTTAAAATCAATGCGACCCAGTTTCTTTTCGATCACAGAGTGGTTGGCCTCATCAAAGATAAGGTCGAAGTTGCTCTGGGTTTCGCCACCGATTTTTTCCGCCAGGTTTTTCACCATGCGCGCCAGACGTTTGTGGTTTTCAGTGTCCACAGATCTTTGCGCCAGAGTGATGTAAGTGCGGGCCATGTCCTTGTCGCCGATTTCAAAGTATGTGTCCGCCAGGGCGCCCATCAGATAGTTGGACATAACCACGTTGCGGGTTTCACGAACGATATCGTAGGCCTTCCACAGGACCTCGATAGCTTCGTCATACTTTTTCATCTGTTTCAGGATGTCTGCATTCAGGAACAGGGAGGACGCCTGCAGATCCGGCATCTGATAAACCTGGAAGAAGACCTGAAGATTGTAGATCTCTTTCAAAGCATCAGAATAGCGAGCGGAAGACGGATGAGAGTACACCATCGCAAGACCGAAGATGGCGTGACAGATGTCTTCCTTGTTGTCAGAAGCAAGCGCGATAGCCAGGGCCTTTTGGAGATAGTCCATGGCTGTGTCGATTTGACCTTTGTACGACGCACACACCGCGAGCGTGTAGTACGTCTTGGAATTCAGTTCGAAGCCCTCTTTCAGAACCAAATCCTGGAGTTTTTCTTTTGTCAGATTCACTTCTTCAAATTGCTCACGCTCTGCAAAGATACGCAGAAGCAAATTGATGCACTTCAAGTATTGAGAGAAATTCTTCTCGGCAAAGAAAGCTTTCGTCGCTTCCTGAAGATTGTCCACGGCAGGCGTGAACTCTCCCCGGTCGTAGTAAAGCTTGCCGAGCTCGAAAGCACGATCAGTAGGGCTCATAAGGTCTTAAAACTCCAAAACAAAAAACAAATTACTCGCGAGGGACAGGTTTTTACAGATTGTCAGGAATACGTCAATGTAAGACGCGGACAGTTGCTGAAAATTTGAGCATAGTGAGAATTGATTTCAGGAATGTAATGCGCCGGTAATGAAACCAGCTGCATTATTGCGGCGTGTGAGGTGAAGAAATCGCTAGGAGAGCGCTTTTCAGCGCCTCTGGAACTTCTTCCACTCATGCTCGGGCATCAAGCTGACGCTTTCGGTGTTGGGATCAAAAACGATGCGCACGTGCCCTTTGTCGATCTGCTTTTGCACCTGCTGCATCTTGGTTTCGTAAGAGATTTCATTCACACCATAGTCGGTGCCTTCACGCTGAATGAAGTTATCAATCACTCCGCGCAGGGCCTGTTCACTCAGGGCTTCTTTGGGAATCTCAATAGGGGTGGCGTTTTCCGGGTTGTTGTCGTTCATAACACATCCTTTACCACGACCCACCCAAGGGCTGGCAAAAAAAATGAGTAACCCTTTCAGGCGAAAGGCTTAAGGCGAGTTTTGACTGCTAACATAAGTAATTTTCCGAAGTTCGTTAAAAATCAGTGAAAATAAGTTCAGCCCCCTAACGAAGGATTCTGAATGAAGAACCTGCCACTGATTATTTTGTGTTTGAGTCTGACGACAACTCTTTCTGCGTGCTCAGGAAGTTTTAGCGGAAAGAAATCAGGACAAGAAGATCAGACTGCGGAGAATCCTCCCCAGGCAAATCCAACGCAACCACCAAGCCAGCAGACTCCGGCGCCAACGCCGACGCCTGCTGAGCCAAGCCCTGAGCCAGTTCCAGCGCCTGCGCCGGAAGAACCGGCTCCGACTCCAGAGCCATCGCCATCACCAGCTCCAACTCCGGAAGAGCCTGCTCCTGCTCCAGTTCCAACTCCAGAGCCTTCGCCAGCCCCTGCGCCGGAACCAAGCCCTGCGCCGGCTCCACAACCGGCTCCGGAACCAGCACCCGAGCCAACTCCAGCACCGACTCCCGCGCCGGCGCCAGAACCCGCTCCGGAGCCAACACCAGAGCCGACACCAACTCCGACTCCGGTGCCTGTGCCTGAACCCGCACCAGTTCCTGAGCCTGTGCCGACTCCCATCAGTGGTTGTCCAGAGAACTATGAACTTGTTGCTGCCAACAGCACGGTGAAAACCGAAGCATTCTGTATCGCGAAATTTGAAATGAAAAAAGTGGGCGGAAAAGCTGTTTCGACGGCCGCGAACAAACCTTGGCTGGCCACCAAAGCCGTAGCCACCGACGCGTGTGCCGCTCTGGGTGCGGGTTACCGCCTGCCAACAAATTCCGAGTGGAATGCGGCAGCTTTGGAAATTTACAACACCCAGGAAAACTGGATTGATAAAAACAAGAAAGACACCCTGTACACCGGCTACTATTCCGGATGGAGTGAGCCCGTGGAAATCAAAGATGTCACCAACCCTTACGACAGCACCGGCAAAACCAGTGGCAGCGAGCGCCGAACGTTTGTTCTTGCCAGCGGCAAAGTGATCTGGGATTTCGGTGGCAATGCCTGGGAGTGGGTCAGCGACACCATTTATGGCAACTCGTACAATCCGGATCTTTCAAGTTTCTATGGACGCCAGTATCACAACAACAACTGGGACGTGAAACCGGGCTCCAAAGCGCTGTTTGATTTCACGGGTCTTGCAGATGCCGGAAAGAAAGACACTTCGATGGGGAATTTGTTCGGAGGAAGCTCTGGCAAAGTCATTCGCGGAGGCGCCCTTTGCATTCATTCCAAAGGTGTTACGGGAATCTTCACCGCCAACATCGGGGATATTACCGCCGATGAGATGCAGGCCCCGGCGTCCTGGAATCTGAAGATGAATAACGTCGGCTTCCGATGCGTGACAAAGCCCCAGTAAAAGAGGCGTCTAAAGAATAGACACCTGTTGGCCCTGTGGCAGCCGAGGTACTTCGCGGAAACTCAGGGAGGGAGTCAGAGATATCTGAATCCCTTTTATTTTGGCACCTGCCTTGCCCTAGCTTACAGGAACAAGGAGTCCGCCATGAAATGGAAAGCTTTTACCGCCTTTGCCGCCACCAGTTTAATCGCAGCCTGGGCCCACGCCAAAGCCCCCACCACGAAAGCCGAATTCTGCGAAATGGCCCACAAACCGGCCGCTATGCGAGCCCTTCTGGCTGATACCGAGAACCAGCTTTCCTTCACCAATCGCGGTGGTTTGGGTGATGCGGGTGTTTGCTGGTGGCATTCCATGTTCACCCGCAACGCAAATTATCTGACCATCTATCGTCCCGAAGAACCCCGCCCCAATCGCAACGAAGTCCGCCAGATCATCATGGACATTTCCGCCAACCGAGGCGTTGTTGAGATTCCGGGCTTTAAAAATTTGTCCGAGTTTTCATATGCTCACAGGAACGAAATTCAACAGGCTTTGGAAGAAGGTCAAATCGTCGACGGTGGCCTGATGTTCGGTTGGGTTCGCGGTGTCACCGGCAATCACAGCATTCCCGCAGCGGAAATGAAAAAACGCATGGATGAGTTGTATGTGGAAGTCAGTAAAGGGATCATCCCTTACCAAATGCTGCAGATTGAAGGCATCACGGCGCACGCCTGGCTGGTGGTAGACATGAAAAGAACCGCGAATGGCTACATCCTGACGGTTCACGATAGCAACTATAAGGGCACGTACAACGTTGTATATTCAGACGGAATGACTCAGCTTTCTGACTATCAGGCGGTTCCTTACACCAGCCGCAACATGATGGACTATGCCTCCTATGAAACAGCACTCAAAAACTTCTGCAAACGCGGCTTCACCGCCAAAGACCTGCGCGCATCCCGCAGCAAGAGATAAAAACCAAATTGCAAAAACAAAAAGGCCGGTATTTCTACCGGCCTTTCCAATTCGACCTAAATCAAATTTCCAATCTCTAATTTCCAACCACTCTTAGTGGTGGTGTACCGACTGACCCGTGTACTGAGCTTTGATTCCGAACTCGCGCTCCTTTTGAATCTTGAACAATTCTTTTGGAGACTTGATATCCAGAGCATTGATCAGAACCTGATCCACATGGTCCACCAGGATCACTTTCAGATCCTTCATTACATCCTTAGGGATGTCCTTAAGATCCTTTTCGTTCTCCTTAGGGCAGATGATCAGCTTGATGCCACCGCGGTGAGCAGCAAGGATCTTCTCTTTCAGACCACCGATGGCCATCACACGTCCACGCAATGAAACTTCACCCGTCATCGCCACTGTGCGCTTCACAGGGACTTTCATGATCGCTGACACGATGGAAGTCGTCAGTGCGATACCTGCAGAAGGACCGTCCTTAGGAACTGCACCCTCTGGCAAGTGGATGTGCACGTCGATGTTAGAGAAGTATTCTTTGTCCAAACCGAACAAAGGACCTCTGGATCGAACATAGCTCATCGCCGCCGCACAGGATTCTTTCATCACATCACCCAACTGACCGGTCACAGTGAACTTGCCTTTACCAGGCACCACGCTCACCTCGACAGCCAGAAGGTCACCGCCCACTTCCGTCCAAGCCATACCGTTCGTCAGACCGATTTCGTTTTCAGTCTCGATCATACCGAACTTGTACTTGTGCGGACCCAGAAGCTCGACCAGTTTCTGCGGAGTAACCACATAACCTTCGTTCTTCTTCGTGGAGGTCTTCGCTGTTTTCGCGCCTTTTTTGGCTGCAGCAGCTTTTTTCTCGGTTTTAGCTTCAGCTTTGAAGTTTTCCAAAGTTTCGTTCATCACGATGTCTTTGGCGACCTTACGAGCCACGTTTGCAAACTGTCTTTCCAGGTTACGAACGCCCGCTTCACGAGTGTAGTAGCGGATCACATCACGGATAGTTTCATCCTTGATGGTGACTTTGTAGTCTTTCAAGCCGTGGTTTTCCAACTGCTTCGGAACCAGGTAGTTCTTCGCAATGTGGAATTTTTCCTGCTCGATATAACCTTCAAGGTTGATGATCTCCATACGATCCAAAAGAGGTCTTGGAATCGTGTGCAAGGAGTTCGCTGTCGCGATAAACATCACTTTGGACAGGTCATATTCAAGCTCCAGGTAGTGATCCTGGAAGTTGTTGTTCTGCTCAGGGTCCAAAACCTCAAGCATCGCAGCAGCCGGGTCACCTCTGAAATCATTGGCCATTTTGTCGATTTCATCCAGAAGAACCAGTGGATTGCCTTTGTCCACTTTACGAAGCGCCTGCAGGATTTTACCTGGCATCGCACCCACGTATGTTTTTCTGTGACCGCGAATTTCCGCTTCGTCACGCACACCACCCAAAGAGATACGCGCGAAGGGACGATTCAAAGATTCCGCGATGGATCTAGCCAGGGAAGTTTTACCCACCCCCGGAGGACCCGCCAGACACAAGATAGGGCCTTTCATGTCTTTGGAGATGGACAAAACTGCCAGGTACTCCAGGATACGGTCTTTGACTTTTTCCAGACCCCAGTGATCGTCATCAAGAATGCGCTGGGCATTTTTGATGTCGTGTTTTTCTTCTGTGTAATCAGCCCAAGGCAAAGACAGAACCCAGTCGATGTAGTTGCGAACGACTGTCGCTTCCGCAGACATAGGTGACATCATTTTGAGCTTTTTAATCTCTTTCATGACCTTGTCTTTGGCTTCCTGGCTCATTTTTTTGTTCTTGGTCTTGATCTCAAGATCCTGAAGTTCTGCCTGGTAATCGTCTTTCTCACCAAGCTCCTTCTGGATGGCCTGCATCTGTTCATTCAGATAGTACTCTTTCTGAGAGCGCTCCATCTGTTTCTTCACGCGCGTGCGGATCTTCTTTTCCACTTCAAGGATTTCGATCTCGCCGGTCATCAGGTTCAGAAGGTGTTCCAGACGCTTGGAAGGATCGATGATCTCCAAAACAGTCTGTTTGTCTTCAAGTTTCAGGTTCAGTTGAGCCACGATAATGTCTGCAAGCTCCCCTGGATTTTCGATGGTGGATACACGCATCAGAATTTCAGGCGGGATACGCTTGTTCAGCTTCACGTAGGTCTCGAACGTTCCTTTTACGGAGCGAACCAAAGCCTGCGCTTCAACGATGTTTGTCGGATCTTCATCCAGAGCCTCAACAGCCACTGTGAAGAAGTTATCGTTGTTTACGAAATTCTTAATCTTTACGCGACGTTTACCTTCAACCAGAACCTTCACAGTTCCATCCGGCAAACGAAGCAATTGGATGATTGTTCCAACCGTGCCGATTGCAAAGATATCTTTAGGTTCGGGATTGTTGGTTTTGGCGTCCTTTTGAGCGGCCAAAACGATGTCGGTTTGTTTGCTCATCGCCTCTTCAAGAGCGTTGATGCTCTTTTCACGACCGACAAACAAAGGCATCATCATATGCGGAAAAATGATGAGGTCTCTTAGGGGCAAAAGTGGTAGTTGTTGTACTTTTCCCTCGCTCATAATCCTATCCCTCCCTGTGGGTTAACGAGCAGGCTCGTTCCTAACTTAGAACCGAACCAAATCTGCTTAGGTTAAAAAATCCATCTCAACCCTGAGCAAATTCTTATACTCAGTCTAACTATGTGAACGATTACTGGGAAGTAAATATATTGCAGTGAAAAAGACTTCTGGTCCTAGCAGCGAGTCCAATTTGCCCTAAATTTAGGCATCATAATGAGCCCTAATGCTAACCGAAAATAATTCTAATAAGTGTCGGAAATTGAGAATCTTTCCTAATTGTAATTCCAGGTCCTAACATTTTTATGCCCTTTTAGCCCATTTTGTTCGATAAGTGCTATGTGACACCCAGAGACAGCAAAAGATGGTTCCGCACCAACTCGCTATCACTCAAGCTGCTCATAGCGACTTGGGCTGTAAGCTCGTTTGCGACACTGATTCTTACCGCATTTCAACTCATCATGGACTATCAAAGAGATTTTGATAAGTTGCAGAACAACTTTACCATCATCAAGAACTCTTACCTTGATTCCATGGCCGAACATCTGTGGTCATATGACACAAGACTTTTGGAAATTCAGCTCGATGGTCTGGGTCGTTTGCAGGGTGTAAGTTATCTGCGTTTGGTGGCTGACAACAAAACCATCTACGAAACCGGGAAATCCGACCCGACCGAAGAAAGCCACAAGCGCTTCGACATCTATCACAAAAACACCAACGAAATCCTGGGCGCTTTGGATGTCGAACTTGATATCAAGAGCCTACGTGAAAAGTACTTCCAGGAAGCTATTTGGATCTTTATCCGACAGGCTGCCAAAACAGCGGTCGTGGTGTTCTTCCTTTATTTCATCTTCAACCGCATTCTGGTCGTTCACATTCAGCACATCGCCCGGTATCTGGCGGAAAACCGCGGCCGCGATGCCAAGGATCTTGAGCTGAAGCGCCGGGCCCACAAGGGCCAGGATGAACTGGATGTTCTGGTGGAGTCCATCAATCAGTTCCGTTCAGAATTGCTGGAAGCCAACCAAAAACTGGAAAGCCTGAATCAGGCCCTGGAACAAAAGGTTGCTGAACGCACGCGCCAGTTGACCACCAAAAATGAAAGCCTGGAAAAGGCGATGATGCAGATCAAACGCATGCAGGCGACACTGGTTGCTCAGGAACGTCTGGCATCCTTGGGAAGCCTGACTGCCAGCGTGGCGCATGAAATCCGCAATCCACTGAACTTTGTTCTGAACTTCAGTGAGCTTCTGACCGACTCAGAAAACCTGGAAGAGATCAAAGAGATCAGCCGTGTGATTCTGAAACACAGTCAGCGCATCGACCAGATCGTCCGCTCCATGCAGATCCTGTCGGGTTACGACAGCGACGTGCTGGAGGTTGCTGACATCAATGAGATCGTGAAACAGTCCTATCAGGACACGGTTTCAACCCGCTCATTGGGTTCAAGCTATGTGCCGCCGAAAGTGACTTACCGCCTGGGTGAGTCGGTCAAAGCACCGGTTTACACCACGTCGCTACTGCGAGCCCTATCCAACATCGTGGACAATGCGATCCATGCTTTGGAAAAGAAAGTGCGTGCAAATAAGAACTTTGAACCAGAACTTATTTTGTCCACAGCCGTGCGCGGGGACATGGTGGAAATCACCATCCGCGACAATGGTGTGGGCATCCCGACAATTCTTGGTGAAAAAATCTTCGATCCGTTCCTGACGACAAAATCCGCGGGTGAAGGAGCTGGACTCGGCCTGACTGTTGCATTTAATATTGCCCAGAAACACGGTGGCACATTAAAATACAATAGCGAGTTCGGGCAATGGACTGAGTTTTCGATGTCCCTGCCCCTTACACACGAAAGACCGAATTCATGATCCACATTGTGATAGTCGATGATGAAGCAGACACACATCTGCTTTATAAATTGAAGTTCAAAAAGCTGTTTGCGCACTGGGGAGATCTTAATCTGACCTCTTTCCTGAATGCGACGGACTGCCTGGACTTTCTAAACACCCCGGAAGGGGCCCAGGTCGACTTGATTCTTTCAGATATCAACATGCCCGGCATGGACGGGTTTGAACTGCTTCAAGCGGTAAAGGGCCTGCATATCAAGGTGCCCTTCTATATGGTCAGCGCCTATGAATCCTCGGAATTCCGCAACAAGGCCGAATCCCTGGGGGCCACCCGTTTCTTAAGCAAGCCCGTGGATTTCAGCCGCCTGGGCGATGCTGTCCGTGAAGACCTGAAGCTTTCAGACTCAGCGGTTTAAGAGCATCCAATCCTTCACATCCTCCTGAAAAAATCCCGATTCGCGGTAAGCGCGGTGAAGAATCCCCTCCTGATCCAGGAAATGACGTCCCTTTTCAAGGGCCTGATGCAACTCCATACCTCCAGGATATTTTTTGGAAGTCATCCAGTGGCGCGTGCCCTTCAGGTTCACCTTGTAGTTTCGGACCGGCACATAAATCTCTTTCCCCACTGTGAAGGTCTTGTCGAGGGTGTTTCTAAATGGTGCCAGAGTAAAATCCACCCGTCCTGAAGAAACCATCTTCGTCATCAGCTCCCAGTGGCCGACTTCAAAAACCTTTCCCACGTTCAGGTTGTGAAGTGCTTTTACGTCCGGCCCCCAGTCGGGATTGGTGACAGCGGAAAAATTCGGGAAATGTTCAGGAAGTTTGGCATTCAGAAGCTTCTGATGCCCGGGACGGGTGTAAATCCCCACCACGAATTCTCCATCACGAATCAATGGTTCGGTCTTCAGCACTTCGGAATCAGGCACACTTTCCGCCCAGGCTGAATTTGCCAGGGCCGCCACCTTGCCCTTTCGCAACTGCTCAAGAAGGCGCCCCGTGGAGGGAAGCCCCACCAGTTGCACCTGCCCCGCAAACTTTCCATGTCGCAAAGCCTGCATGAATAGAACAACTTCAACGACATCACGCCGTGAATGCTTGCCATCAAATTTAGTGATTTTCACCGGATCACGTTCCTGCAGGAATAATTTGTAATCCCGCAGCACATCTTCAATCAGACCCACCTGCACAACCTCAGCCGCACTCGCAGGCTGAGCCACCAAGAAAGCGTGCAGGAATAAAAAAAGAAACGATCCGAGTGCCATCAGTTGATTAGACAATGAGGCCTTCGGATCGTCAAAACAGTTACTTAATCTTGTGTATTTCTTGAAAAGCTCCCCGACTAGGCGGAGCTTTTCTTTTTCGCTTCTTCTTCCTCAGCACGAATTTCTTCGTCCGTTTTGTAGACGAGCATCGGCTGAGCGCCTTCGTTGATCACGTTTTCATCGATCACAACTTCCTTCACATTGTTTTTTGAAGGAATGTCGTACATCACATCCAGCATCGCTGTTTCCAGAACTCCACGCAAGCCGCGGGCACCGGTTTTACGTTTCAAAGCCATCTGGGCCACGGCACGCAGGGCTTTTTCCGTAAATTTCAGTTCCACACCCTCAAAGCTGAAGAGCTTCTGGTACTGCTTCGTGATCGCGTTCTTCGGACGAACCAGGATGTCGAGCAAAGCTTCTTCATCCAATGGAGCCAGAACCGCAATCGCCGGCAAACGACCGATGAACTCTGGGATCAGACCGAATTTGGAAAGATCGTCCGGCTCCACTTTGGAAAGCAGATTCGCGCTCTTTTCAACTTCCTCGGATGTGCGGATGTCCGCCGCGATACCCATGGTTTTGTTCGTCGTTCTTTGTTCGATGATCTTATCCAGACCCACGAACGCACCACCCACGATGAAGAGGATGTTCGTCGTATCAACCTGGATGAATTCCTGCTGAGGATGCTTACGACCGCCCTTTGGAGGCAGGTTCGCCACAGTACCCTCAAGGATTTTCAGCAACGCCTGCTGCACACCCTCACCACTCACGTCACGCGTGATGGACGGGTTTTCAGACTTACGGGAGATCTTGTCGATCTCATCCACGTAGATCACGCCTTTTTGCGCTTTTTCCACGTCATAGTCAGAAGCCTGAAGCAGGTTCAACACCACGTTTTCAACGTCTTCACCGACATAACCGGCTTCCGTCAAAGTTGTCGCATCGGCCATCGCAAATGGCACATTCAGAACCTTGGCAATTGTCTGAGCCAACAAAGTCTTACCGGAACCTGTCGGACCGATCAGAAGGATGTTGGATTTTTGCATTTCAACGTCTGCGGATTTTTTACCCTGAGACATTGCATTCACACGCTTGTAGTGATTGTGAACCGCAACCGCCAGGGTTTTCTTGGCTTGCGTCTGACCAATCACATAGTCATCAAGATAAGTTTTGATATCGGAAGGTTTGGGAACTTTGAACGTGCCCTTAACTGCCGTCTCGCGCTCTTTTTCCTCGTCAATGATGTCATTGCAAAGATCGATACACTCGTCGCAGATGTAAACGCCAGGACCGGCGATCAATTTCTTGACCTCTTTTTGGCCCTTGCCACAGAAGCTGCATCTCAAAGCACCATTGGTATCTTTAGTAGTCATCGGCTCTTATCCTTTTTTTGCCTTACGGGATTCAACCACATGATCAAGCAAACCGAACTCTTTCGCCTGATAAGGATCCATGAAGTTATCGCGTTCCATGGCCGCTCTCAAGGTGTCATAGTCTCTGCCAGTGTGTGTCTCGTAGATGCGAGTCAATTTCTCTTTTGTCTTCACCAGTTCTTTGGCGTGGATTTCAATGTCCGTCACCTGACCGGATAGACCCCCGCCGGACAAAAGCGGCTGGTGAATCATGATACGAGTGTTCGGCAGACTGTAACGCATGCCCTTCGTACCCGCGGTCAGCAGCAACGAACCCATGCTCGCAGCCATACCCATACAATAGGTCGCCACGTCGCACTTTACGAACTGCATAAAGTCGTAGATCGCCAGACCCGCAGACACGCTGCCGCCTGGAGAGTTGATGTACAAATGAATCGGTTTTTCAGGATTGTCCACTTCAAGGAACAACATCTGGGCAATGATAGAGTTCGCCACCTCATCAGTAACGGCAGTACCAAGAATGATAATGCGGTCTTTTAGTAGTCGGGAGTAAATATCGTAAGATCTTTCACCCTTTGAGGTCTGCTCGATGACGTAAGGTATGAGGGCCACTGCTGTCTCCTGTGGTTGTGATTGAGGTGTCATACTGTGCTACCTATCGGAATACTATGGCAGGACTTTATCAAAAAGCCTTTGACCCCCAAAACTGCTGTGCTACATCTATTAACGCACAACAAAACCGAATAATATTAAGGGGTTTTTATGGCTTTCAACTTACTTAACAAAGACATCGACACACTGACCTGCCCGGCTTTGGTCGTGTTTTCCAAGTCTTCTTCTCAAAAAGACAAGCTCGCAAAAGTGACTCATTCTGAGCTTCACAAAGCTTTGCTGCCATCTTTGGAAGAAAAAACGATCTCCGGCAAGCATCAGGAAACTGTTGTTTTCCGTGAATTCAGCTTCAAAGGTTTCCGTCACGTAATCGTGGTGGGTCTTGGTAAAGAAAACGAAATCACTCACGAATCCGTTCGTCAATCCATGGCTTCTGCTTACGAGGCGATCAAGGCTTTGAACGTGACTGAAGCTGCCGTTCACTTCGACGGCATCACTGCTGGCAAAAAAGACGCTGCTGACTTTGCAAAAGCAACTGCAGAAGGTCTGATCCTGACTTCATACGTGTTCAACGAACTGATGTCCGGTAAAAAAGAAGCCAAAGAAATCAACGTTCACGTTGTTTCCAAGATGGGTAACGACAAAGCTGTGAAGGCTGCTTTCAACGAAGGCGCGATCCTGGGCTCTGTTGTGAACTTCTCCCGCCGTCTGGGCGATTTGCCAGGCAACCTGATGACTCCAACCATTCTTGCAGACTCTGCAGTTGAAGGTGCCAAAGGCATCGCCAACCTGAAAGTGACTGTTTGGGATAAAGCGCGCATCAAAAAAGAGAAAATGGGCGGCCTTCTGGGCGTTTCCAACGGTTCTGACCAGGAACCACGTTTCATTATCATGGAATACAAAGGCGCAGCCGCTTCCAAAAAGCCGGTTTGCTTCGTGGGTAAAGGCCTGACCTTTGACTGCGGTGGTATCTCCATTAAGCCAGGTGCTGGCATGGAAGAGATGAAATACGACATGTGCGGTGGCGCGAACGTTATCGGCACATTGCTGGCGATCGCAAAATTGAAACTGAAAGTGAACGCTGTCGGCCTTGTTGCTTCCACTGAAAACCTGATCAATGGTTCTGCGACAAAACCAGGCGATGTGCACACAGCTCGCAATGGTAAAACATTCGAAGTGAACAACACAGACGCTGAAGGTCGTTTGATCCTTGCAGACGCTCTTTCTTACGCAACTGAACTGCAACCACAAATGATCGTGGATGCAGCGACTTTGACGGGTGCGATGGTTATCGCGTTGGGTAACACTCACACGGGTTACTTCACTCGCAACTCTGCTTTGAAAACGAAAGTTGAAAAAGCGGCTGCTGAATCCGGCGAATGGGTTTGGAACATGCCTTTGACAGACTTCCATGTGAAAGACATGAAGGGCACTTATGCTGACCTTTCCAACATCTCTTCCGGCAAAGGTGCAGGTTCTGCAACAGCCGCTGCCTTCCTTGAGCAGTTCGTGGGCGAAGGCATCCCTTGGGCGCACTTCGATATCGCGGGCACTGGCTGGGCTGTGGGCAACCGTTTGCCTTATTGCCCTAAGAAAGGCGCTTCCGGCGCGATGATCCGTACCTTCGTTGAAATCGCGAAGCAGTACACATAGTTTTTCAGGCACAATCTGAGAGCTTTCATCCCCTCCAGCCCTGGCTGCGAGGGGATTTTTTTTGTCACCACTGACTGAATCCGCGACATCCCCTCTTTTTTATCCCGTTCACTCGTCTGCGCCAAATCCTCTAAAATGGGCTCCCATGGCCCCGTACCCGGCTTTTTTGGTAATGCCTGACTGGCAAGGGCTTTGCTCTTTAGGGGCTATCAACCAAAAAGGATAGATTATGAAAAAACCGGTACTTTCCCTGATGGCTCTTTTGGCCTTTTCTTCAACCTCTCTGGCCGATGTGAACTCTTACCTGCGTGAGCTGCAGGAAACAGAAAAGATGATCAAAACCACGGTGGCTATCCAGTACACCTGCGACAAGAACTTCGGCTTTGTGACCTTCGCCAAAGACAAGTTCACCATGAACTATGGCAATATGATCCACATGAAAAAAGGATCTTACTCAGGAAAACTGATTTCTTCCGGTCGCACCGACAAGCAGACCTTTACAAAACAAGAAATGAGCGCTTTGGAGTTCATGCCTGAATATCTGAAAGGGGTTCGGTCCAACTCTAATGACGGCCTGGAAGATGTGATCATCACCATGGAAAAAGAAGTTTCTAGTGCTGTGGATCGCGACAATTCCGTGATTGCCAGCAAGGAACTGACAGAAGAAGTGAAAATGAAAGGTCGTCTGACCCACATCGATCATCGCACCGGCACGGTGGAAGCCGAAGACTGCGATCTGGTGATTCATAAATGTGAAGGTGTGATGTGTGCGACCCGCGTGGTTCTGGCGCACTATAATAAAGCCAAAGCGTTCAAAGCCATCACGATGGACGGAATTGAACACTCTGCGGTTTCAGGAAAATAATCCTGCAATCCGCCGATGACGAAGCAGATTACCAGCTAAAGACGACCGGGTGGCCCAGAGTTTTGGCCACCTCGTCGCTTTCCACGACCAGCGCCTCAGAAGCGCTTTCATTGACCAGTTTCACGGACTTCAACAACCATGTGCGCGGCCATTCTTCCGGCAGATTCGTAAAACGCACGGTCACTTTCGGACCTTCATTGAACTGAAACTCCCCGTCGCCCGGATGCTCGCCCAGAATTTTTTGAACAGGGACATACAAGGCGTTGATGCGGGACATGTCGGAAGAAACATCACAACGACCTTCGACTTCCATCTGAGGCTTGTCACCGCCGATAGAAACACCCTCGGCCTCAAAGCTCAGGAAGACTTTCTGGAATTCCTGACAAGCCAGTTTTTTGCTGCCGCTTTCATCGATAAAGACAAAGTGTCCCAGTCCGATGCCAGCCCCTTGAGTGTTTTTTCTGATTTCCAAACCCGCCAGCAGTCTTTGACGGACAGCCTCTTGCAGTTGTTCACCACGCAGGTGAGAGAAGTCGAAGTTGTTTCTGACGGCCGCGGGATCACGGTTGATTTGATATTCGTCAGTGTTGGATTTTAAGAAAGCAAAGCCTGCCACAAAACACACGGTGAACAGACCGACCACTCCGTAGAATTTTCTCATATTTGCGATCCCTCTTTTGTTTAGGATAGCACGGCGTTTTTCCGACATATCCTACTTTGTGAGTGGCTGGCCGTAGGTCGCAGGATTTGCCTACCAAGGTCGAGATGAAATTCTCGTAAGATTACCTGAAATATTTTCCGGTGTTCCGGGGCTGGAACACTTGTCATCCCCTTAAAACACGGTAATTACCAATCTGATTTTACCTCTATTTTCCCTCTGGGTTTTTCCCCTTTTAGTCTCTGAAAAAGCATGCAATAAACCCAATCCTTATGAATAAGACGTCCGAATTTCTATTAAACGAGTATCAAAGACGACGCTCTTCAGCGCCTCAACTGACCAATGCCCAATTCGCCAAGATTCTGGGCATTCCATCCAGCCGCCTCAGTGACTATATCAACGGCCGCCGGATCATGACCATGTCCGTGGGGAAACAGGTTATCAAGGGCCTGGGTATGGGTGAAAATGACTTCATTCATTTGAAAAACCTGATCGAATTCGACAAACGCAAAGTCAAAACTCTGCTGCCGGAAGTTCAACTTAAAGAAGACGAATTCGGTGTTATCTGCGACTGGTACCACTTTGCAATTCTGGCACTGGTGCCAGTAAAAACATTCCAGCCCAACGCCAACTGGATTGCCGACCGCCTGAACATCCCGGTTGAAGTCGCCCAGGCCGCCATTGAACGCCTGTGCCGTCTGGGTCTTTTGCAGATCGAAGACGGAAAATTCATCGTCACTCACAAACAACTGGAAACCAGCCACAACATCCCTTCTGAATCCCTGCGCCGCTCTCACAAACAATCTCTGGTTCAGGTTCTGGACAACATGGACCGCGTGCCGCTGGATTTGCGTGATGTGACTTCGATCACATTCCCAATGAACCGCAAGAAAATCCCTGAAGCAAAACGCCTGATCAGAAACTTCCGCCGCAAAATGGCCACCCTGATGACTCAGGGACCAAAAACGGATGTTTACAATCTGAACGTGCAACTGTTCCCGGTAACGAAGGTGCAAAAATGAGATTCAGCCAACTAGTCGTCACATCCCTGCTGTCCCTGATCGCGGTGTCTGCTCACGCCAACAACTGGTATGACCGTGGCAACGCCGGCTTTGCCCTGTTCTGCACCGGCAAAGCGCCGATCGTGCTGGATCTTTACGAAGTCACCACTCGTGATCTGGGTGTCGTGAAATACTCCAAGGCTGACACGGCTGTGGATAAAGCCGTGGATCTTGCTTCCCGCCTGGAAGTTGTGGATCCGGCTCGCATGCGCCAGTACCAAGAAAGCGCTTTGGACTTCATGAACTCGGCGCAGTTTGTGACTGATCTGGGAATTCGCCAGACTCCGGACCTGGGCCTGGTGACAGTGCCGCAGGACTGCGCTCTTGAGCAGGTCATCTTCCAAAGAAATCCGTCCATTCTGAACAAAGCCCGCTACGTGGTAAACGCCAACTTGTGGAATCAACTTGATGCCGACAATCAGGCCGCTTTGATCCTTCACGAGGCTATCTACCGCGAAGTCATAAACAGCCCTGCAAATGAGATGTTCTCTGAACGCGTGCGCATCTTCAACGGCGTTATTCATGCCCAGCACGTGCGCAGCCTTCTGAAAAAAGATTATCTGAAAATGCTGCAGGAACTGCATCTGACCACTTACGAGGAAAACGGCCTGAAGCTTTCTTTGGGATACACCACGCCGGAAGGTTTCTGGACGAATTCCGAATTGTTCATAGATCAATTGGGCCGCATTCTGTCCGGCTCCCTTTCTGCCAACCAGTACTTCGGTCACGGCGGCATGGAATACGCTTGTGTCGACAGCAAAGTGGCCGAAATGGGCCGTGTGACCCTGGATGAAGGAAACATCCGTACCTTGCGAGTGAACGCTGACTTTGCCCGTGAGGGGGCCTGCAACCTGCCTATGCTGATCATTCCGGAAAGCAACGGATACGCTGTGTTTGGCAATCTGTGGTTCTTTGACCGTGCCAAAAATGTGATTCGCGTTGATGGGACTGTAAACAAGAAAACTGAGCTGAACTACAAAGGCGTCACCTACGAACTGGTTCCGGATCTGTTCAAAACAGGCGTTTACAACACGACGTTCACATTCGACAAAAAAATGAACCTGACCGAAGTGGGCTTGGGGGGCACCCCTTGCATGAACGACGACGGCAACGTTCAGTTTATCCAGAACCTTGCCAATGGTGACGGCACCGTGGCCATTTCCGCCTCTGGAAATCCACAGTCACTTCCCGCCTGTCGCTAGTCTGACTTCGGTACGACAAAAGAAAAAGGCCCACTCTTTTCAGAGGGGCCTTTTTTGTTTTTCAGAGAATCAAACTATTGCTTGCCGCAACCAACCGGTGTGTAGCCCTTAAAGACCGCACCCATTTCCTGCGCCTCCATGGCAATCGCCAAAAGACCCAATTTAGCAGTCCAGCCGTACACGTTTTCCTGCGGGCAGCCCGGAGTATTGATTGCCAGGTCTGACACACACAAACGCTTATAAACCGCTCCCGGACTGTTCAGGCTTTCGGTGGAGCTTTTCTCGGCATGCGTGCGCAGGAAGCCCCCAACAAGCTCGCAGCCCACCATATAGATCACCGGCTCGGCGCTGGCCCCGTCGGCTTCCACGATGGAAGGAATGCCTTCCTGGATGATAACTTCTTCCACATCACGACCGCCCTTGGCCGCTTTCATTTTTTTGCGGGACTTGTAAGACCAGGCTTTCACTTCTTCGCCCGAACCCACGCGAATCACCGCCAAACCATAAGTGCCGGCATTGTTTTTCACAAACACGAAGGGCTCTTGGTTGATGCCGCGTTTTTTATAGTCTTCACGCAGACGCGCGAGCATCTGATCGACTTTTTCCGCCAAGGCATTGCGGCTGTTTTCGTCTCCGATATCGAAGTGTTCAAACAGTTCGGTTTCAACTCTGAGCAGGAACGGGTCGATTTGGGCCACTTCCGCAAATTCGCTGGCCAACTGGTTGTAATATTTGAAGTATGTGCTTTTCTTGCGCTGATACCAGCCAAGCTCCCTTGGTGGATTCATCGGGAATTCGCTCATGGTCGGCGCCCATTCCTCGTAAGCTTCAGAAAAGTCGTTGTTACTGATGATCAGATCCGGAGTGAAGCTTTTCAAAAGCTCTCCACCCTTCAAGGCGGAATGAACGATCACTTCGTTGCCAGCAGAACTGGTCAGTTTCAAGGGCTCTGGCAGATCGCGAGGGATCGCGACCTTCACCACGCGACCGGTGGCTTCAATCAGCTTGCGGATGGTGTGAACGTTTTCCCAGTAAAAAGCGTTGTTGGTATGCTCTTCGGTCACCAGCATGATGTTCTTGATGCCAGCGCCATAGTGTTTGGTGAGGTACTTGTCGACCAGAGCCGGCGCTGACTCTTTGTCGGTTGGGCAGATATTGTTAAAGCCTGCCGGAAAAATATTCGCATCCACATTGGAAATCTTGTAGCCCGAATCACGGATGTCATAGCTGGAATAGATCGGGTAAGACATGTTTGCGGTTTTGGAAGCAAACCAGGCACAGATCTCGTTCATGTTGGCGAGGGTTTGTTTGTGCAGAATAAGTTTCGCCATAGTATCTCCTTAAGGCCAAAGCGACAGAAATTACAGATTAGGATCTTCCGAGGGAACCACTTTGGGAGGAAGAGGTATAGTGGCTTTCTCTTCAGCAGGCAAGAGCGAGTCGGCTTTGACTCGACCGGACCTGCGCAGACTGTTCAGTCGCTGGGATTCCTCGGTCAACCCCATGACTTCATCGTTGGTATATACAATATCCTCAGTTTTCTTTCTTACATCAGCCAGAAACGCGAAGAATTCTGTTTCATGAGAATTCATTTTCTGACCCGTGGGTGGCCGGTACAATTCGGCCTGGTCAATCAAACCCAAAAGTTCGGCACCCAAAGCAGACTGCAAGCGACGCTGCTCACGCTGGGATTCCACCACGGTGAACAGATCTCGGTAGGTTTCCTGCAAACGGGTTTTTGCCCGAGTGGACCAGTTCGTGTCATTCAAACGCACAGCGCGGAACAAATAAATCTGCACCAGCTTCTGTCCGCGCACGAAGGCTGAAAAGTTCTGAACACCCAGCTGATTGGTGGAAACTCCACCCATCTGCACATAAGTTTTTGCCAGCCACTCTTTCGGAAGTTCGGTGCCTTTTTCCGCCTGAACTTTTTCAATTCCACGCTCGGCCTCGTTCAAATACGCCACGGCGTCGTCTTCTCGATCCTGACGACCATAAACGATGGCCAGACGGGCTGGAATTTCTGCAAGTGCAGTTTCAAGCGGCAGATACTGACCCAGTTTCTTTGCATCCAGCAAGGTTGAAACCGTGCGCAGATCATCACCTTGGGCCTCATAAGCAAAAGACATCCGATACAGAGCCTGGGCAGCAATTTCGGGCTGATAGTTGCGCGTTTTCACTGTGATGTCGCGATAAAGCTCCAAAGCCTCCTGCCAGCGCTCAAGACCGGCCAAAGACTGCGCTTCCCCAAGGCGGGCCGCCTGCAAGAAGGTGGACTGGGGATGCAGGCCCTGAAATTCCTTATACAGAATCAATGACTGATCAAAGCTTCCGTTGTTCAGAACTTTTTCCGCATTGGTGATCTGCGCAAGCTCGGTGGCTCGCACCGCTTGAGTTTCATCCGGCTGACTTCGTTGACCCAGCAAGGAACATCCTGAAAGCAGAACCAGGGCGGCGGACAGAATCAGTCTCATGCTTTCTTTTCTCCTTCGACGATCAGGGCGCTGAGCTCTTCAAGCCCCCCGAGGTCGGAAATATCCTTCACCAGATCAGGGATGCGGAAGATGCGGGCCTGATTCTTCATGCCCGACTCAAACTGCTGATACAGTTGATCCCTTTGATTGTAGTAGGACCTCATCTGAGAATACAACTTCACAAGATCCTCATGACCTTTTCCAACCTCTTGAGCCGAACGGAGGTCCAGCCAGTAAGGGAAGACCCGGTTCAAAACCACCGTTCCGAGATGGTAGCCGCCTTTATTGATTTCCCTTGAGAAATACTCTGCTTCCTTCAGCTTGGCCTGATCAAAGGCCGTCACCAGACAAAACTGCGTGGTAGGCGCCACCAGCATTCGGTGCACATCAATAGTGCGGGCCTGAAGTTTTCCCTGCCACTGTTCAATATTGATGAAAAAGTCACCCAGTTCACGAATGAAGTTCGAGCCAGTCAATGACTCCAGAACTTTCAAAACCTGACGGGTTCCGGTCTGCAACAGGTGACCGAAGAAGCCCCCTTTTTTTCCTTCCGGATCGCGGAACCACTTCGCCACGCCTTCATTGAACAAGGCTGAAAGCTTTTGGGGAGCATTCAAAAAATCAATCGCATGCTTTGTCGGCGGCGTATCCAGCACGATCAGGTCAAACTGCCCGGATTCGTAACAAGAATACAGTTTTTCCAACGCTGTGAACTCTTGTGATCCGCTAAGATTGGTTGAAAGCTGCTTGTACAGACTGTTGTTGAAAATCTTCTGTGCGGATTCGGTCTTTTTTGCCGCGCGGGCCACGAAGTCATCAAAAGTTTTCTTATGATCAATCACCGAGGCATAAAGTTCGCCCTTGAAATTCTGTCCCGGAACTTTGGTGATGTCTTTGGTGCCTTCGATCCCCAGGGTTTGCGCCAGACGCTTCGCCGGATCGATGGTCAGTACCAAGACGCGTTTGCCTTCCTGGGCTGCAAGCACGGCCAATGATGCTGCAATCGTGGTCTTCCCGACGCCGCCACTTCCCACGCAGACTAAAACTTTGGTGTCTTTAAACAGGCTCACTTCAACACCTCCGCCGCTTTTTCCACCAGGGCCCAAGCGCTGGATTCAAAATACAAAGGCACGCGTGTGACCTGCGAACTTAAACCTTGCGCCTGATGCCACATCTGATTCTGGCGGCGAATGTGACCGTCCAGATACTCGGCAAATTTTGAAAGATCGGAATTTTCCGCCTGCACTTCCTGCAGAGTCTGCTCGGACACCGGGGCTTCGATCATCTTGTTCATGATCAACTCTGCGGTGACACCGAATTCATTTTTCAATCGCGCGATCAGTTCGGAGGCTTCTTTCAGCGGAAGCTCTTCCGGAAGCGTGATCACGTGGTACTTGCAGATTTCAGGATTGCGAATATGAGCATCAATGCTGCGGCTTTGCTCCCCCATCGGACCAAACTGCACCGCCTCGGCCATGCCCTTTGGGGCTTCAAGCAAAGCAATGAAGTGCCCCGTGGCGAAGGCATCCACCACGATGCAATCAAACGGCAGCGGCGGACCGTGTTTGCGGGGGCCGCTGGTGACTTTTCCCAAGATCGCAAGTTCCGGCAGTGCCGGAGCTACGTTGATAAAGGCCTTCATCACAGCATTTTCAAAGAAGAGCTTCGCCAGACTTTCCACCTTGATGAAATGGCGGGCGTATTCCTGTAAACAGGCCTCCCCCGTCCAAAGCGCAAGGGAAAGGTTGGGCCTGATCGAAACTGGCTGGAATCCAACTTGGGGTAAATTAAAGAAATCCTTAAAGAAACTTTGATCTCCAAGCTCGACAAGGAGGGTGTTTTTACCCTCTTGGCTCTTTTTAAGCGCCAGGGATGCGGCTAAAACCGACTTCCCCACGCCCCCTTTTCCGGTCACAAAGTGAATCTCTTGCTTCATAGGTTCTAAGAGTGTCGCTGACCTCTGATTTATAGGCATTACGCATAGCATTACAGTTGCCTAAAGTCGGCCCGTCTTTTAGTATCCACCAGTTTATAACGCGTTGGCGTAATCTAGGAGAAATAGACATGAAATCAAACGTAGAAAAGGTCTCTAACCTTTCCAGAAAGTTGAACATCGAAGTTCCTGCTGCGGCAGTTCAGACAGCTTTCCAAAAGATCTTCAATGGCATCCAAAAAGAAGTGACCATCAAAGGCTTCCGCAAAGGTAAAGCTCCTTTGGCGACTGTAAAAAGCCTTTACGGTGACCGTGTAAAACAAGACGTGGTTCAGGATCTTATCCAGAAGCACTACGCTGAAGCATTGAATGAGCACAAGCTTGAGCCAATCAGCTACCCAGAATTCGAATTTGCAGATCCAACAGAGAACAAAGACTTCTCTTTCTCTGCAGCATTCGATGTTCGTCCAGAGATCACTCTGAAAAAATACGAAGGCCTGGAAGTTGAAAAAGAAAAAGCTGAATTCGATCCAAAGAAGATCGATCAGGTTCTTGAAAACATCCGTGCTTCCCGCGCAACTTTCGAAGTTGTTGCTGAAGACCGCGCCGTAAAAATGGGCGATATCGCTGTTATCAACTTTGAAGGTTTCATGGGCGGCCAGCCTCTTGAAAACGGTTCCGGCACAGATCACCACCTTGAACTGGGCGCGAAACAATTCATCGAAGGTTTCGAAGACGGTATCGTGGGCATGAAAAAAGGCGAGACTAAAACTCTTTCTTTGAAATTCCCGGATCCATACCACTCTGCAGAGCTTGCTGGTAAACCAGTTGAGTTCAAAGTGACTTTGAACCAGATCAAAGCCAAAGTTTTACCGGAACTGACTAACGAATTCCTGGCGACTCTGGGCGGTCCTTCTGATCTAGAGACTTTGAAAAAGTCCATCCAGGAAGACCTTGAGCAAACTGAAACCAAACGCATCGAAGACGCTTTCAAAAACCGTCTTTTGAAAACTTTGGTTAAAGAAAACCCGGTTGAAGTTCCTCCATCTTTGATGAAAGAACAAAAAGCGTCTTTGGTTGAAGACTTCAAAAAACGCATGTCTGAACAAGGCATGGGTCCAGATGACTTCGCTTCTTACGTTGAAAAATGGGATGGCGATTTCGAAAAGACGGCTGCTGAAATGATTCAGTCTTCTTTCCTGGTTGATGCTATTGCCAAGAAACATGATTTGTTCTGCAAAAAAGAAGACTTGGATGCTAAATTTGCTGAGTACGCTCAACAAACTGGTATCGAAGAATCCCGCATCAAGGAATTCTACGGTCGTCCAGAGCAGGCTTCCCGCCTGACTTACATGCTGACTGAAGAGAAAGTGATCGCTTTCCTGAACAAGTCCGTGAAAGTAAAAGAAGTTCCAGCGGGTTCTTTGAAAGAAGAAAACCACTAGTCTGCTGAACTTCAGAACTGAAGTTTAAAACTTCCAAAGCCCGTCAGGCTGATTCTTGACGGGCTTTTTTTATTCCCGAACCGGCAAACACTTTAGTCCAGCCCGGCTTTGTCCGATGAATCTGGAAGTATGCACGTACTGGCAGCCGGCTGTATCATTATGGGACTGCTCTTCAGTTCCTCGGTTTTTGCAACTTCGACGACATCACAGATCGACGAAGCCAAATCCCTTGCGGGGACTGATCCTCGCAAAGCCCTGCATTTGCTTTCACTGATTGAAAACTCGGCTGCGAAAAACGATGCCTTGCTGCAGGCCGAAAAGGATCTGCTGAAATGCGAGATCCTGGTCGACAATGACGATCCCAAAGAAGCATTAAAATCCACCAGCCCTTATCTGGGTCACGCTTCTTTGCCACCTAATGTGCTGATGAATCTGGAGCTTTGTCATTTTTCAGCGCTGGAGGCCTCGGGCCAGGCGACCAAGGCGATGGAAGGCCTGACCTATCTGCTGGAAAAAAGCCGCAAGCTGAACCTGCCCGCCCAGCAAGGCAAGGCACACCTGAACATGGGTCAGTTGCTATCCTATCAAAATCAGTTTTCGGAAAGTCTGAAGCATCTGTTGCAAGCCAAAGAAATCTTCAAAAAGCTGCAGGACTCAAACGAAGAGCGCATCACTTTGAACTCGATCGCGGTGCTTTACGGACGCATGGGGGAACACGAACGCGCTTTGGAATACTTCGCTGAAGTTCTGCAAAAAAATCGCGACCTGAACAAAACCCGCAACGTCGCCGTCGTTCTCTACAACATGGGCCGCCGCTATGAAGACCTGAACCAGTTTGAAAAATCACGCGAGCACTTCACAGAGTCCCTGAAGATTCATCGCGAACTTGGCAATACCAAGTCCATCGCCGTTGTCGAGCGCGCTCTGGGAAGCCTTTACAACAGCATGAACCAGCCGCTGAAGGCGCTGGAGCATCTGAAGACAGCCGTGACTACTCTGGAAGGCATGAACCTGCCCAAATCTCTGGGGCAGTTGTATTTTGAGTTGGGTCGAACTTATGCAAAGCTGGGCGACAACAAGCAAGCATTGTTGAATTTGAAAAAGGCCCACGGCCTGAACAGCAACCCTAATTCGGTGCAGTTGGCGGCGGATATTTTCTCGGAAGAAAGCCGCATCTATCAAAGCTCGGGTCAGTGGAAGCAGGCCTATGCAGCTTTAGAAGGCTTTAAAAAGTATTCAGACCAAATGCACGTGATCCGCGCCGATGAGCAACTGCGCCAGTTGAATTTCAAATTTGATCTGGGCAAAAAAGAAGAGGCCAACCGAATCTTGAAAGCGCAAAATCAATCACAGGAACGACAGCTGCAGGATGCTCATCGCATTCAGCGCCTGCAACTGATGTCGCTCAGTCTGATTGCATTGCTTTTAAGCGTGACTGCGATCTTTACTATCCGCCAGGTGCGAACAGCCCGCCGCATGCGCGAACTGGCGATGACGGACGAGCTGACCCGCATCCCGAACCGTCGTCATGTGCTGGAATACGGCGCACAAAGCCTCAGCACCTCGCAACGACAGGGCAAAGGCATGTCGGTGATTATCTTTGATATCGATCACTTCAAACGCATCAACGACACCTTCGGACATGCCGTGGGTGATGAGGTGATCAAACGTGTTGCTGAAATAGGCCAGAAGGCTTTACGCAAAGGCGATATGATTGGACGAATTGGCGGGGAAGAATTCCTGTCGATTTTGCCATTCACAGATCCATTGCCGGCTAAAGAAGTGGCAGAACGCATTCGCCGTGAAATTTCATTGTGTGATTTTACGGACCTGGCTCCGAACCTGACTGTGACGGTCAGTGCGGGAGTTTCCTGCTACACCGCCACCGACAAACAAGGCAACATCGACAGCCTGATTCAACAAGCCGATGAAGCCCTCTATTCCGTCAAACAAAATGGCCGTAATGGCGTGAGCTTGCGGTTGGTGTCTTAGTACTTTTATCGTCTACCTGTGATATCGACAAAGCCCAGACGATTCAGCATTGCGGCACCCATTGGAGTGCAGTTTTGGCCAAAGGCACAGTGCTCACCACCCCCGTCACTTTTCCCGTCAAAGAAGAAATAGTCCGGCACTTCGAGATGATCACCAGGCACAAAGTAGCCCCAAGAAACCGACATATTGTGATCCGCTGCTGCGACACCACATTGAGAATTTGCCTGGCGGCACTTCTCCAGAGCCTTGCTAAGTGATTGTTCCTTCGTAGTAGCACCACATGAAGCGCCATGAACTCTGTAGTGAGCATGATTAACAGTAGCAACCCAGCCTTCGCTACATTCAATAGCTTCCTTCACGTACCGTCTGATTGCCGCGCCATACTCGAACTGCTTAACTACCGATTCACGATTGGGCCCATAACCCATCTGAAGAACTGGATAGCCCCTGTCCGTAACTGCCGACAACACATAAAGTTTTCTTCTGTTGTCTTGCAGATAAGGAGCCAAGAATCCCTTGTTGAAATCAATACGTGCAACTCCAATGGCAGTCTGACACTGATCCGCACCTTCACCACTGAAATTGCTTCGATTCACGCCCACAAGCTCTATACCGGCAGTTGTATTCAGGAATACGGGTCCTCCAGCGTCACCAACGCACACTCGAGAATACTTGGTTGGAGCAATCTCAAACTCAGAAATCCCTACTTTTTGGACCGACATCAATGCGGATCTCATGACACTGGAATAACGGAATGGCTCTAGGCTATCGACCCCGAAGCCCGCAAAAAGAAGGGTAGATCCCACTCTGATTTTACTAAGATCATTCAGAATCTTGACTGGCTGATAAAGTTTATTTGCTGGCTTGGCAAGTTCAACAACAGCCAGATCTCTGTACTGCATCGCTGGATTTGCTGGGTTGTAGTTCGGATGAACGACGACCTTACCCGCCCACTCCGTTACGGTGGTGGGATCATTCACAATTGTTCCATAGAAGACAAAAGCTTTATAGGAATTAGTCGCTACACCTTGCTTAAAGAAACAACTCGCAGCAGTTAACACTGCTTTGGTAGAAATCAGCACACCCGAGCACTGCGTACGTGCCACAACCTGATCTTTGTTATAAAAAACCACGCCAACACCAACGGTACCAGTGGCAATCGGACTCGTTTTAACAACTGGGGATCCGCCGATGATAGCGGACTGCTCTTCAACACTGACGTGATAATTGTTGGATGAATTACTACACGAAATTGCGAACAGAGAAAGAATTAGGATCGATAGGTTCCGCATGCTGGTCCTCAAATTTTTTGGGGAACCTTATCAGACTTCCTGTTTGTATATCATTACAAACATACCTGCATTTACTATTTTCAAAGAGATCTATAGATATGGGGCAATGAAACTGCGATGAAATGAGAGCAGTAAGATTGACCCGCTCTGATTGCAATGCTTCCCGTTTACTCCTCGCCCACTTACGTTGATTCCATATAAAATCAATCCATCTTCACTATCAATAAAGGACGGACCACCAGAGTCTCCAAAGCAGGAAGAGCCCTGGTCTGTCTCATTTACCACAACGATTGCGTAGTAGACTCCTTGAACCCTCAGCTGAACCTTCTTCAACCTATTTGATTCCACCCTCGGAACTTCAGAAGAAATCCCATAGCCGGCGGAAGTAATGAAATCTCCAGGCTTTGGCACCTGGTCCGCTCTCGCAATCTTTGCAGGTTTATAAGGACTTGGAGCATCGCTTTTTAGAAGGGCAATTGCGATGTCGTTTTCCGGATCTTTTTTTCCATCGATATATTGACGGTTTGCCACCCAAGACTGAATCCATTGAGAGTCTGATCCCTTTATATTCTCCAAATTCACGAGAAATGTGACGTATGTCCGACTCGAAGCATACTCAACGTTGTCCGGAATAAAACAGTGAGCCGCGGTAAGTACACTTCTTAGCGAGATTAGTACTCCGGAGCATCGACTCTTATAAACTACTTTTCCATCTTTCTCAAAATACGTGGTCAGAACGACAGAGCTTTGCGCAATTTCGCTTTGAGGCTCGACGTTCTCACCTCTGATAATTGATGAATCTGAAGAAATGGCAAATGTAGACGTCACCCCACTGTCTTGGCAGCTGCATAAAACCAAAAATAGAAAAAGGAACATTGAGCTTTTCATTAGGAACCAATGAAGGCATAGAACTAAAAACCATCGTTGCAGCACAGAATAGTGCACATCAAACTACACTAGGTACCGCACTACTCAAGAAAGGGTCTGATAAAGTTATAGTGAGCATCTATCCTGGACAGAAGACCCTCTTTGTTGCAGCTCTTCCCGCCTCTACCAGTTCCAGCACGCGTAATGCTCACCAACTTAAGGCCCTCTTCTGTTTCTATGAATCCCGGCCCACCCGAATCTCCTATACATCGACTATATTATAAACAATTAATCTTTATATCTATTCAGCCGACAAATAGCCCGTCCGATTGTAACGGTATGTTCACAAATCTTATCAGTACTTTCAGGCTAATTTCTTTCATTACATGGCTGTCATATTTACCCACTCAGGCAAGCCAGAAGTGCGTCGCTGATTGCGATAGCGTGTTCACCGTAGTTCGCGATATTAAGACCCGGCAGGAAGAATTCAAGCAGTGCTATAGATATTGTGTAGAACAAGAAAAGAAGCTCAGTAATTCACAAAATTTACTTGAGTCAGACAACCTATTACCATCAGATGGGCCCGGAACAAGCACAAGCCCCTCCCCCGCTCCCAGCCCAGCTCCTCCCGACAAACCCGGCACAATTCCGGACGGCCCAGCGACTACCGCCGAAGAAAATCCACCTCCAGCCCAACAATGCCGCGAAGACTACGACGCCGAGGTTGGCGCTTGCGAACAAGCCACTCTCAAGGCGGCCAGTGCTTGCGATGAGAATGGCTCCGGCCTCAGTGCCGCGATGAATGCGATCACCGAGGTCAGCGTGATTGCCGGTCAGAAGTCTGCTGCGGGTATTCAGGAAAGCTGCTCTAAGATGGGCCGTGTTGCCCAAGCCGCCAATGTGGCGGTGATGGGGTATCGCCAGCTTTGCGGCACCTCCGTAAACAGCTGCGTGTCGGCATGCTCAGCCCCGCTGATCCCGAAATGCAGTGGTAGCCAATCTTCTGTATCAACTACCGCCAGTGCCCGCACGGCCATGGCTGGAAACCTATCCTCCTGCCAAGGCTTCTCAACAAAAATGACCCAAGCTGCAGCTGCGGCTCAGAACTTTGCAACTCTCAAGGCCAACTCCGAGGCATGCTCAATGCTTTCGAACGGAACTGGCAGTCCTGACATCTGTGCGACGGATCCGACAGCGGTCGGATGCGCGCAACAAGCGAAAATGGATTGCAGTCATCCCGACATGACCTCGAACCGAGTTTGTATATGCTCAAAGACCCCAACAGCTCCAGAATGTATGAATCAAAAAGCCACTGAGGAATCAGTGGCCCCTTACATGACAAGCGAAGGCCGCAAGATCGGCAAACCAAGTAGCACCGCAGCCATCCGCGACCAAGTAGGCTTTGCTGGGCTTCAAGGTCATGCCCAGCGCCCACCTTCAGGGCCGGACTACAGTGTCGACGGCCGCCAAGGCTCAGGAGCAAGCTTAGGCTCCCCGAATCTTCAGGGTGGCCTCCAAAAGCGTCTTAAAGGCGCAAAGCCGGGCCCTAACACCAACATCCTGGCAGGCACTCAATCTGCCTCTGGCACCAAGGGTGAACCTGAAAAGACATACGAAAAAGTAGATCTGGAAGATCAAGGTGGAGAGAAAACTTATAAAGCGCTTTCCGGCTATCAAATGGGATCAAATCCAGATCTAGAAAGATTCCTGCCCAAATCTGGTGCACCCGGCACCTATCGCGGCCTTGCTGGAAACGGAGTTCCCAGTGGTGTGGACGGAATAACGGGTCCCCATTCAAATATCTGGCTTAAAGTAAAAAATCGATATGAGGCTGTGAAGCACAGCCTGCTTCCGTAATGAAAGGATCCGCAACAATGACGGTCATTATCAAGACGATCTGTTGGGTTCTACTATTTGCAACCTGCACCTCCTTTGCAGACGATAAGCCAGCTCCAAAAAAATCAGAAGCTATCGCGGAAAAGAAGAAACACGATCTGAAGGAGCGCGAGCTTGAAGACAAGATCAAGCACCGCGCCGAACAAGCCGCCGCAGCGAAAGCCGATAAAGAGGCGCAAGCTTGCCAGAAGGCGGTCGAAAAGATTGATGAATCCAATCGCAAGATCGCCGAAGCCTGCCGCAAGGGCGGTCTTTCCGGCAGCTCTGATTGCGTCACCAAAGCCAAACAATGCGCCGAACAGTCAGGAACGTCGTCCTATGATGCTCTGTCATCGTTTGCTGTTATGATGGGTGTTCCTGCCACGGCCCTAGCGGGCAAAGAAGGACCATGCCCACAGATGAATGGTCGTGATTACTTTAGCGAGAAAGACAAGATCACGGAAGAGATCAAAGACCTTCAGGAGGAACTGAACGAGCTGAACAAAGAACGCATCGCCGACCAGGATGAATTCAGCCAGATGATGACTGACACTGAAAAAGAGCTTTCCGAAGCCCGCGAGACACTGAATGAAAACAAACTGCAGCTGGAGCGCGACAGCCGCGAACAACTGGTCAGTTTTCAGAATGAACAGAACCAAGTAAAAGAAATCATCCGCCGCAAGGGAGATGAGGTATTGGAGCTGCAAGGGCAACTAACCCAGTCCCACCGTGACCGCGCCCGCACGCTGATCATGCTGTCCGAGTCTGCGGCGAAAAGAAAGTGCGTTGCTGAACTGGCAAAGTTGCAACAAGAGTTTGTTCAGCTTTACCCTGGCGCCAACACGACGCCTGCCACTTACATCGGCAAAGCCAAAGAAAAGCGTCAGCAGCTGGTGGCTTTCTATCACTCTTGCATGAGCGACTTTGACCAGCAGAGAATCGCGGTGAACGAAGCCGCCCGTCAGCGTCAGGATGTTCTTGAAAAGAAGATTCAGAATCTGCGTGTCGTCATTGACGAGGCAGAAAACACGCTGAATCTTTCCGGTACGCACATGCAGGAAATCGAAAAAGCCTCCAGCGAGCGTAAAAACAATGCCCAACAAAAAGTCGTCGATCAGACGACACAGGCACAAAAGAAGCTACAGCTGGCGTACTCAAAGCTGCAGGAAACCCTGAAGGGCCATGCCACCAAAGCCGCAAGCCTCAATGCCTCACTGAATCGCGCCAACCAAGCACTGTTAAGCCTGGGGCCTGCACCAAAATCCAAAAGCAGCGAGTACACGCCCTCGGAAGCCGCTGGGGATATCGAAGCAGAGCTTAATTCCATCTATCGCATCAAAAGAAGTGTCGTGGGCAGCTGCGCCAAACAGGTGCGCCTCATCGCCGATGAAGCCTTGGAATCATTGGAAGGGTCACAATAACTATCTGGCGCCTTCGGTCGTTGCTGGAGCCGGTGTCGTATTTGACTCTGGCTTCGGATTCAGGGCAGGCTCTGTGTAACCAATTCTACAAAATGGAATTGCTCGAGTCGTGCGTAAGATAGCGGCTTTATTGGCCCTTGTTTGCGCCACATAGTGCTTGGGATTATCACAGAACGGTTGCCAGTTCTTGCAAAGACCACTATTCCCGCCTGTACCAATTTCTCCCGTCTGGGTAATCAAACGCTTCATAAGTTCGACTCCGCAAGACAGATTTTTCTGAGAATCATAGGTGTCTGCCGAAGTCTGCAGATTCGAACACTGCTTCACGCTCATCTGCAACAAACCATTGCTTGAAGTTCCACGCGATCGCCCTTTTGTCTCCTGAAAAGACAACGTTGGACGGAATGAACTTTCAATTTCCGACAGTTTGGCCACCAAAACCAACCAAAACTGGCGTCTTTGCTCTAACGTCAACTTATCCCAGTTTGGACAATAATTCTTAGCATCGCGGGGATTAAGACTAGCCAGACCCTCTTTATCAATCGCATCAAGAGTATACTTCGTCCAAGCTTGTCCTTGTGGATGCATCTGCCACTTCGGCAGCCCTGCTGAATCCGGCGGCTTGGGCCCATCATAGCCAGACTCGCAGTTCGTGCAACTGCTGAAGGCCCCTTTGGCTTTTCCGAACAGATCTGCGATCTTGCTTCCCGCGGCTGACAGGAAGTTGATGGTCTTTGCCATACCATAAGAAGTGTCAGGAGTTGCAAACGCCAGCACACACACAACAAGAACAACAAAAGCAGACTGACGTTTCATTACTGCTTACCATCCTCAACAGGCGCGGCCTTGTCGATAAATTCGTAGTCGCTATCTTTCGGAGTTGTGTCCGCAGAGCTGGACGGAAGTGGTATGAACTTTTTCTTTTCAGGACAGTACACACACTTTTCTTTGGGACTGTCCGTGAAACATTCGCCGGCTTTTTTGTAACTGTCTATATTAGGATCAGAGGCATAAGCACAGAAGCTAAATACAAACGTCACCACTGCAATCAATTTTGCAAACATGATCACCTACCTACTTCAACGAGGTTACATTCACACCTCAGTCCAAGTCGAAACTTTTTCTTTTTACAGGACCAAAAAAATAAATAGATAATAGTTTTGCATCAGGGAGTGTTCATGAAGAAGGTCGCTGTATTCATTCTGGCTTTGTCAGTATTATCTCAAGCCCACGCATTGGTTGATACCTCCACAGGTTCATTCATGCATTCCTGGATTGATTTCGACGGAAAAGGTTTGGATCTGCGCGTGAAGCTGGAGCGCACATATAACAGTCGCTCCACTTTCAAAGGATGGTTTGGCTACGGCTGGTGCACAGACTTGGAGACAGTTCTGATCAATCACGAAGACGCAATCACCATCCGCCACTGCGGCGACGGGCAGGAGCATGAATACAAAAAAATGGGCTCAGACTATCGCTCCACCACCGGGGGCCCCGGCACTATCCGCAAAGCCGGCGACGTCTTCCAGCGTGTTTTCACCGACGGCACGATTGAAACATTTAACAGTCACGGAAAACTGCAGGAAGTGAAAAAGAACGGCGACTTTGTCGCACTTAAGTACAATGAACGCGGCCTGCCTAAAGAGCTTGTCGACAGTTCCGGACGTGTGGTGACGATTGAAGCAACGCCGACAGGCTTTGTCCAAACTATCACCTTCAAGAACAAAGGTGCAAAAGCCCCGACCCAGGTGGTTGGAAAGTATGAGTATCAAGGTGAAAATCTGGTCAGCGCCACCAACTTCTGGGGCAACACCTATAAGTACTCTTACGAAAAGAACAACAACATGAAAAAGGCCATCTGGCCCAACGGAAAAGAAATTCTTCTTTCATACAACTCCAACGACTGGGTGCTGGCGTTGAAAGGCACTGACATCTGTGCGGAAGACTATTCCTATAAAGTTGACCAGTCCAAAAAGCCTCCCCGCTATGCCGTCAAAGTTACGAAGAAATGTGACAACGATGTGATCGTTGAAAAAGCCTATTCCTACACCTATTCGATGGACAATCGCAGAATTCTTGCGGCAGAGCTTGACGAAGATGCCGTTCGCAGAGAATTCAAATATGACGAGCACGGCAATGTGATTGAGGTCAAAGAACGCAGGCTGAATGGCGATGTGCTGACTAAGATTGTGCGCAACGACCGAGGACTGGTGGTGAAGATCTCCAATGTCCTGGAAAATTACTTCTACAAATACCGTGTCGGCGCAGGTCGTTCTCTGGTAGCGGAAGCCATCCACGAAAACGTCGCGGCCGGTGTTGTCGTGGATCGCTACAAGTTTTCCATGACCTACAACGATGATGATCGCATGATCTCTGTTATCAAACCCAATGGATCCAAACTTGAATTCGAGTACGACTATATGTCTCGTGTTAGCAAAATCAGCACCAAAGACATCGCCATTGAGGTGGTCTACAACGACACGGACAGTACGCCCAAACATCTGAAGCTGGGGGACAAGTATCTGCCGCTCTCCATCTACGATATCCGCGCAACCCCCAAAGAGATCGCCGCGGTTGATTTGTACTTTGACTACTTGAGGGCCTATAGCCTAACCATCCCCGCTTATTAAAAGCTGACAATCGCCCTAACACCCCTGAAATAAGTACAGGCCCACCACCCCCGAGCTGCAAACCAGCCCCAGCAGGGGTGGCCCGGGAATTGATAATGCACTCTTGGATAGCTACAGGAGTGCCTATGGGTTTTAACCTCGATAATGACAAGTCAAAAGATCAGCTAAGTCTGTTCGACTACAAGCTGCCTAATGCTGACTTTGCCCCGGCAAAGAAGTCTGCTGCCGACAATACGGCTATTGATTTTGATGCCTTCCTGTTGGCTCACCGCGAACCGGAACAAAGCAAAACCTCTCGCTTCCTGACTATCTCTGCGACCATTCACGCGGCGGCAATCCTGATCGTGGCAATGATCACTGTGCCCCTGGTTGAGCAGGTAAAAACTGAAACCATCACGATTGAAATCGAAGACGTGCCTCAACGAATGATCACTCCTCGTGGAGCAAAAGTGCCGCCGACTCAAGGTGGAACTCCAGTTGCGGCAGACACTCCAGTGGTTGAAAAGCTCGAGGACGCCGGCAGCCCGGGTGATATGGTTGTTGCCAAACCTAAAGCGGAAGCCAAAGCCAAGAACGTGGCAAAAGCTCCGAAAGCTGTTCCAGTAAAGGCCACTAAATCTGCTGCGAAAGCGTCTGTGGCGGCAGCCAAGGGCGGTCGTAGTGTGGCTCCGAAGACGGCGTTCAAAGCTGTTCCAATGACGATTGATGATATTGAAGCTCCAGAACTGGATGAAGGCCAACTGGCTAAACACGCCGTGGCCTCCAGCATGAATGAAGACTTCAACGAGGACTTCGATAACATGGATCGCGCTCAAGGGGCGGCGATCGAAAATGAAAAGAAGTCCATGGATGCACTGGCGGCGGCCCTTGCCTCCGAGCAGGATGAAACTCTGGCCGCTTTGGATGAAGAAAACAAAGCGGAAGCGGACCAACTGGCTGCGCAACAAGCAGACCTGCGCCAAAGAAACTCCAAGGCAATTGCTTCGGCTTTAGCCAACGAACGTGCGGCGGCAATGGCAGCAGCCGCTCGTGAAGCTGCGGAACGCGAAGCGCGCAGTAAAAAAGCCGGTCTTGGTGGCGAAGGTAACGGACGTGGTATGGGTAAAGGTGCAGGCGCCGGAAACGCAGGTTCTCCGGGTCAGGGCACACAACTGGCGGGAACTCCAACCGGAGTTCGCAGTCTGGATCAGCTTCGTCAAATGCCCGGCAACCCGCGCCCGCAATATTCACGCGAAGAACGTCGTCGCGGCGATCAGGGTGCCGTAGCCTTCTATGCCTACATCACGAAAGAGGGTTATCCTCAGCAGTTCAAAATGATGAAATCGACCGGCTTCCGCAATCTGGATGCTAAGACTCTGGCGGCGCTGAAAAAATGGCGCTTCTATCCAGGTCAGGAAGGCTGGGTTGAACTGCCGTTCCGCTGGGACCTTAAAGGTGGCGCAGTGGAAGATGGTGGGATGTTGCGACGCAGCGTTGGTCAGAGATAAGAACAGACCAAAAAACAAAAGGGCTCCAGACGGAGCCCTTTTTTCGTTTCAGCCCCTTACCAGGGCGTTTTAAGCATAAAAAAAAGCCCTTGGACGTCTCCAGGGGCTTTGATCTAAGTGCTTTAAATCAGAAGACAATTAGTCTTTGAAAAGAGTCTTTGCAGATTTAGTAGTGCCCTTAGTGCGAGCTGCAGCTTTACGCTTTTTGCCGCTAGTCGCTTTTTTTCTTTCGCGAATATATTCAGTCTTTTTTGTTTTTGAAGCCATTTTATCCCCTAGGTTTTTAACGGAATGAGTTAGTTATCAAAACGGAATCCCCAAGTCAACTGAATGCCTGTAATCCCCAGACTCCTTGGGATTTCCTTCATAGGCATAGTTCAAAGCGAATCTAGGGCCATTAAAGCCCAATCCGGCCGTCAGAAGCTCCCTATTGTCGTTGGTGTCGTTATAGTACCCCAGACGGCTGACCAAAAAATTGTTCACATAAGTTTCAAGGCCCCCCATGACTTCTGATTCCGTCGTGGCATCCAGACGGAAACGGACCATGCGGTTGTGGATATAGTTGAATCCCGCCCCGGCTGAGGTTTTGCGGCGAAGCTCTTCAGGAGCATCCTTATCTTCACCGAACAAGTTATACCCCACCAAAGCCAGACCGATGTTCGCGCGAGGCGTGTAGATGAAGCCGATATCCGCATTGGTCTGACGATAAGAAGTATTCGGAAGTTTTTGTTCACGATAGTGACCCGTCACACCCATCGCCCACTTTTCCGTCGCAAATTCCGCCAGAGTCAAAGTCAGATCACTTTCTTCCAACTGACCCAGCGACACGTCCGAAGTTTTTTTGACGAAGGCCAGTGCCGCCGGCATCGCGCTGTCTTTTGTGTTATCGCTCAAACTGACAGCGAATTGATTTTCCGCGAAGGAAGAAAAGAAGTGACGGCCTTTTAAGTGCACCATAGTACCCGGATTCATGAATGACACATCACCAGGTTCCACCGTCGCACGTCCAGTTCCACCTGTGGCTGCGGATGTCGAGGAATTATAAACTTGGGCATGGGCCACGTTCACGATAAGATAAAAGCAGAAAAAAACAGGAAGTTTTTTTAACAAGCTCAAAGGATGGGGCATCATGAATCTTCACCTCGTAACACTAGTGAGTGCATTTCTTTTGGCATTCACATCCTATCAATCGGCCCAGGCCGGAGCCAGCACATTTACCGCAAAACCTGTTCGTCTTGGCGACAATCTGATTTCAATTCTGCGCCAGCATGGCTTTTCTCAGAGTGAACGTGAATCAGTTGTAGGCTCTAACAGCAAGCTTCGCAACCTCTTCCTCACTCTCGACACACGCTATCTGGTTCGCCAATCCAAGGGCGAAACCGAGCTGCGCATGTTTGATTCTCAAACTTCGGACGCTTTCCGCATCGTTAAAAAATCCGGCAGGGTTCAGGCCTTCGCTTATGATCCGCAGTACAAAATCAGCCATGCACGCGTGGAAGGAAAAGTGTACGGATCCCTGCTGGGAAGCATCCTTTCCAAAATCAACAGCAACTGGGTGGCGACCCGCTTTATGGATGCCTATGCCTTTGATATCGCCCCCAGAGCCGTCAGCCGTGGCGCTGATTTCTGGCTGGTGGTGGAAAGAAAGTTCGAACAGGGTCAGTTCGTGAAATACGGAGAGGTTCTGCAGACTTCACTGGATATCAATGGCCGACCAGTTCAGAAAAAGTTTGTCCGTAACAACAAAGGTGGAGGCGTCTTCTTTGCCGCCGGCGACCTGCTTGAAAACAAGCCGTTCTATGCACCAGTAGATTATCTGAAAATCGCCAGCCGCTTTAAACCCAACCGCGTTCATCCGATCACCAAACGCCTGCAACCGCACCTGGGAATCGACTTTGAGCTTCCGGTGGGCGAGCCGGTATATGCTCCCCGCAAGGGCACAGTGGTCCGTTATGGGCGCAATCACGCCGCGGGCAACTATATCATCCTGCTGCACTCCAATGGGATGGAAACGGCCTATAATCACCTGCATCGCATTGATAAAAGAATCCGCCAGGGCTTAAGAGTTTCTGCCGGGGAAAGAATCGGCGAAGTGGGTTGCACAGGTTACTGCACCCGCCCGCATCTGCATTTCGCCGTAAAGAAAAAGGGTCGAATGGTCGACCCTATCAAATACATCAAATCTTATCCATCGCACATGGAAGCGATGCTGGAAGCGCGCGTAGCTGCAAACTAGTCACGCGTGCACACGGTCACCCAGTGCATGCAACGGCTGTTGGGAACCGTGGTTGAATAGCTTCCGTTTTCGCGGAAGCATTCTTTCTTCAGGTCATATTCCGTGACTGGCGCACCGTTGATGGATTCTTCCTTGTAACAGGAAACTCCGCCCTTCGGAACGACACATTTCAAAGCCACATTCACATCCCACTGATCTGAACGCAGATGACGGCGCATCACCGCCAATTCAGAGCGATAAGTCGCATTGCCGGAGATGTCACTGTAGGACTGCGCCGGGCAAAGGGAAGATGCGTCCTGAGTTCTGATAACTGCATAACGACGACCACAGTTCCAGTTCTTGGTCACTGTCGTCGGATTCTGCAGATCATATTCAGTAATGCTGGAAAGAATATTATTCGGATTGTTCACCGCCGCACCACTTACCGGCGCAGGCGTGAACACCATGGAGTAACCCTTGCCGTACGCTGTTTTCACCGGCGCTGTTGCCGCTGGCGCACGAACTTCATAAAGCTCGCCATTGTTGGGCATAAAGGTCAAACTCAAGATAGCCGCCGTCATAAAAGTACTGCGGTACTCGTTCGCCAGTGATTCACTGGAGTTGAAACTCATCTGAGCTTCCATCACACGGGACTCAGGCGAGAACGGAAAATAGTTCGCAGTCGTGTTTTTCTGAGCAAAAGAATCCATCACCAGGGAATCTGTCAAGGGCGCCACCAGAGGGATCACATCGGTCCACAACGTCAGTTTGTTCGTGGCTGTGTAAACATCCGTCAGGCTGTTTTTCACACGAATCGCCATCGTCGCCACCGCACCATTGTTGGCCGGAGAGTCCGCCAGATATTCCTTGTACTGGTTTTCAGTCAGCTCGGTCGCCGGATACACGGGATTGAAATTCGTATCCGCGTAATCAAAGAATTCATTCGTCAGTTTAATACCACCGGTACTGTAGGCACCGGCTTTAATGGAAAAGAAAGCGGGATTGTTGCGCAAATGAGTGTCCGCGCAGGAGTTATAAGTGATCGTGTCAAACCCTGCATCAAACGCAAATGGAATGGCGGATACTTTGGCCCCGGTTGTGGAACCATATTTCGCTGAAAGTTCAGCATCTGTCAGGCCGGCTTCCACCTCACTGCCCAGGTCCGAATCAAATCCGGCCTTTCCGCAGTTCTGGAACGACACAATCAGCACGAAGGAGGCAAAGATGCCGCCCGCTGCACGCCAGGTCGCCTTTTTAAAACGCACTTTCATGGAATACTCCCCTGTACCTAGACTAACATATCTCTTTTCGGCATATTGGCGAAAAACAGCAGTCTTTTTCATATTGAGACAGGCCTCGTTAAGGCTTGTCTTAGAATGAAACGTTTGAGATTTTATAGTCTATGCCAAGAGTTAAAAAAGCCATTATCCCCGCTGCCGGCCTCGGAACCCGTTTCCTGCCTGCCACCAAGACTGTCCCGAAAGAAATGCTGACCATCGTGGACGCTCCGATCATTCTGTATGTGGTGGAAGAAGCCGTGAAAGCCGGGATTGAGGACATCATCCTGATTGCCGGGCGTGGCAAACATGCTATCGAGGATTTCTTCGATACATCCTACGAACTGGAAGACAAACTGGCAAAGGACGGCAAAGAGAAGCTGCTTGAGCGTGTGACCCGCATCCGCGATTCCGCCAACATCATCAGCATCCGCCAAAAGCAAGCCATGGGCCTGGGGCACGCCGTGCTTTGCGGTCTTCCGATTGTCGGTAAAGAACCCTTTGCGGTTCTTCTGGGGGATGAAATCACCATGGGCTTCCACGGTGAACCGAATGTGACTTCCCAATTGGTCAGCTCTTTTGAAGAAACCGGAACCTCCACCATTTCGGTCATGAAGGTTGAAGACAAAGACGTTTCCAAGTACGGCATTGCCGAGATCGAGGAAAAATCCACGGGCTTCTTCAAAGTGACTTCTTTGGTCGAAAAACCCAAAGCCAGTGAAACCAACAGCCGCTGGGCTCTTCCGGGTCGTTATGTTTTCGACAATGCGATCATGGATATTCTGCAAAATGCCAAACCAACCCTGAATGGAGAAATCCAACTGACTGACAGCATGAAGGTGCTTTGTGCCCAGCATGGACTGAACGCGATGACTTTCACCGCGCAGCGCTTTGATGCTGGCGACAAGCTGGGTTACCTGCAGGCCAATATTGAACTGGCTTTGCAAAGTCCGGAACTGAATCAGGAACTGAAATCCTATATTCTAAGCCTGGCTGAAAAACTGAAGTAAGGAGTCCCCGATGAAGAAAATGATTTTCTCCGCCGCCCTTTCCACTTTGCTGCTGCCAGCTTTGGCGACGGCGTACATTCTTCCGACTCGCACGATTTTGCAAAAAACCAGCGAGAACGCCGGTTCCGGCATTTACGCCATCGAACAGGAAGTTCAGTTTTCCAATGGCGAAGAAACAACTCTGGTAAAAGAAACCTGGCTGGTCGACAGCGACCGCACCCTGCGCCTGACTGTCACTGGCGGCAAGGATTTGCAAAACTCTTTCCGTCTGCAGTTTGTCTATAACGGCGGCCAGAAGTGGAGCATGACCGGCGGCAACCGCAAAAGCGAAAAGCTACCGGAAGAGTTTTTGGAAAAATTCCTGAACATGCGCAATCCGGAAATCTTCGCTAACACCCTGGCGCATTTCAAAATTGTTCCCGCAGGTGCATTTAACAAGAAGCCTCTTCCAAAAAATGCCGCCGATATCAAACATGACCCGGAAAGCTGGGTGCGTTTTTCCCGCACTGGGGGCGTCGTGAACTACGCGCTGGGTGTGGCGACGCCGGTGGATCAGGAAGCCGGTTCGCCGGGGATCTGGATTCAGCAGGATGAGTTCGTCGTGCGCAAGCTGCGCCTGCCAAGCCAGGTGGAGATGAGCGCGAACAACTATAACAATTTCGCCCGAAATCTTTCTTATCCGCGCTCCCGCACGATTCGCTGGGGCAACAACACTGTGACCATCCGCTTGATCAGCGCTTCGGCCCGTCCACAAACGGCGGTGGCGCTGTTCCAGCCTTCCTCTTTGGATGCGAACCTGAAATGGGATGGTATCAACTCTTTGGCAACGAAAGACGTTATCACGGAGTTCTACACGAGGTTTAGATGAGTTCGACGCAACTTTGGAAAGTTGCGGCCGACGCTCCTCTTCCCGAGGCATTGACCTACAGCTCTGATCTGCCTCTGCAAAGAGGCCAGCTTGTCACCGTGCCGTTGGGCCGCGGGGGACGAAAAGTTCACGGCCTGATTTTGGGTCCGACTCAGGAAGTTCCCGAGTTTGAAGTCAAGACTGTGGATAGTATTGTGGAAGAATACGCACCCCTGCCAGAGCCCTATGTAAAGTGGCTGGAATGGCTGGCGCAGTATTATCTGCACCCCGTGGGTCAGGTCGTGCAATCGGCTTTTCCACCTTTACGAAAATCCGAAAAGCAGCGCGCCTCGAAGCGACCACCGGTCATCCCGCAACTGGAAGCGGATTCCGCCCTGCACCTAACAGACGAACAACAAACGTGCTTTGAAAGCATTGCGAAGTTTTCCAATTTTTCCACGCACCTGCTTTTTGGTGTGACGGGCTCTGGTAAAACTGAAGTGTACCTGCGTCTTTTGGACAAGGTGCTTTCCGAAGGCAAACGGGGCATCGTGCTGGTGCCGGAAATTTCTCTGACCCCGCAGTTGATTCAGCGTTTTGCGCGCCGATTCGGCGACAAGATTGCAGCTTTACATTCCCAACTGACCGATCGCGAACGCACCAATCAGTGGTGGGACATCGTCGAGGGACGAAAATCCATTCTGATCGGCGCACGGTCCGCTTTATTCTGCCCGATCGACAACCTGGGCCTGATCATCGTCGACGAAGAGCATGAGCCCAGCTTCAAGCAGGATGAAAAACTGAAATACAACGGCCGCGATGCCGCCGTGATGCTCGGCAAACAAATGAACTGCCCGGTCGTGCTGGGTTCCGCCACACCAAGCCTTGAAACGTGGAAGAACGCGGTGGAAGGCAAGTATCACCTGCACCGCCTTAGCCGTCGTGTGGCCAATCGTGCCTTGCCGGACATTGAAGTCATTGATTTACGAAAATTGAAATCCGATGACGAGGAAAAACAAAAAGCCATCACCAAGTACTCGCATCTGCCGTTCTGGCTCAGCCCCGACCTGTACGAGCGCATGCATCAGGTATTGGATCGCGGTGATCAGGCCGCGTTGTTCCTGAATCGTCGTGGCATTGCCCAGATGGTGGTGTGTCCGGCCTGTGGTCACACGCGGGAATGCCCCAACTGCGACATTTCACTGACCCTGCATGCGCACTCGCATTTGATTTGTCATTACTGCGACTATCACGAAAATTTCAAAACCAAATGTCCTGATTGCAAAGAAGGCCAACTGGAAGCCATCGGCCTGGGCACCGAGCTTTTGGAAACAGATCTGACCCGCCTGTTCCCGGGTAAAAAAATTGCCCGTGCGGACCGCGATGAAATTCAAAGCCGTGCAGATCTGGAAGATCTGATTGCCAACATGGAATCCGGTGAGATCGACATTCTGGTCGGCACCCAAATGATCGCCAAAGGTTTGGATTTCCCGAAGCTGAAACTGGTGGGATTGGTACTGGCGGATGTGGGCTTCAACCTTCCTGATTTCCGCGCCACCGAAAGAAGTTTTCAACTGATCACACAGATGAGCGGCCGCAGTGGTCGACACGTCAAAGACGGAGAAAGCCCCGGGCTTGTGATCATTCAGACGTTCAACACCGAACACGACAGCATCACGTTTGCAAAGAACCATGACTTTGAAGGCTTTGCCACGCATGAACTGGAAATCCGCTCGGCCCTTCATTACCCCCCGATGGGTCGCTTGGTCAGCTTCCGCATTCAAGGGACCAAACTGGGACAGGTTGAGGAAACCGCGAGACTATTGGCCAGAAGAGCTCAGGCTTTAAAAACTCAGTTCCCGCAATATGGCTCGATTGAAGTCTTGGGCCCGGCAGAGGCTCCGCTGTCGAAACTGCGAGGCCAATTCCGATATCATCTTCTAATAAAAACTACGCAGCCCGCAGCCGCGAATCCCTTTTCAAGACAACTCTTGGGTGACCAGGATTGGGTTCCTTCAGGGGTCAAAATATTAATCGATATCGATCCAATGAGTTTGCTTTAGTGACGGCCCTTACCTAAAATAGAAGGTTAAGGACCGATAAAATGATTCAATGCCCGCGATGTGGAATACAAGTGACCGAATTGCACCCGGTGGATCCGGAGCTTATCAGTAAGCTTCAGGCCGCTGGCGAAAGCAATTTGCCTCCACAGGTTTGTGCGGGATGCATTTCAGATCTGAAGCGCACCGTTGCCACCAGCAGTGGTGGTGTGTTGATGCAGCAGGAACGGGCCCGCGAGCAGCACCGCCTGCAGCTTTGGAAAAGCCGTGTGATGCTGATTAAAAAAGCGCGCATGTGCATGGGTCAGAAGCTTTATTCTGAAGCCGCCATTTCCTACGAAAAATATTTGAAAATTCTGGACATCGTTTTTGACATCAAAAAAGGCGAAAAGCTGAAGCCGGAAGCTTTCAAGGAAAGCGCGCGCACGACCGAATTGACCGTGGTGGCGTCGGTGTACTGGGACTTGCTGCGTATCTATGACACGCATGAAAAGTATCAGGATCGCATGATGAATGCTGCGAAACAGCTTTCCATGTTCATCCAGTTCACGCCGATTTATCCGGACATCATCCGCAAAGCTGAGTCGTTCCAGAAAACCGCCAAGAACCCACAGATCGTAAAACAGTTCCTGAAGATGTCCGACAAGGAACGCCCTCGTTGCTTTATCGCAACCTCGGCTTTTGAAAACCCTGCCGCCTTTGAGGTCATGCAGCTTCGCGCCTTCCGCGACACACAACTGCGAACCCACAACTGGGGCAGAAAGTTCATCGCTGTCTACTACAAGTACTCCCCTCGCATTGCTTGCTTACTCGATAAGCACTCCTGGCTGAAACCCTCAGTCAGAGCCGCTCTCCGCGTTTTGATTAAATGCGTTAGCAGATAATTCGTCCGTTTGAGGCTTGCAAAGCGGCTTCCTTATGAGGGAAGGTATTTGCATGGCTCATATCTACGATTACGCAATTATTGGCAGCGGACTTACCGGACTTAGCATCGCAGCGGCACTTAGCCGCGAAACAAAGAATATCGCCCTGATTGAAGCGGCCGATCTTCCTTTTGGCTCCAACAAAAAGGTCAACTTCCCGACCGGACCGATGAATAACGGTCTGCGCTTTGTTCCGGACTCTGTGCTTTCTGAAAAAGCCCTGCGCTTTTTGGGAAGCCTGATTGACGTGAATGTGGCACCGGAAGCTTCTGAAGAAGCTCCTGTGACCTACGAAGGCGGAAACTTCAAAACCTTCCTGGGTTTTGGTGAAAACCCACCGGCGTTCTATGAAGAGTTCAGCTACTTCACTTCCAGCAAACGCCTGGATCTGGCGGTGGAGCCTTATCAGTGGACCCAGATGCTGTTTGAAAAATTCACCGGCACTTTCATGCCGCGTTCTTATGTGACCAAGTTCCACCAGGAAGGCGAGCGCGTGACTCACGTCACGGTGAACGGTTCCAAGACTGTGCACGCTCAGAACTTCATCTTTGCCGGCTCTGTGAAGGATCTGGCTTTGCTTCTTCCGGAAGACGCGATCTCTGTTCGCGCCCGCACGAAGCTTGCTAAAAACACTTACTGGACTTCTTTGTGCCTGGATATCTGCCACGCCAAACCGGTGACGGACTCCACGGCGATGCACGTTTTGAACGGCACCACTCAGGATGAAATCGGCCCATGCGTGGGCAAGTTCCATGCGCCGGTTGAAGTTGAGGGTGCACCTTTGCAGGCGTCCCAGTGGATGACCTTCATCGAACAGGAAGTGACTGAAGACAGCGAAGTTGTGGGGACGGCTTTGAAGAAAATCAAACGCCAGATCAAACGCGCTTATCCGGAAGCTTTGGACAACGTGAAGCTTGAAAGAATCTTTGTGACTCCGATCATCGCGGGCAATGGCGACATCAAACTAAGCGCCAATATGACAATGCCGGAACTTGAAAATCTGTGGATTGCCTCTGCAACCGTGCACGAGCAGAAGAACCTGGTCGGCGCTCTTTTGCAGGCCGAAATGGTCGTGGCATCTTTGGGCTTCAAAGTTGAAGCATCTGAAATGCCTTCTGTATCCGATGAATCTGAATCCATGACAGAGGCTGCTCTTTAAGCCTCTTCCAACGGCAGGGTGAAGTGGAACGTGGTTCCCTCACCCGGCTTGCTGTCCACTTTGATATCCCCGCCCATCATCTCGACAAGATTTTTGCAAATCATCAGACCCAGCCCCGAACCGCCATAGGTGCGGGAAATCGTGACATCCTCCTGAGAAAAGCTGCGGAATAATTTCGACATATTTTCCACACGAATGCCCCGGCCGGTATCCGCGACCTTCCAAACATAATGCCCTGACCCCGGCTGCCTTTGCAGGCTGATGCAAACACGGCCCTTGTCAGTGAACTTCACCGCATTCCCCACAAGATTCATCAGAATCTGGCGCAGGCGGTGGGAATCCCCCATCGCAAAGGCCGGAATACTGGGATCGATGTCGACTTTCAACTGCAGGTTTTTTTCCTGGCACTTGGCTTCGAAGATCTTAAAGATGTCTGTGTGCAGCTCTTTCACATCGAATTTGTGCCGGTCAATTTGCAGATGTCCGTTTTCAATTTTTGAAATATCCAGAACGTCATTGATGATGTGTAAAAGCGAATCCGAACAGCGCTGGATCGTACCGACATAGTCAGTCTGATCCTTGTCCAGATGAGTGTCGCGCAGAATATCCGCAAAACCGATGATACTGTTTAGGGGTGTGCGGATTTCATGGCTCATATTGCTTAAGAATGTGGATTTGATTGAGGATAACTGCAAAGCCTCTTCGCGGGCCTGCACCAGTTGATATTTGGAATAGGCCATCTCATAAAGCTCACCGCGAATGCGTTCGATCCCGATGATTAAGATGATGTCTTCAATCAAGATCCAGGCCGCATGCTCCAGCCACCGCCACTGATTGCTTTCAGCCACCCCGTACAGCGAGATCGGCAGCATGCACCCGCGCAGGATGTGATCCGTGATCACAATAAAGGACGCCACCCCCAAAAGCCCGACATCCTTATAGAAGGCCAGCGCCGCCAGTGAAACAAAGACATGGAAGTGGGTCTCAATCCGGCCCCCCGACAAATGGATGAACAGAATCGAAAAGCACATCTGTGAGACCGCCACCACATGGCGGGTCCACTTTTCCCCAGGGAAGACATAGACACAGTAAACTGCGGGCAGACTGAAAAGCCCTCCGAAAATCAGGCCCACAAAGGCGTTTTCCACCGCCCCCGAAAAGCTTCCCAGCCACGTTGTAGGGGTTAGCAATATACCCATAACGATAGCTGCAACCCATTGAATTAAAAGAAGAATTGAAAAACCACGATCGACGCGAATGTGGATTTCCCTGGATTGCTCCAGGAAGATTCGCTGCACTTCAGGATCGTTCCGACCGCCCCGTTGCTGATTCATTCCCCACCGCTTACGTTCTGGATTATTTTGGGAGATTACCTATTTATCATCGGCTATTATTCAGTGCGTCTAAACATCTTTTAATGAAGACCGTGGTTTGTAACGAAAGCGTCTCAGAAAAGAGCTTTAAAGACTGCTTGCGGTCAATGGCGCCCTGTGATATCCCGAGAGTCCAACAATAAGCACTCACAGGCATCAACTGGTCCCCCAAGTACTGAAAAAGGGGGTCTTCCGGCGAAACAAAATAAGCTGGCTCTACCTGCGAGGACGATTAACCAGAAAGGAAGTACTACCATGGCACAAGTGACCATGAAAGAAATGCTAGACGCTGGCGTCCACTTCGGACATCAAACACAGCGTTGGAACCCAAAGATGAAACCTTATGTATACACAGCTCGCGGCGGTATTCACATTATCGACCTGCAAAAGACTGTTGTACGCGCAAACAAAGCTGCTGAGTTCGTAAAAGAAATCGCTGCTAACGGTGGTCGTTTGATCTTCGTTGGTACTAAAAAACAAGCGATCGAACCAATCCAAGAAGCTGCAGCAAAATGCGGTCAGTACTATGTTACTAAGCGTTGGTTGGGTGGCATGATGACGAACTTCGAAACGATCAAGTCTTCTATCGATCGTCTTCGCAAGATCGACACCATGAAAGAAAAAGGTGAATTCAACTACCTGACTAAGAAAGAGCGCGCGAAGCTTGAAAAAGAATACCTTCGCCTGACTGATTTCCTTGCTGGTATCCGCGACATGAAGGAAATGCCTTCCGCAATGTTCGTAGTTGATTTGCCAAAAGAGCACATCGCAGTTGCTGAAGCAAAACGCTTGGGCATCCCGGTTGTTGCTATCGCTGATACAAACTCTGATCCAGAGTCTGTTGAATACGCGATCCCAGGCAATGACGATGCTATCCGCTCCATCAAGTTGTTCTCCAACTTGGTAGCTGATGCTTACCTTGAAGGTGCTAAAGAGTGGGAAGGTAAACTTCGCACTATGACTGACAAGCAATCTGACGTTGCTAAAGAAGCAAAAGCAGATGGCAAGGAAGAAGCTCCTAAGAGACGTGGTGCTGGCGCGAAAGCCGGAGCAAAAGAAGCTCCTAAGAAATCCGCTGGTCCTGCAGTTGTTAAAGCCACTAAATCTCGCAAACTTGTTGCTGCTGGTACAGCAGAAGAAGTTGAGATCCAAGCTGAGCTTGAACAAGGCCAGTCTGACGAATCCGCAGAGTAATCTGCAGATCGTTCAAAAAAGGGTGGCCTAGCCACCCTTTTCTTTGTCCTGAATCTAAAAACTTAATTTATATTGTCATCCGCGGCCCGCTCGCGATGCAAAAAACTAAGGAGTCTTCCTAATGTCTATTTCCGCTACTCTTGTTAAAGAGCTAAGAGAAAAAACTAACGCAGGTATGATGGATTGCAAAAAGGCGCTTGAGGCGACTTCTGGCGATTTCAATGCTGCTGTTGAATGGTTGCGCGTAAAAGGTCTTGGCGCTGCCGCTAAGAAAGCTGACCGTATTGCTGCTGAAGGCGCTGTCTTCGCAGAACTTCATGGCAACACTGGTGTTGTTGTTGAAATCAACTCTGAGACTGACTTCGTTGCTCGTAACGATGGTTTCAAAGCATTGGCTGGCAACGTAGTTGCCCACTTGGCTAAGACAAACCTTGAAGGTGATGTATTGGCTCAGCCTTACGCTGCTGATTCTTCCAAAAAGCTGGGTGATTTGTTCACTGAAGCAACTGCTACTATCGGTGAAAAAATCGTTCTTCGTCGTCACGAAAAATACACTGCAACTGCAACTTCCCTGGTACACACGTACCTGCACGGCGAAGGCAAGATCGGTGTTATGGTTGAAGCCTCCGTTTCCAAGCCAGAAGCTGCAAACGCTCCTGCATTGAAAACTTTCGCTCAAGACGTTGCATTGCACATCGCTGCGATGAACCCAATGGCGATCTCTTCTGAACAGATCCCTGCGGATGTTGTTGCTAAAGAGAAAGAAATCCTGACTGCAAAAAATCTTGAGTCCGGCAAAAAACCAGAAATGATCGAAAAGATCGTTGAAGGTCAAATCCGCAAGTTCCTTGCTGAAAACTGCCTTCTTGATCAGCCATTCGTTAAGAACCCGGACATGAAAGTGTCTGACCTGGCGAAAGCTGTTGGCAAAGAAATCGGCGCAGACGTAACTGTAAAACGTTTCGTTCGCTTCGAACTGGGCGCTGGTATCGAAAAGAAAACCAACGACTTCGCAGCTGAAGTTGCTGCTCAGATGAAAGGACACTAGTTTGAAAGAGCCTGTTTATAAGCGCATTTTGCTGAAACTTAGTGGTGAAGCCCTGGCTGGAAAGCAAGGGACTGGTATCAACACTGCAACGATCACTCAGATCGCGCAGGACGTGGCAGCGGCTTACAAAGCAGGCGTTCAAATTGGCCTGGTCATCGGTGGTGGCAATATCTATCGTGGTGTTGCCGCCTCTGCTGAGGGCATGGATCGCGCAAGTGCTGACTATATGGGAATGCTTGCGACCTGTATCAATGCCCTGGCACTTCAGGACGCCTTGGAAAAACAAGGCGTTCCTACACGTGTTCAGACTGCCATCGAAATGGCGGAAATCGCTGAACCTTACATCCGTCGCAGAGCGATTCGTCACCTTGAAAAGAATCGTCTGGTGATTTTCGGCGCAGGCACCGGGAATCCTTTCTTCACGACCGACACTGCGGCTTCCCTTCGCGCCATGGAGATCAACGCTCAGGTGATCATGAAGGCAACCAAAGTGGACGGTATCTACGACAAAGACCCTGCTAAACACGCTGACGCGAAGAAATTCGACAAGATCAGCTACATCGACGTGCTCAACCGCGGACTTCAGGTGATGGATTCCACGGCGATCAGCATGTGCATGGACAATAAACTTCCTATTATCACCTTTGACCTCACTGTACCGGGCAACATCCTGAAAGCCGTTCAGGGTGAGACCATCGGAACGCTGGTACATTAATAAGGAGACAGCTATGGCTATCGCAGACGTTAAAAAGAATGCACAAGCAAAAATGGAAAAGACTTTGAACTCTTTGTCTGAAGAACTTAAAAAAGTTCGTACAGGCCGTGCTCAGGTTTCCATGCTGGACGGTATCCGTGTGAACTACTACGGAACTCCATCCCCGCTATCCCAGGTGGCTTCTATCTCCACTCCGGATGCAAAATCCTTCCTGATTGCACCTTGGGAAGTCGCTATCCTTAAAGACATCGAACAAGCGATCATCAAGTCTGAACTGGGCATGGCCCCAATGAACGACGGTAAAGTGATTCGTTTGAAAGTTCCTGACCTGACTGAAGAGCGCCGTAAAGACCTGGCGAAACAAGTTAAAAAGATCGCTGAAGAAGCACGCGTCGCTGTTCGTATGGCTCGTCGTGACGCCAACGATGAAGTTAAAAAACTTCAAAAAGACAAAGCTGTCAGCGAAGACGAAGGCAAAAAAGCCGAAGCAGACATCCAAAAAGTAACTGACGATTTCATCAAAAAAGTGGATCAGGTTGCTGACGAAAAAGAAAAAGCGATCCTGACCATCTAATCAGGGACTTATAAGATCATGGGTTTGCCAAAGCATATTGCCATCATTATGGACGGGAACGGTCGTTGGGCTCAGCTCAAGCGCCGTCCTCGCACGTTCGGGCATATCAAAGGCACCCGTGTCGCTAAAAAGATCATCACGGCGTGTTCACGCCGTGGGATCAAAAACCTGACCCTGTACGCTTTCAGCACTGAAAACTGGTTCCGCCCTCAAGAGGAAGTCAGCCTTTTGATGCTGATCCTGAGCCGTTACCTGAAACGCGAAACAGACAACCTGGTTAAAGAAAACATCCGCTTCTCGGTGATTGGCGATTTGTCGCGCCTTCCGCTGGATGTTGCCAATGCCATCGAAAAATCCATCGAAGCCACATCTCAATGCACAGGCCTGAATCTGGTCTTTGCCTTGAGCTATGGTTCTCGCCAGGAAATCACTCAAGCTGTGCGTGAAATCGCGGAAAAGATCGCGGCCGGGGAAATGTCCCCTGCTGACATCGACGAATCCGTGATCAACTCCTCTTTGAGCACTTTCCCAACACCGGATCCGGATCTGATCGTCCGTACCAGTGGGGAACAGCGTCTTTCGAATTTCCTTCTGTGGCAGGCTGCGTACTCTGAATTCTATTTCACAGAAGTACTGTGGCCCAACTTCACCGAGTCTCACCTCGACGAAGCCCTTCAGGCTTTTGCGATGAGACAACGCCGTTATGGCAAGGTCTCATCCAATGACAACAACCATGAAAAGCTTCCTAACTAGATCTGTTTCTGCAATTGTGGCCCTGGCCCTGATCATCGGACTTTATGTTTCGTTGGGGCTGATGGGACTTAAAATTGCGGTGGGTCTGATTGTTGTTATCGGCAACTGGGAACTGACGGCCATCTTGTTCCAGCGTGAAAAGTCCCAACTGATCAAAACACTTTTCAGAATTTTCACCTACGCGGTTTTCATTGCGTCGATCACGTCCCTGAGCATGGGGTCCATCGTTTATTCTTTGGCCGTGATCGGAATGATCATCACGGTTCTTTTGTCTTCGCATAAAGAAGGCAACCTGGAACACATGGCTTCTGTTCAGGCAAAATCGGCTCTGGGCCTTTTCTATATGGGTCTTTTGCCTTCTTTTGCATTCCGTTTGCTGGATCAGGCGTATGGCCTTTATTGGTTCATCTTCCTGCTGGCAGTTGTATTTGCCGGTGACACTTTGGCGTACGTGTTTGGCGTGCTGTTTGGCAAAAATAAAGTCATGCCTTCAGTTTCCCCTAAGAAAACCTGGCAGGGCTCGGTCGGTGGCATCATTGGTTCTGTGACCGCGGGTCTGATTTGCTGGTTGTTCCTGTTCCCGGAAAACAGTGTTGGTGTCTTCCTGCTTCTGGGTGGTGTTTCCGGGTTTGTGGGTCAATTCGGAGACTTCTTCGAATCTCTGCTGAAACGTGTGGCGGATGTGAAGGATTCAGGCAAAATCATGCCGGGTCATGGTGGTGTCCTGGATCGAGTCGACGGCGTCCTATTCGCAAGTCCTGTTGTTTTAGGCGGAGTTTTGATTCTGTCTCATCTTTTGTCTTAAGAGAAACGTCGAGCCCCACAGGAAAAATCCCTTAATTTTCTACCCCTTAATCCTTGGCTCACTCTAGAATGGACCAATGGATATTTTCTCATTCTTACAATCTGGTCTGTCTGCAATTGTTCCATTTGTCATCCTGCTGGGGATCCTGATCTTCGTTCATGAGCTGGGACACTTCCTTGTTGCCCGCTGGTGCGGAGTGCGTGTTGAGGTCTTCAGTCTGGGCTTTGGCAAAAAGCTTCTGACCTATAAAAAAGGTGACACCACTTACGCACTGTCTTTGATCCCGCTGGGTGGTTACGTGAAAATGTTCGGCGAACAAAACGGCGAAGGCATTTCGGAAGAAGACAAGAAAGTCTCTTTCACCCACAAAAACGTATGGCAGCGTATCGCCATCGTTCTGGCCGGCCCGCTGATGAACTTCTTCTTTGCGATCCTGGTGTTCTTCACCGTGGCCCTGATTGGCGAAGATGCCAAGATCCCGGTACTGGGTGATGTGGCGAAAGACTCTCCGGCCTACACGGCGGGCTTCCGCTCTGGGGATCAGATTGTTTCCATCAACCAAAAACCGATCACCACCTGGGAAGATGTTCAGCGCACCCTTTCCTTGAAAGAAAGCCACGACCTGCACATTGATGTCGATGTGAAACGTGAAGGCACGGGTGAATCCCTGACGGTTTCCACCACCGCCAAACCGGAACCCAATCCAAATGTGCTTTCCAGCTATGAATACATGGCCAATGTGGAGGGGATTTCCCCTTATTCCGCGGGCACAACGATCGGTGTTTTGGAAAACTCTCCGCTGCATGCTTTGGGTCTTCGCACCGGTGACACCATCACCAGCATTAATGGCGTCAAGGTTTCTTACTGGAGATCCTTGGAAGACACTTTGGCAAAATTCAGCGCCAAAGAGCCGTTGACCCTGGAAGTAATGGGCATGCGCGAAGGTGACAAGGCTGATAAAGCCATCACCGTGACCATGGCGCCAATTGAATCCATCAAGGCGTTTTCACTGGCGTCTTTGGGGCTTGAAAGTTCTGAATTGTATCTGTCCCGTGTGATTGAAGGCTCCCCGGCTCAGGCCGCGGGTCTGCGCGCCGGGGATCGTCTGGTGAAGATCAACAACATCACCCTGTCCAAATGGGAAGATGTTCTGAACAACATCAAATCCTTCGACGGCAAAAATCCGGTGTCTTTGTCCGTTCTGCGTGAAGGCAAAACCATTGATCTGGAAATCACTCCGAAGATGACCAAGCAGATGACGGCATCCGGTGCTGAGGAAAAGCGTTATACCATCGGTATTTCGCCTATTCCGAACATCGCTATGCCGGAGCTGATGACCCTTCGTTCTTCCAACCCGGTGGATGCTTTGATCCGCGGCACGGAAAAAACGTGGGAAGTGTCGGTCATGACGGTCATGAGCTTTGTTCGTTTGTTCCAGGCCAAGATCTCTCCGAAAAATATCGGTGGTGTGATCTCTATCGGTCAGGCCGCCAGCGAGACATTCAAGATTGGTATCACTCAGTTCCTGCAGATGATGGCTATCATTTCGGTGAATCTGTTCATCCTGAATTTGCTGCCGGTGCCGGTGCTTGACGGTGGTCATCTGGTGTTCTATGTGATTGAGCTGGTCAAAGGTGCTCCGCTGAGCATGAAGAAAATGGAAATCGCCCAGCAAGTGGGTCTGGCGATTTTGATGAGTCTTATGATCTTTGCCCTGTTTAATGACTTCACCCGCTTGTTTGGCCTATGAAAGTATTAGCTATGGAAACCAGCACCGCCGTCGGCGGTGTTGCCATCATCGTGGATGGAAATATCGTCGCCGAGGAAACCACTTTGCGGCAAAAAACCCATAGCGAAATCATCAGTCCCTTCACTGAAAACTGTCTGCTTAAAGCCGGATTGAAATTGGAAGACATCGACGTCTTTGCCGTGGGCCAGGGCCCGGGCAGTTTCACCGGCATCCGGGTTGCCGCCAATGCGGGAAAGACTTTTTCCTACAGCTTCAACAAGCCCCTGGTCACTATTGACTCGCTGATACTTTTGGCTGAACGCGCGCGCGGATCGGATAAGCCGGTTCTGGCCATCATCAATGCCTATAAAAACATGGTGTACACAGGTCTTTTTGATATGTCCGGTGAAGAACCGAAATATCTGAAAGGTCCAGCGGCCATTCCCGTTCGCGAACTTTCCCAACACATCAGTCAGGACGTCCTGGTCGTGGGTGACGGGTGGGAGGCCTATCATGAATACTTCCCTGAAGAGCTTGCGAAAAAAATGCACCGCGATTCCGGCCTGCCGGACTATCCGCTGGCGACAACGCTGGGTCTGATGGCGGAAGCCCGTGCAAAAAAAGGTCAAACTTTGGACTGGAAATCGTTTGTTCCTCTTTATATTCGCGCATCTGAAGCCGAAGAGACAAAAAAAGGGATTCTTATCTCACCATTGAAATAGCAAGAGGATGCAACCATGGATAAGGCTGTATTGGAATTCAAACCGACTCACGCAAACAAAGATCATGACACCAAACTATGGGTGGTCGCTTCCGGTAAAGGTGGCGTGGGTAAAACGTTTGTATCCTCTTCCCTGGGCATGACTCTTTCCAAGCTGGGCCACTCGGTTGTGATCGTCGATCTGGATCTTTCCGGTTCCAACATCCACACGGTGCTGGGTTTGAATCCTTCTCACATGAACATCCGTCACTATTTTGAAGGTGCTAAGACCCTGCAAGAGCTGGTGATCCCGACTCCGTATCCGCATCTTTCCTATGTTCAGGGCTTCTGGGATGCCTGGACACCGACTGATTTTTCCCAAAACCAGATTCAAAGCCTGATCCCGCAGTTGAAAAACCTGCGCGCGGATTATGTGATCGTGGACCTGGGCGCTGGCGCTTTGGAAGCTCACCTGGAGCTGTTCAAAGTGGCTGATGAAAAGTTCCTGATCACGACTCCGGAACCAACCAGCATTGAAAAGACCTATCGTTTTATTGAATCTTTCATGTGCTATTCCCTGCGTGAAAATTCCACGCCGGATGCTTACGGCAACATGATTTCCACTTTGCGCAATCACCGCCAAAGAACTTTGAGCAAGCCGTTCTCTTTCCGTTCTTATCTGAAAGAGGAAACCGGCATTCACTATGACTTCTTTGAGGCTCTTTCCTCAACACCAGTTCGTTTGTTGGTGAATACATCCCGCAATCAGGCCAACGATGACTTGGGTCACTCGATGAAAAGTGTCTGTAACAAGTACTACGACCTTGGTATTGATTACATCGGCGCGATCGACTATGACAATGCGGTGTGGCAGTCCGTGCGTGTGAGAGAACACGTGCTTGTCGCCCAACCCTTCACTCCCCTTGCAGGACAATTTTTGGCAACCTGCAAACAACTTATTGCTCCAGAGGAGCTTCGCGCCGTAGTATAATAGCTACGATGCAAGCGACGTCTAGATACAACTATTACGAAGTCCTGGAACTCACAGCCAACGCTCCTCAACATGAGGTGACGACGGCCTATGAGCGCGCTCGCTCGACTTATTCCGGGGACAATCCGGCGATCTACACTATTTTCTCTGAACAGGAAGCTCGCGAGCTTCTGGTTGTGATCGAAGAGGCCTATCAGGTTCTTGGTAACAAGATCCTTCGCAACATCTATGATCAAAGACTTTTGTCCGGCCGTTCTTCTTTGAACGATCTGACTTATGAATCCATCCTGGAAGCCAGCAAACAGGTTTTCCCTGAAACCAAAGTTGAAAAACCAGCAGCGGCTTATCAAAAGGATGAAACCTTCGAAAAAGAAATCGCGGCCCGCACCGACTGGGATGGCGCTTTCCTTAAAAAGGTTCGCGAGTACAAAAAGATCACCACTCAACGCATGAGTGAGATCACCAAAATCAATTCCTACTATGTCACAGCCATTGAAAACATGGATCCGGGCAATCTGCCGGTTGTGGTTTTCGTTCGTGGTTATGTGGTGCAAATTGCCAAAGCTTTGGGTCTGGACGAAAAAAAGGTCGCCGACTCATACATGACACACTTTAAAAACAAACTTGGAAAATAAGAACAACACGACTATTTCGGTCACTGCCACAGCAGAGATGAGTGGACTTCGCCTGGATAAAGCGATGGCCCTTATTCCTGAAATCGGCACCCGCTCCCGCGCAAGCCATCTGCTTGAAAGCAACGCGGTTCTGTTAAACGGGAAACCCACCAAAGCCTCTGTCGCCATCAAAGAAAACGACTTGATTGAAATTCAACTGCCCGAACCTGAACCATCCGAACTTCAGCCCTTTGATCTGAAACTGGATGTGCTGTTTGAAGATGAAGATCTGATTGTGATCAACAAACCCGCCGGCCTTGTTGTTCACCCGGCGGCGGGACATGCGCATGACACTTTGGTGAATGCTTTGATCCATCATACGGATGATCTTTCCATGAAGTTTGGCGAAGAACGTCCCGGCATCGTGCACCGCCTGGACAAAGAAACCAGCGGCATCATCGTTATTGCCAAAAACGACAAAGCCCATGAATCCCTGACTTCACAGTTCAAAGAGCGCAGCACACATAGAATTTATTATGCCGTCTGTTTGGGAACCGCGCGTACTTTGTCCGGCAGTGTTCGTAGTTTCCTGGCCCGCCACCCGGTGGATCGCAAACGTTATGCGTCTGTACTGGGGGATGACCGCAAGCCCCTGACTGATCCGAATGATGATCCGGGCCTGGGCAAGTGGGCGGTCACCCACTTTGAAGTGCTGCAAAGAAAAAGCGGCATGAGCTATCTGAAACTAAAGCTTGAAACCGGACGTACACACCAAATCCGTGTGCACATGTCTGAAAGCGGTCTGCCGATTGCCGGTGACACTTTGTATGGAGCCGATCGCAAGATCAAATCCATCGAAGCCCGCGCGACCCAGGAAGACCTTCGTACTTTACCAAGATTCCTGCTGCACGCAGCAGAGCTGGGGTTCACTCATCCCCGCACCAAAGAGCGCATGTTCTTCACAAAAGACTGGCCAGAAGATGTTCTGGTGCTGATTAAAAAATGGGGTTTGCTGTGAATTTGGAAAAAACCCCGCTTGGATATGAACTCAAAACCCCGCATATCACGGCCTTCTTCGGCGGCGCTGCGGCTCCGCTGGCGGACTTAAAATCCGCCTATCCTCAGTTTGATTTTGTCCGCCTAAAACAAATTCACAGCGATGCCGTTGTCGAAAGCAAAGACAGTTCTTTGGACTATCAAGTCCTGGGGGATGCGCAATTTTCTCGCAGCAAGAATTTGGCTTTGTGTGTGATCACCGCCGACTGTGTGCCGGTGCTTTTCTATCATCACGGGACGGAATTGATTTCTGGTGTCCACGCCGGCTGGCGCGGAGTTGCCAACAGAATTATCCCCAAGACCATACAGAAACTTATCTCTGAAGGTGCAACTGCTTCAGAGCTGAACGTGATCATCGGACCGCACATTCAGAAAAACAGTTTTGAGGTCGGAAACGACGTGCGCGATCAGATTCTATCCAGTCTGGGACCTTTAAGCCCGGCGGAACGCGCTCAGTATTTCGAAAATCTTACTGATGGAAAGTCCCTGGTGGATCTGAATCTTGTCGTGCGCACTCAGCTTGAACAAGAGGGAATCGTTCTAGAGCGCTTGTTTGATCTGCATATCGACACGGTCACCAACAGCGAATTTCACTCTTACCGCCGGGACAAGGAAAAATCCGGGCGCCAGATCAGCTTCATCTGCCGCACATGATACTGCCGCAGGAATTTTACCTTGAAGACACGACCCTGGTGGCTCAGTCTCTTCTGGGAAAAGTTCTGAATATCCGCACTGACTGTGGAATCCAACAAGCCCGCATCATTGAAACCGAAGCCTATCTAGGCATTGAGGATCCCGCCTGTCATACCTTTGAAGACCGTCGCACCAAACGCACCAAATCCATGTATCTGAATGGCGGGCATTCTTATGTGTATATGATTTATGGAATGTATTTTTGCCTGAACTTCGTGACCCGCACCCATGAACATCCCGAAGCAGTTTTGATTCGTGCGGTGGAACCACTGCCAGCACAGGAAAATCTGCGAAAAAAAGACCTAAAAACCAACGGTCCGGGCAAGCTTTGCAAGTACTACGACATCACCCGAAAGCATGACGGGCTCAAGCTGTGGAAAAATAGTTCTGATCTTTATGTGACAGACGATGATTTCAAAGTTTCAAAAGAACAAATTATCCCAACGGCACGTGTGGGTGTCGACTATGCCGGTGAAGCGGCAAAATGGCCTCTGCGTTTTTATCTGCGCGATCATCTGTTCGTTTCTAAAAAGTGATCAATTTACTGGACTGATAAAATTTTTTATTCATTCTGGACACACCAATGATGGTAAGCTGGACCCATACGGAACAGGTTATATTCAGCAGGTTTTAGGGAATGATTCAAAAGATCGAACATGGAGAAAGGCTCAACGTCGTCACCCACGCCATCGGAGCGTTACTGGCACTGATCGGGTGCGCTCTGCTGCTGGGACTTGCAGCCACAAAGCATGACACTTGGAAAATCTTCAGCTTCGGTGTCTATGCGGTCTGTACTGTCGGTCTTTACTGTATTTCCACCATCTATCACGGCACCCGCGGAGAACGAAAAAATCTGTATCGTCGTCTGGACTATATCGGCATCTATCTGAAGATCGCCGGAGGTTATACTCCGTATGCCCTGCTGGCATTGCGTGGAACTTTGGGTTGGGTGATTCTGGGAATCGTCTGGTCTTTGGCGGTGGTGGGGATTTTCTGGGAACTTCTAAATCCGAAGAACCGTCTGCCTTCGCTGCTTTTGTATTCCACCATGGCCGTGACCATCTTCCCGTTTATCAAATATCTGATGGATGCGATTCCCCCGATGGGTTTTGCGATGATCATCGCAGGCTTCATCAGTTATGGCATCGGCATGTTCTTTTTCCTGAATGACGAACGCATCAAACACGGCCACGGCGTATGGCACGTCTGCGTGATGGGCGGAACCGCCCTGCAGTACCTGTGTCTGCTGATTTATTTCACTTAGTTCTTGCTCGCTCCTTGATTGCACAAGTGCAATTTAGGGGTATATTTACAACAAAACACATCTCTATTTAACCCTGATAGAGAGAGTGGTAAACACCCCTATCTACATTCCATAGAAGGGTTAATATGAAATCACTAGTTCTTGTTTCTGCAATTTTATTCTCTCAAATTTCTTATGCTGCCAATGTGACGAAAGCAGATTGCGAATTGATCCTGAGCATTCCTGAGGTGACTGAAGAATTCCGTCAGTCTGAATACAACAAATGCATTGCTGAAATTACCTATTCCATCAGCGAACAAATGACCTGCGCCAATCACTGCGATTTGCTTATCAAATACGGGGCTTCTGACGATCAGTTTGGTCAGTGCGTAACTGACTGCTTGGATAAAAATAAATCCTGCGAATAACGGTAGGATGGGGTCGGAAACTGACCCAGATAGAAAAATAAAAAAGGCGGAGGATTCTCCGTCTTTTTTCGTTTTAGGGATCAAAAACGAAAAAACCCGCTGATTAAGCGGGTTTAGTTGCCTTGAACTTTTGAAGAAAAATGGTGGCTTGAGACGGAATTGAACCGCCGACACAAGGATTTTCAGTCCTCTGCTCTACCAACTGAGCTACCAAGCCACTGGAACATATGCGTTCAAAGAGACCAAAGGTTTATCCATTGGCCCCCTGCATGTCAACAGTTAAGCCTTATCAAAAGCAGTTTTAAGGTCGGCAATCAGGTCGTTCAGATCCTCTACGCCCACAGAAAGGCGGATCAGAGTGTCGTCGATCCCCAAAGCCTTGCGGTTTTCAGGCGGAACGGAGGCATGCGTCATAATCGCCGGATGTTCGATCAGGGACTCTACCCCTCCCAAACTCTCGGCCAATGAAAAGACATTCACGTTTTCCAGGAACTTACGAGCCGAATCCAGGCCCCCTTTAATGTAGAAAGTGATCATCCCACCGAAACCATGCATTTGTTCTTTCGCCAAAGCATGCTGAGGATGGCTTTCCAGACCCGGATAGATGACTTTGTCCACTTTTGGATGTCCTTCCAAGAACTTCGCAATCGCCATGGCATTTTCCTGATGGGCTTTCATACGAAGTGGCAAAGTTTTCAAACTTCGCAGGAACATAAAGGAATCAAACGCCCCTTGAGTCGCCCCGATACCGTTGCTTAAGAACGCCATTCTTTCTGCCAGATCCGCACGGGATACAACGACCATACCACCGACAGTGTCACTGTGGCCGCCGATGTATTTTGTCGCAGAATGAACCACGATATCCGCACCCAGCTCCAAAGGTCTTTGGAAGTAGGGGCTCATGAACGTGTTATCAACTGCAACCAGAATGCCTTTGGCTTTGGCGATGGCTGCGATCTTTTTGATATCAACCAGCTTCAAAGTCGGATTGGTCGGAGTTTCCAACCACACCAGCTTGGTGTTTGGTTTTACGGCTTTTTCAAAGTTTTCAACCTTCGTCAGATCAACGAAAGAAAACTCCATGCCATCGTGCTTAAGGATTTTGTCAAACAGACGGAAAGTGCCGCCGTACATGTCATCCATGGCAATCACATGATCGCCGCCTTTGAGAAGGTGCAAAACAGTTGTCGTCGCCGCGCAACCGGAAGAAAACGCAAAACCATGTTTGCCTCCCTCAAGACTTGCCATGCAGCTTTCATAGGCGTGACGAGTGGGATTGTGCGTGCGGGAATATTCCCAGCCTTTGTGAACACCCGGAGATTCTTGTACGTAAGTCGAGGTCAAATAAACCGGCGTCATGATGGCGCCGGTAGAAGGATCCGGAGCTTGGCCAGCATGAATCGCACGAGTGGAAAAACCAAGATTGTCGTTCATTTTTTTCTCATTCACCTGCTCTATTATTTTTTAAGGTCAGCCAGGGCTTCTTCTGCAGAAACCACGCGATTGAAGGCGTTTTTCATGTCAGCATCAGTCAGGAATTCGTTTTCAACCATCCATTTGTCGTTGAAGGCTTTGCTCAGATAAGCGCGACCGCTATCCGGGAAAATCACCACGATGTTGGAAGGTTTTTCCAGTTTTTCCGCCGCTTTCATCGCTCCTACCAAGGCCAAAGCGCTGGATGGACCGACCAAGAGACCTTCTTCAGCCACCAAACGACGGGTCATCGCGAAAGCTTCTGGATCAGAAACACGAACAAAGCCGTCATAGATGTCCAGATGGACGTTGTCAGGAAGCATGTCCTCACCAACACCTTCAACTTTATAAGAGCCTGGAGGATCCACGATTTTTTTATGATAGAACAAATCATACAAAATACTGCCGATTGGATCCGTACAGATGGCCTTCACCTGCGGATTCATCTCTTTCATGTAGCGAGCGATACCGGACAAAGTTCCGCCGGTGCCTGCGCCACCCACGATCATGTCGACTTTTCCATCCATCTGCTTCCAGATTTCTGGACCTGTGGTGCGATAGTGACGCTCAGGGTTGTCAGGATTGTGGAATTGGTTCACCAGGAACGCGCCCGGAGTTTCATCGGCGATCTTTTTTGATACAGAGTAATGGCTCATCGGATCTTCCGGCATCACCATCGGTGTGATAACCACTTTCGCGCCGTAGGCACGCAAGATCGCGCGTTTTTCGTCACTCATCTTTTCTGGCATCACGAAAATGCACTTATAACCCTTCACCGCCGCTGCCAAAGCCAGACCCACACCGGTGTTTCCGGAAGTGGCTTCCACAATAGTGCCGCCGGGTTTTAAGTCCCCGCGCTTTTCCGCTTCTTCAATCATCGCCACCGCAACGCGGTCTTTGATGCTTCCACCCGGGTTGAAGTACTCAACTTTGGCGAAAAACTGGTGTTTGGAACCTTTGGTGACGTTGTTCAAACGCACCATCGGGGTGTTTCCGATAGCTTCGAGAATGGAACCGTAAATCTGTGACATGGGACTATCTTTCTAGTTCTTTTCTTCGGTTGGAACGAAGGTGGGATGTGTTCATGGACTGCAGGACCGTATTGATCTGAGTCATTGGATCCAGGGAATAAGGCATTCCCAGCTCGTTGGTCAGCTGCTTAACAAGCTGACGACTGGGTTGATCTTTCATCAACTCGTCCACCAGTTTTTCAAGTGCCACCTGCTTTTTATCAGCCTGAGCCATAGGAATCCTCCAACAGAAGGCACTCTATCACCCCCCTCCCAAAGAGTGAAAAAAATTTTGAAGAAGAGGACCAAAAAGGAGCAGCAGAAACGCCGGAAACTGAAACAAAAGAAGCGGGATCAGCAATATAAACGGCAACCGCGCTATCTTTCCTGAAATTTCCTCCTGACAGGCCTCCACCAGCTCCGATTCCAACTGCACCAGCACATTAAAAACGGCCTCGCCCCGCAAACCGCGCTCCAGAACCTGCAGAAGACTGCGGCGATAAAGGGAGGGCACAGCCTTCAGCGCCTCTTTCGGATCCTGTCCTTGCTGCAATAGCGCCAACCACTGGGTTACAACGGGGACAAAGTCATCGTGCGAGGTCTTTACATAAGATAAAACACCCTGACGCACCGACTGCCCGCGCTCCACCGCACGTTTAACCTCCAATAAAAGCTTTAACGGAGGTGCTACACCGTCCATTTCATCCTCCGACCCACATAAAAAATGAAAACAAGGCCCGCGATGAACACCAAACCGGAGCCAAAAAGCAGATTTCGATGCTTCTCGAAACCAAATTGCATAATTACAAAGACAAAAAGCGCGAGATAAAGAGCGGTGACAATTATCGCCTGCATCTTGATCTGCTGACTCACTTGTCCGGACCTACGTCGAAAATCTTCGAGCATTTTATAATGTCGGCGAAGGGCTTTGACCTGCTCCACACACCGGGTCTGCGACTGATCGATGGTGTGCATCTCTGACAGGAAATCCGCCAGCAGAGCGGATTTCACGGCGATGTTTGATTCCGGAAACTGCAGCGAATGTAACACTTCAAACATCTGCACACGCACCCAACCGCTTTGTGATTCAACGGCCGAAAAGAACGAAGCGCGGAAGGATTTTCCGGTTTGCAAACCCAGAATCATGCAATCAAGAAGCGGAATCAGCGCACTTCGCAGTCTTCGAATTAAGAAAAAACGCAAAATTGCCGGAAAAAACTTTAAAGTTATTAAAAGAATGCCGATGAAAAGCCAGAGCAAGGTGGGTGTCGAGGCTGCGACGGTGAGAAAGCAGATCACAACCAGGTTCATGATCGAAAAAGATCGAACCCAGTGTTGAGAGAATGCAAAATCCCGCGCCACCGATGAAAAAATTCGGTGAACGAGCGCATGTCCGAACAGCGAAATCGAAAAAACGATGAGCAAAGGGCACCTCCTTGAACCCGGTTGCTCGCAAAAAATATGCAAGGTAAATTTTTTGTTGACGTCGGTGGTCGAATTAGGAAAAACTTAAGTAAGTAAAGTTTTGTAAGTTAAGAAACAACAACAACGTTTGCATCCTAGGAGGAGCACATGGCAAAGAAAGCAGCTAAAAAAGCTACAAAAAAAGCAGTTAAAAAAACTACTAAAAAAGTAGCAAAAAAAGCTACAAAAAAAGTAGCTAAGAAAGCTACTAAAAAAGCTACTAAGAAAGCTGCGAAGTAGTCTTTCTTAGGAACTAGTTTTTAGTTCTTGAACCCCAGAGGCAACTCTGGGGTTTTTTTATGCCCAAAACCCGCCACCAGAGCGGCTTTCCGGCCGACTCCCATTTTTCAATTTCGCCAAAAAATCTCGATTAAAAACAGATCCCAAAAAACGCTCTTGCGAAAGCAAGGCGCCCCGCGATTCGCGAAGCGAGAGCCAGTAAAAAAAAGACCAACCCAAAAAGCTTGAGGTTGGTCAAAAGGGTTCAGCCGCGAGGCGGAGGGTTTTTTACGAAACGGAGGCGTGCTCCAAGCACGTCGGAGAGAAGTAAAAGGCCCGACAACGAAGTGGATGGGCCCTTTTCACCAACCGATCAGAAGTAGTAGAGGGCGCCTACGGTACCGGTCGGAACTAGCATGCCGCGTTTAATTTCGGTCATGGCCATCAGTTCTGCATAAACCGAGACACCTCGGAAGTCGCCGGAAAGCTGATTATATTGCAGGCCAAACGAAGCATTCACAAAATCTGTGCCAAATCGGCCGGTTTTTTTCTCTTCCGTGGTCAAAACACGGTCCAGAATTCCGGAATGATTCGCAGCCGACGTGCTGCCGCTGGAATTATACCAGCGGGAATAACCGGCGGTGAAATAAGGAGCCAGATAATCACCCTCGAAAGCATGTTTCCATGCCAGTTGGAAAGAGTTGTAACCATGACCCGTGCCGAATCCGGCGATGGCACCGTCAGCATCTTCCACGTTCAATTCCAAATTGAAGCCCATGGTACCCAGGGCTCCGCCCACGGACATACCGGCGCCGACTTTCAACTGCTGGCGCATGCTTAATGTCGAAGAATAAGTGTTCATCAGGCGCTCATCACGCATGCCTTGGGCATATTCAGTTTCGATAGAGCGTGCTTTGGTGTTGATGGTGTTGGAGTCTGCGCCCAGGATCACCGTGGCTGCTTGGGTTTGCAGGGCTGCAAAAAACACCACGGTGGATACCGCATGACGGATAGAAAGTTTCAACATAGAGGACCTCCCTGTGCTCGAGGAGATCTTAGAAAACGCGGGCTTTCACACCCTCTTGCTGGAAGAATTTCTTCAAAGCCGGACCATCCAGCGGTTCGAGCCTGAAAAGAAGCTTATGAACCAGCTCATAAGTCTCTTCCGCTTTCTTCGATCTCATTTTGTCTGTCAAATATGCCATGTCATCGCTGATTTTGACCGCATTATCAAGCAGTCTGGCCATTTCTTTATTCTTCGTGGTTTTATCCAGCAGAACCAGCGTTTTATTGAAGTTTGTCGTCAAAGAATTCAGTTGCTGGATCATATTAGTCACCGAACCTTCGTTTTTTTCCACAAGTTCGATGATTTTGCCGGCCAAACCGTAACCTTGAGAGATCAATTGATCCACACGCGGGGGATCTTCACCGCGAACATAGTCGCCGGAGGAAAATTCACCGGAATCCACAGAGCCTGGCGAGATTTCCAGAAACTTTTCCCCAATCACACCCGCAAGGTTGATGAAGAATTTGGAATCTTTCCGGACACTGGTCCAGGCTTTCTTGTCGACAGTGATCGTCAGGCGAAGTTTTACTTCTTCACCGGAAGGCGCTTTGTATCCCGGATCAAAAGTGATTGCCTTTACTTTGCCCACTTTGATACCCATCACACGCACAGGAGAACCTTCTTCAATCCCCCCGGCATAGTTGTACATGACATTCAGTTCTTTGGAATTGGAGAACGGGGAAATAAATCCCATGAAGTAGGCAAAGACCACAATCAGAACTACCGAGACCAGAGCCAACAGGCCCACTTTGGTTTCAACCTTCATACGTTCCCCTAGTAAAGATAACTAAAAGTATAGGACAAAATAAAATCAATCACAATGATTGCAATCGAAGACACGACCACCGTGTTTGTTGTCGCACGACCCACGCCTTCGGCACCTTGCTGACAACGGAATCCAAAGTAACAAGCCACAAGTGGAATCACGCCTCCGAAACACGCACCCTTGATCATTGCAAAAATCAGATCCTTGAAATCCACAAAACGCTGCATCGAAGTCAAAAACATCCCCGGTGTGTAACCCAGATAAAACTGACTGACCGCCATCGCCGAAAAGATGCACGCCATATTGGCGACGACTGTGATCATCATGCCACCCAGAACACAGGCCAAAAAACGCGGGACCACCAGATAATTGACCGGATCAATCCCCAGCATTTTTAGCGCATCCACCTGTTCAGTGATCTGCATGGAACCCACTTCGGAAGCGTATCCCGCACCCACGCGCGAGCTTAAAAGCAACGCCGTAACGATCGCCCCCAGTTCCCGCAGAATCAAAACAGCGGCAAAACCCGGCACCATCGAGTCATTCTGAATGACCATCTTCATATGGAAAGAGGATTCTAAGATTGTGACAATCGCGGCAAAACTCTTCATATGGAAAGAGGATTCTAAGATTGTGACAATCGCGGCAAAACACACACAAAAAACCACGATAAAAAGGCTTTTATTGCCCACAAAATGCAGCTGCTGGAAGAATTCCTTGCGACGAAACGGCGGAGTGAACACCCCGGTCAGGGTTTCAGCAATCAATGTGATCATGGTCTAAACCCCCGCACCATCGTCAGGATAATGTCCCCGATAAAGCTGGTCATCCAGTCCATCACCACAATACAAATCATCGTCGTCACGGCAGTTGCCACCACCGCGCGGCCCACACCTTTGGCTCCGCCGGTTGTGGAATAGCCCTGATAGGTGCAAATCGTCGCCAGCACCACCGCAAAAGTGCCGCATTTCACAAGGCCGCTTAAAATAGATACCGGACTGACAATCAGAGGAACATGGCGCAGGTATTCTTCATAATTCACACCGGCAAAAAGCTCACCCAGCAGCATGCCGCCAAAAACCGACATCATCAAACCCGCCGCTAGCAGGAAGAAGCTTGAAACAATGATGCCCACAAATCGCGGAACGATGATTTCCTGAATCGGATCTGCGCCCAGGCAGCGAACGGCATCAATCTGTTCAGTGACTTTCATGGTCCCCAGTTCCGCAGAAGTAAACGCCCCGACTTTCCCGCTGAGCATGAAGGCGATCAAAAGCGGGCCCACTTCCCGGAAAGTCGCACTGGTGGCCAAAGCCCCCAGATACCCCAGGGCGCCAAACTCTTTCACCTGCATCGCAAACTGCACGGTCATGATTGCGCCGACAAAGAAACCGGCCATTGCGGTGGTCGGGAAGCTGTCGACAGTGACCTTCCAAATCTGCTCAAAAATTTCGTGCGTTTTGAGTTTCTTAAACATCATCGTGCGCAGGATTTTTTGCAGAAATAACAATGTGGCCCCGACCTGGTCGAGGAACGAGGTGATCATACTCATGCCTCTAAAACCTCCGCCAGGAAGTCTTTCACCAGTGGCTGATTTGACTTTTTCAATTCTTCCGGAGTACCCAAGGCCACAATATTTCCCTTGTCCAGAACGACAATGCGATCGGCAATGGAAAGCGCACAATTCATATCGTGGCTGACCACCAGGGAAGTTGTTTTCAATTCTCGGGAAAGATCCAGAATCAACTGATTCACCGCCGTTGTCGTGACGGGATCAAGTCCGGTGGTGGGCTCATCAAAAAGCAAAATTCTTGGTTCAAGGGCCACGGTCCTGGCAAGGCTCACGCGCTTTTGCATTCCGTAAGAAATCTGGCCGGGACGTTTTTGTTCCACCCCGTGCAAATTCACCAGGCGCAGGGCCTTTGAAACCTTTGCCTGAATGACTTCTTCAGACAGTTGATAGTGACGGCGAAGCCCGAAGGCTACATTTTCGTAAATTGTCAGGGAATCAAAAAGGGCCGGATGCTGAAAGACCATGCCGCATTTTTTGCGGATAGGAAGATATTGTTCTTCAGAGAATTTAGAGACCTCTTCATCGTCGATCCAGATTTCGCCTTCATCCGGAGTCAGCAGACCCACGATGTTTTTCAAAAGAACGGATTTTCCTGTCCCAGATGTCCCCAGAATAAAGATGATCTCGCCCTCGCGGATTTTCAGATTTAATCCGTTGAGTACTGTCCTTGTACCGAATCTTTTCACGAGGTTTTTGAACTCAATCACTGACTCATGGTAGAGGCGTGTTCACACACGGTCAATCCGACATTTCTACGACTAGTGTACGATGATGTTAACAAACTAGACGTTAGCTGTGGTGAGAGGGCCGGAAAGTAATCCGCGAATGAACTGATGCACGCGTGGATCGGTGTGATTCTTTGTTTCTTCAGGTGTTCCGGTGATAAGCAGTTCCTGATCCACCACCATGCCGATTCGATCCGCCATTTGAAAAGCGCGATTCATGTCGTTGGTGATCGCAACAACCGTAGATCCTTTTTCTTTTTTCAACGTCATGATCAGATCGATGATCTTGCGCGAAGTGATCGGATCAAGGCCTGCGGTTGGGTCATCATAGAAAATGATCTCGGGATCCAAAGCCAGTGCCCGGGCGATTCCCAGGCGCTTTTGCATCCCGCCGCTGATTTCATCCGGATACAAATCGCGGGCATGAGGAATGCCGACAGCATCCAAGAAATACTCTGCTTTTTTTGTTATTTCCCAGTCCGACAACGCTGTGGTTTCGCGCAACGGAAAGCTGATATTTTGAACACAAGTCAGGGAATCAAAAAGGGCGTTTTTCTGAAACAGAATCCCGACCTTTTTAAGCAGCGGAAGACGCTCTTTATTGCTTAGCGTCGACCAGTCCTTTTGTTCAACAAATACTTTGCCATTACGGGGACTTACCAAGCCTGACATGGTCTTGAGCAAAGTTGTTTTACCCTGCCCGCTGGGTCCGACAATCACAAATGATTCGCCCGCCTGAATTTCCAGGTTGATGGACTTCAACACCACCAGGTCGTCAAAGGCCACTGTCACGTCTTTCAGGCTGATGATGCTCATTCGGTCCAGATTCTCTCTCTGGGAGCCTCTGCGCCCAGCGGTAATGGTTGTCTCTAAATACGATTTGATATTGAATGGGTCATCGAACGCAAGTTTTTATTTTCGTTGGGAATTTTAGGAGTAATTAAATGAATATTCATGAGTATCAGGCTAAAGAAGTCTTGAGAAAGTTCGGAGTGGCTACGCTGAAAGGCAAACTTGCTCACTCTCCTGAAGAGGCCGTTGCTGCGGCAAAAGAAATCGGCGGAAGCGTTTGGGTTGTTAAGGCCCAAATCCACGCTGGTGGTCGCGGTAAAGGCGGCGGTGTTAAAGTTGCCAAGTCCCTGGACGAAGTTTCTGAATACACCAAGAAAATGATCGGCATGACTTTGGTGACTCACCAAACAGGCCCTGAAGGCAAAGTTGTTCAAAAAGTCTTCATCGAACAAGGCTGCAACATCGCAAAAGAATACTACGTTGCGTGCCTGATCGACCGTGCTACGGGCAGAGCCGCTATGATGGCTTCTTCCGAAGGTGGTATGGATATCGAGGAAGTTGCTGAACACAATCCAGACGCGATCAAAAAAGTCGACATCGATCCAACTGTGGGTCTGATGCCGTTCCAGGCTCGCGAACTGGCTTTCCAAATCGGTATGGAACCAGCAATCGTGAACAAAGCGGTGAAATTCTTCGCCGGTCTTTACAACGCATTCGTTGCCACGGACTGCTCTATCGCGGAAATCAACCCATTGGTTGTGACTAAAGAAGGTGACGTTCTTTGCTTGGATGCAAAAATGAACTTCGACTCCAACTCTTTGTTCCGTCATCCAGACATCGTTGAGATGCGTGACCTGAACGAAGAAGAGCCTTCTGAAATCGAAGCTTCCAAGTTCGATCTGGCGTTCATCAAGCTTGACGGTAACATCGGCTGCCTTGTGAACGGTGCGGGTCTGGCGATGGCGACTTTGGACATCATCAAATTGCACGGTGCTGAACCTGCAAACTTCCTGGATGTTGGCGGCGGCGCCAACAAAGAGAAAGTGACTGAGGCGTTCAAAATCATCCTGAAAGACAAAAACGTAAAGGGCATCCTGGTTAACATCTTCGGTGGTATCATGAAATGTGACATCATCGCAGAAGGTGTGATCGCGGCGTCCAAAGAATTGGGCCTGAAAGTTCCATTGGTTGTTCGCCTTGAAGGTACAAACGTGGAATTGGGTAAAAAGATGTTGAAAGAATCTGGTTTGAACATCACTCCAGCCGACAACCTGACTGATGCAGCTAAAAAGATCGTTGCTGCGATTAAAGGATAAGCGAACATGGCAATTCTTATTAACAAAAACACAAAAGTAATCTGCCAAGGTTTCACTGGTGCTCAAGGGACTTTCCACTCTGAGCAGGCATTGGCATACGGAACTAAAATGGTTGGTGGTGTGACTCCGGGTAAAGGGGGCACAACTCACATCGGTCTTCCGGTGTTCAACACCGTGAAAGAAGCCAAAGCAGCCACGGGTTGCAACGCTTCCGTGATCTTCGTTCCACCTCCATTCGCTGCGGACTCCATCATGGAAGCAGTTGATGCGGATCTGGATCTTGTAATCTGTATCACTGAAGGCATTCCCGTTTTGGACATGGTGAAAGTGAAAGAATACATGAAGGGTAAACGCACTCGTTTGGTAGGTCCTAACTGCCCGGGCGTTATCACTCCAGGTGAATGCAAAATCGGTATCATGCCTGGCCACATTCATAAACCAGGCCGTATCGGCGTTCTTTCCCGCTCTGGTACATTGACTTACGAAGCTGTGGGTCAGTTGACGGCACTTGGTATCGGCCAATCCACTTGCGTGGGTATCGGTGGTGACCCGGTGAACGGCACAAACTTCATCGACGTTTTGAAATTGTTCAATGAAGATCCAGATACAGACGGCGTTATCATGATTGGTGAAATCGGTGGTACGGCTGAAGAAGAAGCTGCAGAGTACATCAAAGCTCACTTCAAAAAGCCAGTGACGGCGTTCATCGCGGGTGCTGCGGCTCCGGCTGGTAAACGTATGGGTCACGCTGGTGCAATCATCAGCGGCGGCAAAGGCACAGCTGAAGCGAAGTTCAAAGCGCTTGAAGCTGCAGGTTGCAAAATCTCCCGTTCCCCAGCGGACATGGGCACGACAATGCAATCCATGCTGAAAAAGTAGTTCTAAGTTTTTAGATTCAACTTTGAAAAACCCACGGCAGAAATGTCGTGGGTTTTTTTGTTTCCGAAGCTGACCATTTTCGATCCCTGTCTAATCCCACGACAGTCCCCCCGCCTTTAAAGCCTCCTGTTTTATTTCAAAGCTCATTTTTCATGGAACAGCTCTTGTAACAAGCTACGCGTTGATCAATTTAGGAGAGTTTATGAAACGTTCTGGTTTGGCCACTTTGATGGCCCTGTTGTCTTTGACTCACAATGCAGCCCGCGCTGAAATCATCGTCGATTTGCCTTTCCCAGGCGAATTCGAAGGCGATGTCGTCACAACACCCGCAACGCCTCCTGCCCCGCCAGCGGAAGACACCACTCAAAGCCAGACAACAGCACCGGCGGCACCGACAGCACCTGTTCAGACAGAGTTTAAAGGTGAACTTTCCATCACCTCGATGTCGCGCAAATCCGGCGGCGCCACTTATAAGATTGATCTGCAGCGCTCTGCGGTCCTGAACCGCCTGGAACTGATCGTAGAGGTCAACAAACTGAAAATCCATTCTGCATCGCTCATCACCGAGCGTGGTCAGCAGATTGCCGTGCGTGAATTCAGAGACAGCCGCGTGCTTTCCACTTGGGAATCACTGACGTCTGAAAATCTGAATCTGTCCGACCGCGTTGTTTCCCTCGAACTGGTTGCTGAATCCTATGGTGGGGCTGCGAATATCCGTCTGCGCGCCATTGGTGCGACCGAGGTTCCTCGCCTGGCACTGCAAAGTGTTGTCGAGCCTGTGGCTGCCACTCCGACGGCTCCTCCGGCACCTTCCAATCCTGTTGTTCCTGTGCGCAACGAACCTTCGGTACAAAACAGCACTCCGTCAGCCATCGCCAAGGGCGCCAAGATCGTCTACTCCGGCTCTTACGTCGGTACGATCACGCAAATTTTAGGCGGCGGAAAAGTGCGTGTGACGTTGGATGGTTACAGCGGCACTCATGATGTGGATTTGCGTGAAATCGCCACTCAAACGGCGTGTTTGGATGGACTTTGCGGTGGATACAACATTCTTTATTCTAATAGCTATAGTGGCGTAATTAAAGAAGTCTTTGCGAACAAAAAAGCCCGCGTGGTGCTGGATGGTTATTCCGGTTTGCACATTGTGAATTTGAGCGAACTTGCCAAATCCGTCGACTGCCACCAGAACTTCTGTATCAATCGCCAGGTGCTTTATAGCAATTCCTACGATGCAACTATCAAAAAACTCTTCACCAATGGCAAAGCTCAAGTGGTGCTGAGTGGCTATTCCGGCCTCCATATCGTGAATATTTCAGAGCTTGCCAATTCCATCCAGTGCCTGCGTGAGCTGTGTGCTGGCGATTCTGTGATGTACAACAACACCACGAAGGCGAAGATCCTGAAAGTTTATTCCAACAACAAGGTGCAGGTGACCATCGAAGGCTATTCCGGCACTCACATGATCAATGTGTCTGAAATCTCCCGTCCCACCCGCTGCCTTGACGGTGTTTGTGCAGGCGATTCCCTGATGTACGATCGCACAATGGAAGCCAAGGTCATCGAGGTTTACAACAACCGCCAGGCCCTGATCACAATTGAAGGTTATAATGGCACTCACACAGTGGCTATCAGCACCTTGAGCAAAAAAGTCACTTGCGCCAGCGGCATCTGTGCTGGCGATCAGTTGATGTATGATTTCACCATGAAAGCCAAGGTTCTGAAGGTCTTCAGTCATGGCCAGGCCTTGATCACGATTGAAGGTTACAACGGCACTCACACCGTGTCCCTGCAAAGTTTGACTAAGCCTGTGACTTGCTCCAAAGGCATTTGTGCTGGTGACCGCGTGACATATGATCGCAGCTACACCGGCAAAGTGATTTCCGTGTTCGGCAATGGCACTGCCCAGGTGACCCTGAACGGTTACTCAGGCACTCACAATGTCAGCCTGAACAGTCTGGTAAAAATGAGATAAGAATTCAAAAAACCCGCTGTGAAAACCGCGGGTTTTTTATTTGTCGGCAGGATAGTAGGGAATTTCAATCACGGCGCGGGCTCCGGCCGCCCCCATGATCGCACCCAGAACCTGGCGCAAGGACATGATCGTGGCACCCCGTTGACCGATCACACGGCCAATGGCTTCTTTCGGACAACTCACGACGTACTGGGTGGTTTTTTCTCCAATGACAATATCCACACCGATACCTTCAGCCTCAGGCGCCAGCATCTGCAAAGCCGATAGCAAGAACTCACGGGCTTTTTCACGAATCTCGGTAATATTGTCGGCTAATGGCGCAGCCCCGGAATCAACTCGCGATGTTGAAGAGGAACGCACTACTTTAATCACTTTAACGGACTCGGCACCCATAAAACTCCTGTTAACAATTTCATGTTAACTTAGAATTTTTCTTTCACCAGATCCTGTCCGCAGATAGTGCTCCCTTCCAGATTTGTGGAACACACCATTACAATTTTTCATAAGGCCCCATTTAAAAAGCTTTGGGGGCCTGCTCTCCCCGTCAAACGACAGAATATTATTGTCTAGTAATCTTACGACATTGTAAGCATCGGGAATGACGAAGTTCTTTTTCCTTCTGACCCTGATCTCCGCAACGGCTTTTGCCCAATCCGAACCCGACTGGACTGCAGGAGTTGCCGTCCCTCCGGGTGGGAGATCCAACATATACTCGTGGAACGATTTCGATTTCCAGACGTCTCAAAATAAGGGAAAGATCCACGCCCAAGTCTATCCGGTCACCGTCACCGGGATGTTGCCCCCTTATGAACCCGTGCGCCGCCTGATCGAGGAAAAGAACAGCAATCCTTTGCGCAAGTGGATTCAAAGCCTGATGAAGGGAATCAGCGGATTCAAAAATTTTGAAGATGTTTTAGAAAACCTCGGCCTGCACAAGTACCCGCTTGAAAACGAGCGCGGGGTTTATGCTGTTCCCTATCCAGACGAAATTCGCCCCGACACCCTGATGGGTTTTGGATTGATTGAACGAAACGGCGCCGAAGGCTTCACGTTCAGCTGTGCGGCCTGCCATTCATCGAACCTGTTTGGCAAAACTGTCCTGGGCATGACCAACCGATTCCCACGCGCGAATGAATTCTTCATCAAGGCCAAGAAAGTCATGCCTTTGATGGATCCCCACATCTTTCAGGCGTACACCCGCGCCACCGATGCGGAAACCGCCCTGCTGGTGGAATCCAAAGAGCGCCTGAAGTCCGTCGCCCTGAAGCAGCCGATTGCACTGGGCTTGGATACGTCTTTGGCGCAGGTCAGTCTGTCGCTGAATCGTCGTGCGAAAGACGGCTACGCCAACTACAGCGACAAAGCCGCAAGATCGCCGCGTGCCGATGCCTATCTTGATGACAAGCCTGCAGATTCAAAACCTGCCGTCTGGTGGAATGTAAAATACAAAAACCGCTGGCTGTCAGACGGAAGTGTTCTTAGCGGAAATCCCATTTTCACCAATTTGATCTGGAATGAAATCGGCCGCGGTGCCGACTTGCACGAACTGGAACAGTGGCTGGCGGAAAATGATCATGTGATCAAAGAGCTGACCACGGCCGTTTTTGCTTCGGAAGCCCCGCACATCACTGACTTTTATCCGGCGGAAAAAATTGATCTGGGTCGCGCCAAAGCGGGCGAACAGATCTTTAAAAACAACTGCGCCAAGTGCCACGGGAACTATGAAAAAGCCTGGAACCTGCCACATGCCCTGGTGCTGTCGCCCGCGGAGCGCCTGAAAACAGTGGAAGTCCGCTACAAAGAAAAAACCCCGGTGGTGAATGTTGGCACGGATCCCTACCGCCGTCAGGGGATGAAGTCTTTGGAACAACTGAATGACCTTGAGATCTCCAAAAAGAACGGCATCGTGATCAAAGCGCAGGAAGGCTATGTGCCACCACCACTGGTGGGCATCTGGGCCCGATGGCCGTACATGCACAACAACTCGATTCCGAATCTGTGTGTCCTGCTGACTCCGGCAAAGAAGCGTCCGTCGATTTATTACTCCGGCGAAGCGCTGAACAAAGACACCGACTATGACTTCGCCTGCGGTGGCTACCCGATAGGCGACAAAACACCGAAAGCGTGGAAGACACGCGAGCATTTGTACGACACAAGAAAAGCCGGCATGGGCAACATGGGCCACGATGAAGGCATCTTCATCAAAGATGGAAAAGAAATTCTTTCCGCCGAAGACAAATACAATCTGATTCAATTCCTGCAGACACTCTAAGAATCTCCGCGTGAGTGTTTCCTGATTTTCCTGCAAACACGGGCGCTTATTGGCGCCCGCTGTTCAATCCCTAAACACAAGCCCTCATCGGATTTACCGCGAATTTCCGGCAAATGCGTGATTTCCCGTACTGAGACACCTTGGCACTGTTGCTGCAATACTCCCCAGCCAGTAACCAAAACACATTAAACCCTTTTTAGGAGTGCCCATGAAAAAGTCCGTTATCGTTGCGTTGTTGTTGTCCGCTACTATGGCTCAAGCTACTGAGATTTCTCAGGTATACTCTGCTTCTGTGACTTCCACAGTAGACTCCATCCTGGCGATTCCATTGATGACTACAGGTGGTGTTGTAGCGACATCGGCTTCTATCTCTGGTCAGACTTTGAAACTTGTTGTTGAAGCTAAAGAAGATGCCGCAACGATGGTTGCTTCTGATGGCGCTATCCGTGGCGTCTCTTTCCAAAAAGCTGTGGAAGCAATCCGCGCTGAAAACCCAAAACTTCAGGCTTCCGATCTTGAGATCGCTGAAGGCATCTTGAAGATGTAATTCGCGCTTTATCTCCTCCTCTTCTCTGGAAAAGGGCTGCCGCAAGGTGGCCCTTTTTTATTTTCAAATCAATCACTTAGGTCCCCATAGTCTGGCACTGAATTTGTATTAACTTTCAGAGCAGGGCTTGGATTTTCCAAAGTCCGGGCAGGTTTGTCTCATTTTGAAACAAGGAGAGCCCGATGAACAAAGCAGGATTGATTGTCGCCGCGATGCTGATGGCTTCCAGCGCTCATGCTTCATTCAGTTACTCTTTGACTGAGGGACCTTCTGACAAACAGTTCAGACAAAACGCCCAGATCCTGCTAAAACAAGCAGAACAACTGCTGCCGGCTTCGATCAAATCCCAATTCAAAAAACCACTGGAAGTCCGATTTGAAAGCTTAAAAGAAAACGGCGATCACGCCTTGGGAAAACTGTCCTGGGGCAAGGTGCGCATTGATTTGAAGGCCGTGGCAGAAATCCGCCGTGGTGAAAACAACGCCACCCGCATCAACCGCACTCATAAAACCTTCTATCGTGAGATTCTGGCCACAGTGGTTCACGAAACCATTCACGCCTATGACAAACTGAATGTGCATGATGCCGATGAATCCCGCATGATCCGCATCTGCAAAGAAGAAAAAGACGATCGCCAGAACAACCAGACCAGCCCCGAGTGCCGTCCTTACGAAAACATGTATCGCAGTTATTCGCAGAATCCTTATTTCACGATGATCGCAGGTTTTGTCGACAGTGATGAATCGTGGATGAAACACCGCAGTCCTGACATCTATGAGCTGACCAGCGCCTTTGAGTCCTTCCCGGTGAACATGGAATACTTCCTGATGGACCCGGACTATGCCTGCCGTCGGCCTTCGCTGTATCACCTGTTCCGTTCCAAATTCAATCACACACCATTCCCGAACAGTCGCTGTCAGGTGCCTTTGAACTATGTGATTCCAGACTTTAAAGGCAAAGACAGCCCTCTTCGCAGTATCGATCCAAGCCGCATCTATCAGGTTCATTATCTGCTGGCGGCCGAGGGCGAAGCCATGATGAGCGGCTGGGGTCATTCCATGTTCCGTCTGGTGATGTGTGCTCCGGAAAGAAAAGAGGTCGGTCCTGACTGCCTGAAAGATCTGGATCAGCACATCGTGCTTTCTTACCGCGCCTTTGTGAACAGCATTCAAATCAACACCCTTAAAGGTCTGACCGGGGACTATCCATCCCGTCTGTTCCTGGTGCCGATGCATCAGGTGATCGAGGAATACACCAAGACCGAGCTGCGCGATCTTCGAAGTGTGCCGATGAATCTTTCCCGTGATGAAATCCGTCAGTTCGTGACCCGCACAATCGAAACACACTGGTCTTACGATGGCCGCTACTATTTCACCTCGAACAACTGCGCGGTGGAATCACTGAACCTGATGAAGGGTTCTTTGTTCCGTCCCGAGCTGATCTATCTTCAAACCAAAACCCCGATTGGTCTTGAAAAGGATCTGTTGCGTCTGAAGATTGCCGATAACCGCGTTTTTGCCAACCGCACTCAGGCCATCAACACCGGCTACCTGTTTGATTCTTACCGTGACCGTTATGAAATGAGCTTCAAGGTTCTGAAAAACACCATTGGAGTTAATCAAAAAGATTTCCGCGAGCTGCTAGCCCTGACGGCTGCCCAGCGTGGCAGTCTGTATTCCCGCATCAACAAGCTGGAAGGCAAAACCCGCCGTAAAGCTGCGGCCGCTATTGTATTGCTGGAAAACGGTGCTCACCGCTTCCTGACGGCGGCGATCAAGGCGGATCTGACCCAGCATGTGATCAGAGAAGAAAAACAAGCCGCCAAACGTGGCGAGACCACCCGCCAGAAAGAAATCGTGACCGCGCTGACTGAGATCAGCGACATGTTCTCGCAACCAGCGGCCTTCCTGAAGGGTGCGGATGGTTACGGTTTGCCAACTGAACAAGACTGGGAACAGGTTCAGCGTCTTTCCTCGCACAAACAAAGCCAGGGATCTGACATCTATGATGAAGTGCAAAAGAATGTGGAAAGCCTGATCAACTCGGCTCAGATGAAAGAAATTGAAGCTATTAAAAAGAACGTGGAATTTGCGCTTAGCTTTATGCGCTCCATTTAACCCAAGGGACAGACAGATTTGACGATGAAAAACGCCAAGCTGATACTTACATTTGCAATGATGCTGACGTCCCTGACGACGCAGGCGAACTCGTTCTTGGAAGAGCGCGAGACCTATGCCCGCGGGATCATGGTGGCCACCGACACCCGCGATCAGGCCGACTGCCAAAGAACCCGGGATCAGATCCGAACCTTTATGCCTTTGGAAGAGGATCTGTGCGCCGTTGATGAACTCAACCCCATCAGTGTTGTGGTGATGACGATTCCAATTGATGAGTGGGACTTTATGGGCGAAGTGGACAGCTCGCGCAGGGCTGAAAGATCGGCCCGGGATTCCAATGTCGGCTTCGTGCGCGGCGGACGCACAAGTCTGTTGTTCCTTCTGCCTTCAGCCCGGGAATCCAACAACATGATCCGTGTGGCCGTTCGTCGGGACGCGGCCACCGTGGCGCAAGTGCGTGTGTCGGATCTTTCGATGCTTCAGGAAATCAAACGCGGGCACACGTTTGTGCATTTCATTCTTAGAAATATTCCCCGTCATCTGAGTGATGAGGACCGCGAAGCCAGCGACCGCATCATCCGCCGCGTGCGCCTGCGCTCTTCGTCGATAGAAGGCATGGCCAAAGAAAAATCCATTCTGCAGTCGTTGAATATTGTGGATAACATCAATACGTCAATCAACGAACCGGCAAGCCCGGACCGTTTCGAGATGGGTTTCTTTTTGCCGGAAGGCCTGTGCCTGTCTTTGAAAAAGTGCCTTAACAGCGAGGATGACGACAGTTTCTTCCCGCTAAGTCTGGGTTTCTCGTTTAAGATTCGGTTCTAAAGACGATACGCCGGGTCTTTGCGATAGTGGGCGAAAGGATCATATTCGCCCACCGCCAGGCGCTTTCTTTTGTTGTACTTTTGCCATCGATCAGCCAGGGCAAAGGGGTCGTAATGAATTCCGCCGGAAAGCAGATGATCCTGCAGATTCGTCGCCACCGGCTTTTCTTGGGTGGCGCGGGTGAAATTCAGCACCGGTTTGCCAAACTCCCGCTGCTTGCGAAAATTCAATGAATGCGAATCACTCAGGAATTCAAACTTGGCCTGGAAGATGGTGCTTTCTGAACTCCACTTCAGCTCGTTAAACTGTTCTTTCAGGGCCTTTCTTACGGCGCGCACGGCATGCACTTTCAAAACGGCATCTTCAGAAAAGGCGCGCAGGGATTTTTCCAGCAGATAACCTTTTGCATCGACTTCAAACTGCAGCATCACGGTGCCGAAGTGATTATACTGGGCCAGAATAGAATCAAACATCAGCTCGCTGTCGATGCGTTTAAAGACTTCGCGGTGATAATCCCAGTTGTCGGTGTCAGCAAAAGTATTGGCGCTTTCCAGCGCATAAGTGGCGCGATCCCGGAAGTCTTTCTGGGGACCTGCAGAGTTTACGGCGACATCCTCGCGATCACTGAAGTCATAGGTTTTAAACAGGGACTTGGTGATTGCCGCTGATTTCGCGCCCTCAAGTCTCGATGCTCCGGAAGGGATCCCTTTTTTCGGGCCTGCGGAAGGCACTGGGGATTTTTCAACAACTGCAAATTCCACCGGGACAGGATCAGAACTGGTGGGCGCTTGGACAGGCACGGGTTTTCCCAACCACAGGGCTGACAAAGCCAGGGCATGAATCGCGACAGAAGTGAGGATCCATCTAGCAGAGTGCATGGAAAAAACGCTATCCCAGGATTCAGTTCGAATATAGAAGAGCTTATAACCCCATGCGGCAATTTTCCGTTGACAGCGCCCTTTCCGGCCTCTATTTAAGGGCCATCCAGGAGATCTAAGATGAAGAAATTATTGGTTTTTGCCTTGCTGGCAGCCAGTCCCGCGTTCGCCGGTCGTATTGATGAAATCCAGATCATGACCACCGAAGATGTCGAGTTCACCCTGAATCTTTGGCAGAACCGCGAAAGCTATCAGATCACCTACCAGAACTTCACCACCCCGTCCGAAGGTCACGATCTGGCCGTTCAGACAAAACTGGTTGTGAACACCGCAAACCAAGGAAACCAAGAGTGGACATGTGTCACTCAATTCGTTAAAACTCCTAGGTTCTTTGAGATTACTAAAACAGTTTGTCATTAATAAACAAGGAGACACCATGTCTATCGAACAAACATTCTCTATCATCAAACCAAATGCCATGAAGAAAAACGCTATCGGCGATATCGTGAGCATGTTTGAAGCTAACGGCTTGAAAATCGCTGCTGCGAAAATCACCGTTCTTACAACTGCAAAAGCTGAAGAGTTCTACGCTGAACACAAAGCACGCCCATTCTTCGGTGAGCTTGTGTCCTTCATGACTTCCGGTCCGGTTATGTTGATGTGTCTTCAAGGTGAAGGCGCAGTTTTGAAAAACCGCGAAATCATGGGCGCTACTGACCCTAAAAAAGCCAACCCAGGCACAGTTCGCGCGAAATTCGGCGACAACGTGGGTGAAAACGCTGTTCACGGTTCTGACTCTCCAGAGTCTGCAGCTCGTGAATTGGCTTTGTTCTTCGAAAAACACGAAATCTGCAACGTTTAATCGTTCACAGATTCAAATTTGAAATTAGCGATATAAAATGTCTGCGAAATCAAACCAAAGGGGAGCGAAAGCTCCCCTTCTTGGTTCAAAGATCAAATTGAATATTGAAAAACTCGCCATTGGCGGTGCTGGAGTCGCTCGACACGAGGGCATGGTTGTCTTCGTTCCTCAAGCAGCGCCCAATGAAGAAATCCTGGCGGAAATCACTCTGGTAAAAAAGAACTTCATGGAAGCCCGCGTGGTCGAAGTTCTGTCCGCCAGCCCTCATCGTCGCGAACCACCGTGCCCGGTGGCGCACACTTGCGGCGGCTGCAACTGGCAGCACATCACCGAGGAAGAACAGCGCCGCCAAAAACACACTCTGGTTCTGGAAACGATCAAGAAGTTCAACCGCGATCTGGAATTCAACTATCTGCCGATCCAGCCCAGTCCACGTGTGCTGCGCTATCGCAACCGCATTCAGCCGAAGTTCAAAAACGGCCGCTTCGGCTTCTTTGCGCGCAATTCCCACCAAATCGTGGAAACGATGGACTGCCTGATCACGGAAGAAACCCTGACCGACAAGTTTGCCGAGGTGAAAGCCTGGGCCGAAAAGAAAAATGCGAAAGATCTTCAGCGTCTTGAGATGTACATCGCTGAAGAAGGCGATGTGCGCTACGGCCTGATCACGGACGAGGATGACGGCATCGGTTTTTCTCAAGTGAATCGCTTTCAGAACGAAGACCTGCTGCGCACGGCTTTGGACTGGGCGGGCGACGGTCCGTACAAAAAAGTTTATGACCTGTATGCGGGTGCCGGAAACTTCACCTTCCCCCTTGCCGCGAAATACGCCAGTTCAGAAATCATCGGTGTCGAGCTGAATCCGAAGCTCGTGGAGCGCGCCCGCTCCAAAATCACCGATAAACGCATGACCTACTTCATGTCGGACGTGGAAACCTACATGCGCCGGGCCAGCATCGGGAAAGATGATCTGGTGGTCCTGGATCCGCCGCGGGCCGGAGCCAGTGAATACACCATGCAGACCCTCGCCGCCGCCCAGCCGCGCAAGATCATTTACATCAGCTGCCATCCGGTGTCTTTGGCTCGGGATCTTAACTGGTTCTTTGCTCAGACGCAGAAAATGGGCATCAAGTACAAGCTCGACCGGGTGCAGACTTTCGAGATGTTCCCGCAGACGGATCATGTGGAAACTATTGCGGAACTCAGGGTTGACTCTTAGTCCTCTAATGATACCTTTTTAGCATGCGTAAATGGATTCTCGCTCTGTGCGCCCTGACCATGCTGGGTTGTGCCAGCCGATCAGCACAGGAAAAACAAAAAGCTGAACTTCACCTTCGTTTGGGTGCTGCACACATTGAAAGCGGCAACTATCCCTACGCTTTGCAGGAACTGCTGAAAGCTCAGGAGCTGGATCCGAAAAATCCCGTCATTCAAAACAACCTGGGTCAGGTGTATTTCTATCGCGATCGCTTTGATCTGGCCGAGAAACATCTTCGTCAGGCACTGGAATTTGAGCCGCGCTATTCCGACGCCCGCAACAATCTGGGCCGCGTGCTGATTGAAGAAGGCCGCTACGCCGACGCAGAAAAAGAAATTCGCACGGTGATCAATGATCTGACCTACGGAAATCCGGAAAAAGCCTACATCAATCTGGGACTGGTGAAATTCAATCAAAAAGAGTACGGCGCTGCCCGCACCGCTTTTGGCAAAGTCATGGACACACAAACGGACGACTGCGTTGCCAACACTTATTACGGCCGTACATTCTTTGAGGAAAAGGACTATGGTCGTGCTGCCGAAGCTTTGGATCGCGCCATCGGGTTCTGTCAGAAGATTCTGTTCGATGAGCCCCACTACTACAGTGCACTTTCCTACTATCGTCTGGGCGAAAAATCCAAATCTGTCGCCCGCTTTGAAGAGTTGATAAAATATTATCCCACCGGTAAGTACCGCGACAAAGCCAAGGGAATGCTCAGTTTGATTCGAAAGGGACATTAATGAAAAAGACCGGAGAAATTCTAAAGAAAGCCCGCGAGGAAAAAGGCCTCTCCCTGCACGAAATTGGTCTTTCTTTGAAAATCAGCAGCAAGGTTCTGAAAGCCATTGAAGAGGGCGACGAAACCCAATTGCCGGCAAAGACCTTCCTGCGCGGCTTTGTACAGAGTTATGCCAACTTCCTGCACTTGAACTCCGATCAGGTCCTTGAAGTCTTCTACGAGGAAATGGGTTCCACAAAACCAAAGCCTTACATTCGCCAGACTGACGAACCCAAAGCGGCGGCCCCGGCCGAACCCGAGGCAAAACCGGCAACAGCCTCAACCGAAGTGACTGCCGAAACGACAGCGGCTCCGGAAGCCACGGTCACTCCGATTCGCAAGACTCCGCCACCAACCAGCTCCAATCACGGAATGCAGTCCCTGAAAGAAAACAAGAACACCAAAACCTATATCATTCTGGGTCTGGGTGTTGTTCTGGTCGGCTTGATTCTGTTTACAAAAAAAATGATCGACAAGTATTCCAAGGAAGCCGAAGTTCCAAGCGCCGAAGTGGCACAAACCATGGAAGGCGCAACTCCGGTGGTGGTCGACACCTCCATTGATGGCGGCACTTTGACGGAAGTGGAACCAAACACCACTCCCGGTCCGTTGGGCAACCTGACGACGGCACCAACGCCTGCGGCACCGGTGTCCTCCACAGCAACCCCTGCAGCGTCTCCGACTCCGGCAGTGTCCACGCCGGCGACCCCGGCGGCTTCCCCGACCGCAACGCCGAAGCCGACGACAACTCCAAGTCCTGCTCCAACAGTCACTCCGTCGCCGACGCCAGTGGCTTCGCCGTCTCCAAGCCCGACACCCACTCCGACTCCGAAACCTGAGGCTGGAAAGCCTGTTGAGCTGATCGTTGAGGCACTGGATTCTGTGGAGATCGAGTACTCCGCTCCAAACGGCAAACCACAAAAGATCCGTCTTTCTGCAGAGCAGGTTCACACCTTTAAAAGCAAAAGCGGTCTGAAGATCAATTTCTCCAACGGTGGCGCTGTGAATCTGATTTTGAATGGAAAAGAAATCGGCATTCCGGGTGATCTTGGTAAACCAATCCGTCTGAGCTACTAATCTTGAAAGATCTATTCCGCATCTGGTGGATCAGCCTTCTGGTGAAACTTGTTCTGTCAGCACTCATCCCGTTGAGTGCTGATGAAGCTTACTACTGGGTGTGGGCGCAGCGCCCGCAGCTTAGCTACTTCGACCATCCCCCACTGGTGTCCTGGCTGTTCTATCTTGGACACTTCCTTGAGCCTTTCATGCACGCGGTCCGCTGGCCGGCAGTGATTCTGGGCCACGGTTTACTGGCAGTATGGTTCTATATCCTGAAAGACAAGATCGACTTTGATAAAATCAAAGTTTGGACCTATCTGGTGCTGTTCTCCCCGCTTCTGGGATTTGGCTCTTTGATCGTAACACCGGATCTGCCGGTGATGTTCTTCTGGTCCCTGGCCATCTTGTTATCCCTGCAGGCTCTCGACAAAAAAGCTCTTTCCAGCTACCTCTGGCTGGGTGTGGCTTTGGGTCTGGGATTCTGCTCCAAGTACCACATCGTTTTGTTCGTGCCGTGCCTGCTGGCGTATCTGACCCTGGAAAAACGCTGGAAGGATGTGCGCTGGAGCGGGGTTTTGCTGACTCTAGTGTCCGGCCTGATCTTCTGCACGCCGGTTCTTTTGTGGAATTATCAAAACGACTTTGCGTCGTTTGAATTTCAGATCAAACACGGCCTTGAAAAAAGCTCTTACAATCCGGAATGGACACTGTCCTATATTCTGGGACAGATCCTGATCGTGTTCCCGCTGATTTTCTGGGCGGCCCTGCGTGCGAAGGTTCCCACTACCCTGCGCTGGCTATTTTACTTTGGCTGGGGGCCACTGCTGTTTTTCCTGTTCACGTCCTTCCGCGCTTTAGTGGAGGCCAACTGGCCGATCATCGCCTATCCGGCGGTGCTGGCGTTGGCCCTATTCCATCCTAAAGTACAAAAGTGGACCAAGGTGTACATGATCTTCTGGGGAGCGATTGTCGCTGTTGTGCTCGCCACCCTGTTCACTCCATCTTTGCGCAAACTCAGTGACAAAGTGGAAGAACCTTATGTCTTCCAGGAACTGAGCACCGTGGCCAAAGAAGTGAGTCCACTTTACGCCAGCAGTTATCAGATGGCGTCCTCACTTTGGTATTTCAGCAAGGTTCCGGTGTTTAAGCTCAAGGGAATCAGCCGTTATGACTTCTTTGACACACTTCCCGAGGCCGAACCGCAAGGGAATGTTTTTTATTTGGTGAAGCGCGAGAGAAATGGTTTACCAAAGTGGATTTCCGAACAACAATGGCAGATGAAAGAGATTCGAAAAATCTCTCCTGACTTTGTCCTGTTGGAATTCACAAGACCATGAAAGTAATTGCGACTCTTTCTTTTTTACTGGTGACCTTCTTCTTGTACGGATTTTATCTGAATCAGTACGAACTGGCTGTGGTGCCGCCACAGATCACCTCGCAACATTCCTCCAGAAACCTGTATGACTACAAAGGTGTGCTGAACGTGCACACCGATCTTTCCAGTGGTTCGGCCACTTCAAGTTTTGTCATCACGTCGGCAAAACTTGCCAACCTGGATTTCATCTTTTTCACCGACTACAATATCTTCAACATCCCGACGACGTTTGAATCCTACCATGGAAATCTGCTCGTCTTTAACGCCGGCAAGTACAGCTATCTGGATTCACGGCTTATCTACTATTCCCTGAATCAGGAAAGCATCGGCGCAAACCTTGGCGACGCCCAGGTGAAGCTGTCCGATCTGCTTTCACAGAAAACCGGCGCCAGCAAAGACACCCTGACGATTCTGGCTCATCCCTACAAAGCGGGTTATTCCTGGTCCGGTGAAATTCCTTCGGGTCTTGATGGATTTGAGCTTTTGAACATGAAAAGTCTGATCAATCGCGCCTGGGCGGAATCCAAGGTCTCTACCATCTGGAGTCTTTTGATTTACCCTTTCAATCCGCGCCTGGCGTTCATTCGACTTTACACCGAACCCACGGATGAAATCGCGCTTTTAAACAAACTCAGCCAGCAGCGCAAAGTGGTTGTTTATGCCGGAACTGAAGCCTCGGCGCGGGCGATTCCACTGGCGAATTATTTCATCCGCTTCCCAAGCTACAAACGCAGCTTTGAATTCATGAGCAATCACGTGCTGCTGAAATCCGAACTGACCGGAAGCTTCAACAGTGACCGCACCAAGATCTTCAACGCCATTAAAAACGGAAGCTTCTATATTGCACTGGACACGCTGGGTGACCCGAAAGGGTTTTCCGCCACCATCGAAGACGGCAGTCACAGCCACATGATGGGTTCAGAGGTGAAATTCAGCAAAAACATGAGTCTGAAAGTGACTCTGCCCGCGAAGCCTCAGGACTTTTTTGAAATCATGATCATCAAAGACGGCGAAGTGGTGGCAAGAAAGAACGAACCTGAAACGGTGTTTGAGCTGAAAGAGCCCGGAACTTATCGCGTGCAAGTGCGGGTCAGTCCGATGCTGCCCATCCCGGACGCCAAAAAATGGATCACGTGGATTTACACAAACCCGTTCTACGTTCGCCCTTAATCATCTGCTAGTGGAATTTCAACCGTGAGCCCGTCCACGGGCTCGATCTGACAGGCCAGCCGCTCCGAAGGCTGAAAGCCCCGGTCCTCGGCCATCTCCTGCTCCAGCTCATTGCGTGGAGGCAGCTTTTCCAGCCCCTTCACCACGAAAACCCGGCACGTCCCGCAGGTCGCGTTTCCGCCACAGGTGTGGTTCAACGGCACCTTCGCCCGCAAGGCCACATCCAAAACGGAATGATCCTTTTGACTCACTGAGACATCAATATTTTCAGGCAAAAAGCTTATAATTTTTCCAGACTTGGATGACACAGTCAGGAACTCCTTCACGGGGACACTCTTTAGTTGAAACAGCCCCATCCATTTTGTATCAATGTTTTTATGAGATTCATAGCTTTTGACTTAGAGACCACTGGTACAGTTCCTGGAGTAGATCAAATCGTAGAAATCGGTGCCGTTCGTTTTATCGATGGCCAGCCCGAGGCGATCTTTGCCACTTTGATTGACCCACTTCGCCCGATTCCGCCGGGGGCTTCCGCCGTGAATGGTATCTCTGATGATATGGTTAAAGGCAAACCCCTGATCGACACCATCCTGCCGGCCTTTGCTGAGTTCTGCGGTGAAGATGTGCTGGTGGCGCACAATGCTCCTTTTGACTCCCAGTTCCTGATTGCTGACATCAAAAAGCATGAAACCACAGCTCCTCGCGGAGTGATTCTGGACAGCCTGCCAATCGCGCGTAAGGTCTTCCCGGGTCTTCCGAACTACAAACTGGGAACTTTGGTTCAGCATTTGAAAATCCCAACTTCCAACTTCCACCGCGCTGAAGAAGATGCGACTTATCTGGGCCACATGTTCAGCCAGATGATGAAAAGAATCTCGATCGGCGGACAGGCCCCGCAGGTCGGAAACCTGATCGCCCTGACCGGCAAACCCGAACTGCGTTTCCCGCAAATCGTGCGCCAGCCAAAACAAATGGACTTCTTCGGAGGTCTTTAAGAAACGGCCCTTCGGGGCCTTTTTTATTTCTATCAGCTCAAGGAGTTTTAAATGTCTAAACTCGATGCCCGAAGGCCTTGATCGTGTTCTGAAGATGCTGGCCGAAGCCGAGTGCCGGGGCGCCATCGCCGGAGCCCAGCGCGAGTGCATCCAGCTTTGCAAAGATGTCTCTGTCTGTGCGAAATAAAAAAAGCCCCTGCAAAGGGGCTTTTTAGTTTCTAGATTTCCCGCGCCCGGTGAGCCACCGGATATCTTCTGCCCCGGCCGAACGAGTGCTGCGACACTTTCAGAATCGGCGGCGCCTGCCAGCGCTTGAATTCCGTGCGCATCAAAACAGGCAACAGCCATTTTTCAGTCGCTGATTTTGCCGGACCTGATTTTTCCACCAAGTAAGTCACAGCCTTGTCCAGGTCATCGTACTCAGGCAAAGAGTCCTGATCTTTCTGGTTCGGACGAAGTTCCGCCGATGGTGGCCGGTCAATGATCTCTTGCGGAATCACTTCACCTTGTTTGTTATAGTATCGGGCCAGAGCATACACTTGCGCCTTGGTCAGGTCCCCCAGTGGCGCCAAACCACCGCACATATCCCCGTACAAAGTGGAATAGCCGGACGCATATTCACTTTTGTTTCCTGTCGTCAGCAGCATGCTGTTTTCTTTGTTGGACCACGCCATCAAAGTCAGGCCACGCAAACGCGCCTGCAGATTTTCATTCACGATGCTAAAACCCTCAAGACCCAGGCCCTTGTTCAAAGCCTTCAACACGGACTCATACATCGGACCGATTTCGACAGTTTTGAAATCCACGCCCATATTGGATGCCAGATCTTTTGCCAAAGTCAGACTTTGTGGAGCATTGAACGGACCCGGCAACCCCACACCCACAACATTCGCAGGACCCAGGGCATCCACCGCCAAAGCCGCCACAACAGCGGAATCAATGCCGCCGCTAAGACCCAAATGAACTTTTTTAATGCCGGTCTTTTCACAGAAATCACGGATTCCCAACACCAGCGCACGACGAAGTTCTTCTATGGCTTCAAGTTTGGGATTCTTGTTCCAGACTTCCTGGGTGTTAAGATCAATCACGTTAATGTCTTCACTAAACTGCTGGCAGGTCAGAAGTTTTTTGCCTTTTTTATCCAGCACGAAACTGCCACCATCAAAGATGATCTCATCCTGCGCGCCCACCAGATTCACATACATGATCGGAGCATTGAAATACGCCGCCGTTTTCTGGGTGACATATTCCCGCTGCTTCATCTTGCCTACAAAGTAAGGCGAAGCGCTCAGATTGATGACCATGTCGATCTTTTGTTTTTTAACTTTGGAAAGGGGGTTTTCACGGTAAGGCGAATTCCCTTTTGCATCGGGCCACGCCCAGATGTCTTCACAGATGGTCAGGAAGAACTTCTTCCCTTTCCATTTGAAATAGTTTTTCGACAAATCGCCGGACTCAATAAAACGGGCTTCATCAAAGACGTCACCCGTCGGCAGAAGCTGTTTATGGAAGAAGCGCGGCTTTTCACCTTTGGCAATCAAAGCGGCACTGTTGAAATAGGGACGCCCTTTTTTTGCCGGGTTCTTGGTGATCAGGCCCATGATCACGCCGATATTTTTAGGAAGCTTTTTTATCAGGTCTTTGAATTCGGATTCTTGTTTGGCGACGAGCTTTTCACGCTCCAAAAGATCAAACGGGTGATAACCAAACAAGGTGCATTCAGGGAAGACAACCAGATCACATTTTCTTTGCACGGCCTGGTTGACGAAATCGAGGATCTTTTCTTTGTTAAACTGAAAGTCCGCAAGAACTGGATTTATTTGGGCGACGGCGATTCTCATTCAATCGTTATACGCCCAGAAAAGCCATCTTGGTAGCCGTGCCAGTGATTAATTTCAACTTCTGGATACTTCCAGCAATAGTAGCCATCCCCATTGTCAAAATCAGCCATCCACAGGCCCTTGGGCTCGCCGCCCAGCTTTTCGATTTTAACCTGCCAGCGGTCGATAACGGTGTTGATCTGGGTTTCAATAACCGCCACCGACGGGTGGCTTTTATCGGAATAGGCATCGATGCGGTTCAGGTGCTGTTTCACCTCACGGCAGGCCTCTTCGGTCATACGGTAAATGACGGGAAGCAGTTTGCGTGCTTCATCCAAGCTGAACGTTTTATTGCGATTGATTTCAATCACATTTTCCAAAGGAACTCCCCCATCACTGAACAGATAGGCTGTATCCTTTAAAGAATGTACTGTTTCAAGAAATTAACGACATGACAGACAACTTAAGAATTTCTATGAAGAATTTCTAAACGCGACGCAGACTATTTTTCAAAACTCTTCGACATTTGCAGTGCCTGACCGCCCAAGAACACCACCAGCGCCAGAATGATGGCGACGATGAACAGGATTCTTATAAAATTTCCAATGGTGAAAGGTTCTTCCTCTTTTTCAAAGGTTTGGACTGGCGGTTTTTTCACCGCCAGCTTCTTCACCGGAGGAGTCAAGGACTCTCCCGTAACAATCGAGGCTTTTCCTTCGCCATTTGATTTCTTTTCAAGCTTTTTGCGCTCTGCTTCGGTCAACCCCGAAATCGCCACGGAACGGGTTTTAACGGGACGGGGCCCATAGCTGCCACCACTGCTGCCCCGGAAGAATCCACCGCTGCCACCGCCCTCCAGGGCGATTTCAACGACCTTGCCTTGAGCGCCTCCACCGGATTCCACCCCGGACGACGGACGACGACCCCGGTTTATGAAACGACTGCCCCCACGGGACTGAGAACCGGCATAAGTGCCGCCACTGGAACCACTTCCGCTGCCGCCACCGCCATCACTGCCAGAACCGCTGCCTGATCCATCTTTATTGGAGCCCGAACCACTGCCGCTGGAACCCCCGCCGCCACTACCATTCGGAGGACGGCCGTTCGCCCACGTTCCCGCCTGGAATCGGGTGTTGCACCCTTCATCGGCTACGGTGGTGTCTTCACTTCCCACGGAAGGAAGCTCACCCATTTCCAGCAAACATTGCACGTAAGAACCCATGTAGTTTTTGATGAAGGCATCCATGGGTTTGATAATTTGAGACGTCAGCCCGATCAATAATGCGACAATGATCACGAGCATAAGGACATACTCGAGCGCGGCCTGACCTCGCTCGCTGGGTAGTCCAGATGTAAGTTGAGATTTCTTCACTCGTAAGAGCATTTAGGTCATAATACAGCATATGCCCAATGGACTGAATTTCAATCGACTCATATTTACAGTGTTCTTGGCTTTTGTCTCATTTCTGGTCATTGATCCGCCCCGTGCCCTTGCGGCAGAGCAGACCAAAGACGAGTTCTCTCTCTTTGAAGAGGAACTGAAGCCGGCGGCGACACCGACTCCTCCGGTCGTAAAACCCACCGCCCCCACCATCAGCAAACCGACCGTAACTAAACCTACGGTGACGGCACCCAAAGTGGAGACTCCGAAAGTCGACACACCTGCGGCACCGGCCACTCCGGCCGCTCCGGAAAAAGCAACTGCCACCGTGCCAAAGCCCGAGGCGGTTACCGCTCCGGTCGCAGCTGTTCCGACAGATGAAACACCTGAGCAAAAAATCGAGCGCCTGAAAAAGGAAATCCGCGCCAGCCCCAAAAACGCCCGCCTGATTGTCGATCTGGCTGACGAGCTTTACAAAAAAGAGGAATACGAAAAGGTCACTTTGCTTTTGTGGAAACACGTCGACAAAATCGACCGTCGCGGACTTCTGATTCTGGCGAGATCCCATGAAAAACGCAAAGAGCCCACCGAAATGATCCGCTCCCTGAACGTGCTTCTGGGTAAGGATGAAAAGGACTTTGAGGCTTACAGCCTGATGGGGAATGCCTACACCCTTCAGCGAAAAACCAAGGACGCGATGGAATCCTACAAAAAATCCATCGAGTTGAATGCGAAATACGAACCGGCTTACGACGGTCTGATCTCGCTTTATGAAAAGCGCGATACGCCGAATCTGTACGAACTGCGCATTCTTTTGCAGGACATGGTTCAAAACATCGGCCCGCGCCCGCAGTACTTAAGAAAGCTGTGTGAGATCAACACCCGTGACGGCACTTACGAACCGGCGGTGCAGTCCTGCAAGGAAGCCATCCAGAAAGACCCTAAAATCGCCGATGCTTACGTTTATCTGGGACTTTCATACAAGGCCCTGGGGGAAGACGCCATCGCGGTAAAAACGCTTAAAAAGGCCGCCAACGACTTCCCCAAGTCAGAGCTGGCGCAGTACCACTATGGCGCCCTGCTGGAAGAGCAGAAGAATTATATCGATGCGATGAAGGTGTTTAAATCCGGCACGGAAGCCGACAGCCAGGCGGCAAGATCGTGGCTGGGGCTTGCCACCACGTCGTTTGAGCTGCGCAAGTATGACATTTCACTGATGGCTTACAAAAACGCCTGCAAATTTGATAAAAAAAATGCCGTGGCCTTTAGAAGAGCCACGACAGTTTTAAGAAACGCGAAAAATAACAAATGGACCGACCAGTTTGAACAGGCGTCGGAAAACTGTACGTTCTAGTTTTCCACCACGATCTCACCAATGAGATCGTATTCCATGTTGTCGGTGATGTGAACTTTAACCATGTCACCGACCTGCGCCTGACCGTCATTGATCAGAACCACACCGTCGATGTCCGGAGCCTGACCCCAGAAACGGCCCTGCAACAACAGGTCTGTTTCCTCTGAGAAGCCTTCCACGATCACCTGCAAAGTTTTACCCACAAAGTCGCTGTGCTTTTCACGGGAGATGTTCTGCTGAACTTCCATCAAAGCGTCGTGACGGTATTGTTTTGTTTCTTCGTCGATCTGGTTTTCCATGCGACCGCCCGGAGTGTTTTCTTCCGGAGAGTACTTGAAGCAACCCACGCGGTCGAACTGCTGTTCCGCCACGAAGTTCAGAAGCTCTTCGAACTGTTCCTGGGTTTCACCCGGGAAGCCCACGATGAACTGCGTGCGGATCACCGCTTCCGGCAGATGTTCACGGATGTTCATCAGTGCCGTTTCGATTTCGTCACGGGTCATTTTACGGTTCATGGATTTCAGAACCTGATCGTTCACGTGCTGCAAAGGCATGTCGAAGTATTTCACGATCTTGGTGCTGTTTTTGATAACCTGAACCATTTCCTGCGTGATGCCATCTGGATACAGATACATCAAACGGATCCACTGCAGACCTTCAACCTGATCCAGAGCTTTCAAAAGCTCCACCGGGCTTTCCTTGCGAGTCGGATCTTTACGACGGATATCAAAACCGTAATCAGTGAAATCGTGACTGATGATGATCAGCTCTTTCACGCCACCGGCAACCAGCAATTTGGCTTCGGCCACGATCGCGTCGATCGAGCGGGACTGCAGGTTGCCGCGGATCAGAGGGATCGCGCAGAATGCACAACGCTTCATGCAGCCTTCAGAGATTTTCAAATATGCGCGGTGACCCGGCTGGGAGTTCACACGCGGAGTCGCCTCTTCCTGCAGATAGGTCGGCAGGTTGAAGAAGGTTTTCTGTTTTTCGCCTTCGTCAGAGTTTTTCAGGATTTTTGCGATGTTCTGGAACTCACCAGAGCCCACGAACAAGTCCGCTTCCGGCAAACCTTCCACCAGGTCGTCTTTATAACGCTGGGTCAGGCAACCCGCGACAACAACCTTTTTGATTTTGCCTTCCTGTTTCAGGTCACTCATGTCCAGAATGCGCTGAATGGATTCTTTTTTGGAGTCTTCGATGAAACCACAGGTGTTCACGATAACCGTGTCGGCCTGATCCGCTTCGCCCACAACTTCATAGCCGTCTTTCATCAAAGTGCCGGCCATGATTTCGCTGTCGACAAGATTCTTCGGGCAACCCAGAGAGATAAAGTGAACTTTTTTGTTTTGAGCAGTCTCTTGTTTCATAGGTCGGTTACCTGTGCATCTTTTGGCGGTTGATATTTGAACAGTTTCTTATTTTCTTTTTTCAGGAACTTCACATCGGAAAACTTCATGGTCGTCAGGTTTCCGATATCGTCCAGGTAGGAAATCGTCTGCAGAGTGTTGTCCTTGGACTTCACAGTCAGCTTCAGGGATTTCACGGTCAGGCCGTCATTCAGCGGCTGCACTTCGATGTTGACCAGCTCCCCGTCTTTTTCCTCTTTCAGGATCTTGAAGTTCTTGTTCAGATCCTCGCCCAGCAAAGAGGAAATCAGGATATGGGATTTCGTCTTTTTGTCGACGATGCCCTTTGCCACCTGCACCGGTCCGCCGAATTCTTTTGGCGGCACCTGCACGCTCCAGATGGTTTTACCGTCGAACACCAGCAGAGTTTCTTCCGGCTTGGTGTTTTCCCAGCGGAACTTTCCGTTCGCCAGATAGATCTTGCCGTCGTACTTGGTTTCTTTGCCAAGCAGTTCAGACTTCACAGTCTTTTCCACATTCATTTCCACAAGCTTGGTGGTGCGGTATTTTTTTGCGACTTTCTGAAGAGCGCCGTTGCCGGTGACGGCCGCCATAGCACTCAAAGAAAACAGGAATGTCAGGACCAGGGAAAGAGTCGATCTAAGCATGCGGGTTTTGTAGCATATCCGTGGACGCTCCGCAAGAGAGGCCCCTCTCTGCCAAGACCCAAACTTCAAAGTGAGGGGGACTCCCGAGCGCCAGCCGGGCGGCGCGCGCTGTAGAGCCGGTGGTTAGGATGTCGTCGACAAAGATCCAGAGGATGTCTGTCGAGTTTATAGACAGCTCTGTATTTTTTTCAACCAGCTCCATGGCGATCAGAGCCCGCTCTCCCCGGTCGGACCGCCTTTGTTTTCCTGACGAGGCTTTACGAAGACACGGGTTAAAAACACCACCCATGTGCGCTGCCAGCGCCCGGGCAAAAAGTGAAGCATGATCTTCAGCACCGGACTTCGACGGAGCAGGAACAAAGTGCAACCTTCGCCCGCCGGAAAGACGGGGCACCTGCTGCTGCACCATCTTCCGGGCAAAGTGCTCCCACCCCGCCTTGTTATGCCGGCCTTTCAAACTGAGCACCAGTGCTGACAACAGATCACTTTCCCCGGGATTCCAAGAATATAGAGCCCTCAGCCAATCCTGCCGTCGGCGCGCGCGATGCGGGTAATGATTCAGCACCTCATGGCAGGGAACACACAGGCCCGCCTGTTCCACCTGAAACGATCCGCAATGCAGACAGGCGGACAGTCGGGTCTTAAGGGTTTTCAACACAGAATTCATTCTTTCGCGTCACTGCAAATTCTTTGACAGTCCCTGACAGCGGGCCTAGAACCGAAAGAGTGAGGGGTTTATGAGGGCATTTTTCGTTTCGTTGATGATTCTGTCTGCTTCCGCCACGGCCGTGGCCGGTCTTTCTTCCATCCGACACTCTGGTGAATCTTTTGAGGCTGCCCGCCAGCGCAGCACTCCGGTGTGGGAACTCTTCGGTCGCAACAGCTATCCTGATCGCATGAAAAAACCCATGAAAGAGCTGAACATCCAGGAGATTCCCGATGTGGGTTCTTACGCGGATCTTGAGCGTGAATTCAAATACGTTCGCGACACCCGCTTCATCACCGATGCAGAACCCTTTGCCCGCCGCCTGACCTGGATGTATCCGGACGATGGCTGTTATGCCCGCGCCGAAATGGCCGCCACCGAGCTGATTGAACATCACTTCACAACACCGAAGAAAATTTTTGTCTTCGGAAACTTGTATGCGCCGACTCAGAACGCACCGGGCGGTTCCGTTTCCTGGTGGTATCACGTCGCAGTTACTTACCGCGTGGGTAACGACGTTTATGTTTTTGATCCAGCCATCAATCCGGAAAAACCCGTGACACTGGTTGAATGGAACAAAGCCGTCGGTGGCGAAAAAAGCCAGGTGCAATACACCATCTGCTCCCACAAAACATTTGATCCGGGTTCAGACTGCCTGAATCCACGGGCCCTGACAGAACAAGAGGCGATCTCGGAGCAAAAGAGCTTCCTAAGCCTTGAATGGAACCGCCTGCTGGATCTGGACCGTGATCCGGAAAAAGAACTGGGTAACGAGCCACCTTGGCTCTAGATATTGTGGTACGGGATTTTTTTGATGATCGTAAAGGCCCGGTAGATTTGCTCCAAGCTCATCGCCTGGGCCATCAGATGATTCATCACCATGGGCGATAAAGCCACCTTCAGGTCCGCACGTTTACGGACGTCTTCATTGACTCCGAAAGCGCCGCCAATAATGAAAATCGCGCGCTTCTTGGAGCTTCCCAGAATGTTTTCCACTTTTTTTGAAAACTGAATCGAATCCAGCACGGACCCGCGCTCGTCAAAGAGCACGACATAGTCGTCGCTGTTGATATTTTTAAGGATTAAATCGGATTCTTCGCTGCGCTTAAAGTCCGCGTCTTCACGCGCGGACTTTTTGGCTTTTAGTGACTGAATGTCGAAGGGAATGAAGAAGGAAATCTTCTTCTTGTACAACTCGCTGACCTCGTCCGCCCAGGCTTCCTTGGCCGTTGCGAGGTTGTACAAAATGAACTTCATGACTACTGCTCACCCTTGCCAACATAAGGATCTTTCAATCCCATGTCTTTGCCTTCTCTCCACAGGTTTTCCAGGCTGTATTCCTGGCGAACGAAGTCGTAGAAGACGTGGATGATCAAAGAACCGTAATCGACAAGAACCCAGCGGCCCTCGTCCACACCCTCGATGCTTTGTGGGTGTACGTTGTATTCCTCTTTCACCGCCATCACGATGTTTTCCGCCATCGCCGCCGCATGACGGGTGGAGGTACCGGACGCGATCAAAGTGTATTCACTTGGAGCCGACATGGAAGTCAGGTCAAAACCACGGACGTTGATGCCTTTTTTCGCAAACAGAACATCGGCGCAGAACGCGGTGAACTTTTTGTAGTCCCCAATACGGTCACCCAGATTGCGGTAAAGCTTGTGTTCCTTGATGTAGGATTCAACAGACAATGGCAGGTATTTTTCAACCGGCTTGCCGGAACGAAGCCATTTACGAACTTCGCTGGAGGAAACTTCCACATCACGCAAAGTGATGAACTGGATGTTGCGGCCCGTGTTCAGTTCGATGAAGTTGAAATCAAATTCTGCAACCAGGGGCTTCAGGAAACCCGGCATCTCTTCCAGAGATTCCGGCATGTCGTAACCCGGGCGGGTTGTGACAATCAGATTCGCCTCGGTCAGGATCTTTTGATAGTCCTTCCATTGAGCCAGCTCTTCAAATTTATCTGCGCCCACAACCAGGTAAAGGTCGTTGGCATCATAGGATTTGCGCAGATTCATCACGGTATCAACTGTGTAGCTCATGCCACCACGTTTGATTTCCTGATCGTCCACGAAGTAAGTTTCACCGTACTGGGCAAACGCCAGACGAGTCAGTTCCACACGCTGTTCAGGCGTTGGACCTTCCACCGGAGTTTTCAGAGGATTCTGAGCCGCAGGGATGATGTGAACTTTGCCCAAACCGGCTTTCTTCGCTACGGTTTGAATGGCGTTGATGTGACCCATGTGTGGAGGGTTGAAACTGCCTCCGAAAATACCTATTTTCATTATTCTTCTTCCTCTTTCAGAATCTGACGAGCCAGTTCCTGAACAAATTCTTTGATGTTTTTGCCAGTCACTGCGGAAATCGCAAACGGCTCGCTGCCGCTGGCTTCCCTGAACTGTTTTTTCAGCTTCGTCAGCTGAGATTCACTTAAAGTGTCGATCTTGTTCAGCACAACCAATTGAGGACGCGTGGATAGAGGGAAGAAACCCTCTTTGTCCTGGTTGTTTTCATCGTACATTTTAAGTTCGTTGTTAATATCCGTAAAATCCTCTAAAGGATCACGGCCTGACATTCCGGATGCATCAACCAGATGGATGAACAGGCGTGTACGTTCAATATGTTTCAAGAACTGGATACCCAGACCCACACCCGCGTGTGCGCCCTTCACCAGTCCCGGAATATCCGCCACCACGAACGAGGAATAGTCCCCGGCCTTCACCACTCCCAGATTCGGAGTCAGGGTTGTGAACGGATAATCCGCAATTTTCGGTCTTGCTGCAGAAATACGGGAAATCAGTGTGGACTTGCCGGCGTTCGGGAATCCAACGATACCCACATCCGCAATCAGTTTCAGTTCCAGACGAACTTCAATTTCCTGACCTTCTTCACCGGGTTGCGCATGTTCTGGAGCCTGATTCACACTGTTTTTGAAAAACTCATTTCCTTTTCCACCACGACCGCCTTTAAGCAGGGTGTGCTCGGAAATTCCGGTCATATCGATGATGATTTCACCATCCATATTACGGAATACAGTGCCTTGAGGAACAACAAGGATAAGGTCTTCGCCATCCATACCGGATTTCTGACGACCCTCACCCATTCTTCCAGATTGAGCGGCGTATCTTTTATTTTGTCTAATATCTACCAGAGAATTGATATGACGAGATGTACGGATAATAACATCCCCGCCCTTGCCGCCGTTGCCCCCGTCTGGGCCGCCACGGGCTTGCATGGACTCGCGGCGAAAACTGACACAACCCGGGCCGCCACGTCCCGAAGCTAAAGCTGTCTCTTATACACATTACACAACCCGGGCCGCCACGTCCCGAAGCTAAAGAGATACTGACTTCATCAATGAATTTCATAACTGACTGTCTATACAACAAAAAAGGAGCCATGGGATGGCTCCTTTTCCATTTGTGAAAAAATGTATCGGTTTATCTTAAGACTGATTAAACAGCTTTAGGATAAACGCTAACTTTGAAACGCTCTTTGGAGAAACGTTCAAATTTAACAAGACCTTCAACTACAGAATAGATAGTGTAGTCGCGACCCATTTTTACGTTGTTACCCAAGTGGAATTTAGTACCAGTCTTTTTAACTGCTTTTTTCGCAACTTTCTTTTTCGCTACTTTTTTAGCCGCTTTTTTTACAACTTCTGCAGTACCTTTGTTCGCTGCGCGCTCTTTACGAGCTGCTACGCGAGCTTGTGCTTTTTCAGCACGAACTGCTTTCACGTCAACAACAGTTGCTGCTTCATCAGATTTAGCAGTTTTTCCATCGAAGGAAATTGCTTTAACAAACAGCTCGGTGAACTCTTGTTTGTGAGTTGCGAACTTTCTGTAACCTTGACGACGCTTCTTTTTGAAGACGATCTCTTTTCTTGTCTTAGCTTGTTTAGTAACAACAACAGTTACTTTCGCACCTTTAACAAGAGGTTGACCAACAGCAGTGGACTCACCACCAACCATCAAAACTTCGTTGATTTCAAACTCTGCACCAAGTGCTTGTTCAAGTTTATCAACCTGAACTACGTCACCAGCTTGAACTTTATATTGTTTCCCGCCAGTACGAATAATCGCGTACATGTAATACCTCCAGCTACCCGAATTAAGCCAATGGTAAATGCCACTTTGCACTAGGCTTTGTCAACCTAATACATGCTATTTTTTTCAGCTTTTTACGAGAGAAAGAGAGGTTAGCTTTAACCCCCCTCAAATGCAAATATTTTTGGAAAAAGTTGGCAAGGTCTAGGTGCTAAATAAAAGCCTATATTTTCAGCACCTTAGCTTAACTCACGGCTTCAAAAGTTCCCGTTTCCAGGCGTCACCCAACTGCAGATTTTTACTATTAACCACCGCTTCAATCAGCTTTTTGTGATCCTGATAATTTTTCTGGGCGGACTTGCTGGCAGGATTCCGGGCAGCAATAACGCGCAACTCATCTTTTTCACGGTTAAGGGCATCAAAGATGTTCTGCGCTTTCACGTCCGAACGGCTGGTGGCCTGCTCGGTTTTGATGAAATATTCCGCAGCCTTATCATATCTTTCAGCCGAGGCATTCATCTTCGCCCCGACCCAATAATCGCGCGAAGATTTGGGCGCTTTAACATCGTTCATAAAGACTTCATAAGAGTCAGACGCCTTGCGGTAACTATTGGTAGATTCTGAGATATTTCCGGACACACGCAGCTTATCAGCTTCCAAACGGGCCTTGTTGGCAAAGTCCCGCGCGGCCTTGGTGTCAGACAGGCTTCCCGCCAATCCCTGACGCATTAATAGATCGCGCTCTTCAGCTTTGAACCCGGCGTTCTTCAATATATTGGCCTTGTCGCTGAGATCCGTCTTTGAATAGGTCCCATAACCCCGGCCGGTGCCCTTACCCACTTCATGGGCCGAGATCAGCGCTTTCTTTTCCGCCTCACTTAAAGATCGACCCAGGGATTTTTCCGCCGCGGCCACACGCTCTATATTAGACAACTTGGCGGCCTTTTCCAGTTCCGCTGCAGAAGCCACGGTTCTGGTCGCGGCAGAGGCCTTTCCAGCATCCGCACTCACCCCGGCCAGTTTCATGATGTTCTTGGCTTTGGCGGCCTTCAGTGCCGCTCCGGCTGGTCCGCCGGCCAAAGTCGCCACCTCGGCCACAGCTTCACAGACGATCGCCGCGGCCTGCTGGGCGTTGTAGCATTCGATCTGCACACCCATCTCTTTAAGTTTGGCTTTAGCCATCCCCACCAGATCAACGTTTGAGGGCGTGACCTGTTTCTGACTCCACTGAACATATTCCCGTTCATCGGCAGAAAGATTTTTATCCCCCTTCATCATAACAAGGCGAAGGGTTGCATTGCCCTTGTCCATGCCCTGCATTTTGATGATGCGTTTTACGGTCGCACAGTTGGCGCGCTTTAAAACAGAGGCTTCAGGCATCTGCACCTGCAAAAGTTTCGGCACCGTGCTGTTATATTGTTTGAACAGGTTTTCTTTACCTTTGGGATCAGCTTCGCAGGCTTTGTTGGCAGCCGCTTCCGCTTCCATATCCAGCGCGATCTTCGCCGCCCCTTCACCAATCGCCGTACCAATAGCGACAAAAGAGTCTTTTACAAAATTCCAGCCACCCACCGCACAACCCGAAGTGTAACCCCAGGTGCTTTCCGCCACACGCGAAAGAGAGCTTTGATCATGGCACTTCAGCGCTTTATCCTCAGGCTTTTCCCCATTGGCGCGCATCTTCGCAAAAAGATCCTGACACTCTTTGGACTTCAAAGTCTCCATACAAGTGTTGCGGGAAACATCCGCCAGAGCTTTTAGCTGGTAAGGCTTCGGGCCGCAAAAAAGCGGCTCGGAGTGTGCAACGAAAGAAAATAGAATGCCTAAAAGAAAAATCAAAAGATGTTTCATACAGAATCTATCGGAACACCAGACCCCCGGCTCAACAGCCCAAGGTCCAGCAATCCCAAAATGATTCCACAATTCCCGAAAAACTTAGCGGCTGGTCAAAAGGGTTCAGCCGCCCTAGACGAAGAAGATTTCGTATTGTTCTAGGTGATAATTTGGTTCGATTTTGAACGCGACAGAGCGGCCCAGTTTCTTTTCGATGCCTTCCAGGCTTTCGCCTTCGACTTCGTAGATCCAGTCCACCACTTCACTGTGACAATGAATGACCACGTTGGTTTTTTTATTGATCAGCATGTCAGCGTCACGCTCAAGTTCACGGAAGATTTCATTGGCCACCGTGGATTTGCGTTTGATGTAGCCTTTACCTTCACAGTAAGAGCACGGTTCACACAAAGTCTTGATCAGACTTGGGCGGATGCGCTTACGGGTCATTTCCACCAAGCCCAACTGGGACATGGAAACGATGTTGGTGCGGGCACGGTCGCGCGCCAGTTCTTCGGCCAAGGCCTCCAGAACTTTTTCGCGGTGGGATTCTTTTTCCATATCGATAAAGTCGATGATGATAATGCCGCCGCAGTTACGCACACGCAGTTGGTGCGCGGTCTCGCGAACCGCTTCCAGATTGGTTTTTAAGATGGTGTCTTCCAGATCTTTTTTACCGACGAACTTACCGGTGTTCACGTCGATAACCACCAGGGCTTCGGCTTCATCGATCACGATGTAACCGCCGGATTTAAGCCAGATCTTGCGCTCCATCGAGCGGGAGATCTCAATATCGATGTCGTACAGGTCAAACAACGGCTTTTTCTCTTCATAAAGCACGATGTTTTGTTTGTACTTGGGCATGAACTGGGACACGAACTTCACAACTTTTTTGTGAATCTCAACGTCATCGACCCAGACGCTCGTGACGTCCTCACTCATCAGATCACGAAGGGCGCGCAGCTCGACATCAAGTTCGGTGTGCAGCGGACCCGGCGTTTTTTTCTTTTCGTAGTTTTTGAAAATCTCTTTGCTCAAACGATCCAGATACTCGATGTCGGCTTTCAACATCTCTTCCGAAGCCCCATCCCCGGCGGTTCTTACGATCACGCCACCGGAAGGATTGATTTTCTGAACCAGTTTTCTTAGGCGCTCGCGCTCGCCTTCGTCTTCGATACGACGGGAAATACCCAGGTGGCGCACCGTCGGCAAAAACACCACGAAACGGCCTGGCAGGGACAGGTGCGTCGTCAAACGTGCTCCCTTGGTGCCCAGCGGATCCTTGGAAACCTGAACCAGAATGCTCTGGCCTTCTTTCACTAGATCCTGAATCGGAGTTTTATTTGCGTGAGTCAGCGGCTTGTCGTCATCCCCTTCATCCATCGGCTCTTCACGGTCCACCGCGGAAAGGAAGTTGTCATCGACGTCTTCGCGGATATCCCCGACATACAGGAATGCTGCTTTTTCCAGACCAATATCCACAAACGCCGCCTGCATGCCCGGAAGAACACGAATCACCGTGCCCCGATGGATGGACCCGACCAAGGTGGGGGACGTTTTTCGTTCAATTTTCAAATCGGTCAGGATCCCGCCGTCAACATAGGCTACACGTGTCTCTTGTGGTCGAACGTTAATCAGAATTTCAGCAGACACAGGCGACTCCTTGGCGAATATAACCCCTCTTGAACGGGGCTGGTCTTAGTTCAATAGTCCAGAAACAAGACCGATAGCAATTAATATTTAATATTGAAACATATCTGACCGAAAAGATCACTGAATTAGAGACCTTAGGAGACGACGATGGCAACAATTGATGAATTGTTCAAACTCATGGTGGAACAAGGTGCCTCCGACTTGCATATCACAAGTGGAGCCGCCCCTTATTTGCGCCTGCATGGAAACATGGTTCCATTGAACTATCGCGAGCTCACAAATCAGGACGTACAGGGACTGCTGTTTGAGATTCTTTCTGAAAAGCAGAAAAAAGCTTTCGTGGAAAAATGGGAACTGGATTTCGCCTACACTTTGTCAGGTATCGGGCGTTTCCGTTGCAATATCTTTATGCAGCGTAAAGGCCTTGGCGCCGTTATGCGTATCATCCCGGAAAAAATCAAAACCGCCCAAGAACTGGGATTGCCTCCGGCCGTGATGGACATGATCGATTGCGATCGTGGTCTGATTCTTGTCACCGGTCCGACAGGTTCTGGTAAGTCCACAACTCTGGCGGCGATGATTCACCAAATTAACATGACCCGTGAAGCCCACATCATCACGGTGGAAGACCCGATCGAGTTCGTTCACCCGAATTTGAAATCTTTGGTCAATCAGCGTGAGGTGGGAAGCCACACCAAAAGTTTCGCCAACGCCCTGAAAGCGGCCCTGCGTGAAGACCCGGATATTCTGCTGGTGGGTGAGCTTCGTGACCTAGAAACAATTTCTTTGGCACTGACTGCTGCCGAAACAGGTCATATCGTTTTCGGAACCCTGCACACCAACAGTGCGGCGAAAACCATCGATCGTATCATTGACGTATTCCCTGCCGGTCAACAGCAACAGATCCGAACGATGCTGGCTGAATCCCTGCGCGGAGTTGTCGCTCAGACCCTGTTCTCCCGCGCGGACGGACAAGGTCGTGTGGCGGCTTACGAGATCATGAGAAACACCAAAGCCATCTCGAACTTGGTTCGTGAAGGTAAAGTCCACCAGATCCCATCTGCCATGCAGACCGGTGCCACTCAAGGTATGGTTCTGTTTGAAAAGTACATTGAGGATCTGGTTCGTAAGGGTAAAGTTTCCGCAGCCGATGCCAAGACCTTCCTGGGTCAGGCCGGTGGTGGCGACACCAGCGTACAGCCAGGGGCGACCATGGCTGGCGGCACCCCACGCACCAAAGTGGGCTAAACTAGAAAGTAAACGAATACTGAATCATGGGAGGGGCCTTGGCGACGAAAGTTTCCGAGGCCCTTCGGTTTTTAAAGTCCATCCCCAGGTTCTGGGAATACTCATACTGAGGCGCCGCTGGGCGCGAAGAGTCATAAATAACATACCCCACCCCGCCTAACAAACCCACCAGAGCACCGGTCGTGATATTGCCGGTGTGTTCCTGCGGTTCACCGTAAAAAGACAGCGTGCTTAATCCCAGAATGGCCCCGCCCAGAGTGGAAAACAGGACGGCGGCGACATTGCGTTTTACACTGCGATTGGCCTGGGCCGTCGAAGTGGATGAAGTGAAAATGAGCAAAGATATGAGTAAAACTGAGGTCCACTTCTGTGGTGTCATGATTGCCTCCTGCAATGATCTGAGATAACTTTTTAATTTAAACATTCTTGAGGTGCCCCGTGCAACTAAGTCGTTACATTGACCATACTCTTTTAAAGCCTGAAGCCCAAACCGCCCAGATCGAAAAGCTGTGCGCGGAAGCCAAAGAGCACAACTTCTTCTCTGTCTGCGTGAACACGTCCTATGTGAAAACCTGCGCTGAACTTTTGAAAGGCTCTTCTGTGAAAGTCTGCTGCGTGGTGGGCTTTCCTTTGGGTGCCATGGACACGGCCAGCAAAGCCTTTGAAACCAAAACGGCCATCGCCAACGGCGCGCAGGAAATCGACATGGTCATTCAGATCGGCGCACTGAAAGACCGCCGTCTGAACTATGTTCGTGACGACATCAAGGCCGTGGTTCAGGCAGCGGCTGGTCACACCGTGAAAGTCATCATCGAAACTTCGTTGCTGAATCAGGAAGACAAAACCCTGGCGTGCAAGGCAGCCCTGGAAGCCGGAGCACATTTTGTTAAGACCTCCACCGGCTTCGGGGGCGGCGGCGCCACGGTGGATGATGTGAAACTGATGAAGTCCGTTGTGGGCTCATCCATGGAAGTCAAAGCTTCCGGCGGCATCAAAGATGCCCAACAAGCAAAAGCAATGATCGACGCTGGAGCCACCCGTCTTGGCACAAGCTCAGGGATCACAATTATTCAAGGCGGCTCTGTACAAGGTGGTTACTAATGGCTTTTCTTCCTGCTGAAATTATTAAAATCAAACGCAACGGTGGCGTGCTTTCTTATGAAGAAATCAACGAATTCATCCTGGGCTATGCGCGCGGGCAGATTCCTGATTATCAGATGTCAGCCTTGCTGATGGCGATCTTCTTCCGTGGCATGAACACCGAAGAAACTCTTTCGTTGACGAAAGCCATGCTTCACTCCGGTGAAGTTGTGGATTTTTCTTCCGTAAAAGAATTCAAAGTGGACAAACACTCCACCGGTGGCGTGGGCGACAAGACAAGTTTGATTCTGGGGCCGATCGTGGCCGCCGCCGGCATTCCGGTGCCGATGATTTCCGGCCGTGGCCTGGGTCACACCGGCGGAACCTTGGACAAACTGGAATCCATTCCGGGGTTCAATACGCAAAAGTCCCTGCCTGAATTTATCGAGCTGGTTCACAAACACAAAATCTGCTTCATCGGTCAGACCAAAGAGATCTGCCCGGCTGATAAAAAAATCTATGCGCTTCGTGATGTGACTGCGACGGTAGAAAGCCTGCCGTTGATTTGTGCTTCGATCATGTCCAAGAAAATGGCGGAAGGCATTGATGGCCTGGTGCTGGACGTGAAGTTCGGATCCGGTGCCTTCATGAAAACCCCGGTGCTGGCGGAAGAACTGGCGGTGAACCTGATGGCGATTGCCAAAGGCTACGGCAAAAAAGTCACCGCGTTGCTGACCAATATGGATCAGCCCCTGGGCCGCTATGCCGGCAACTCGGTGGAAGTCGAAGAATGCGTGGCCATCATGAAAAATGAAAAATTCATCGGCCCTGCCGGTTATGATCTTTACGAAGACACTCGTGAACTGAGTCTGCAACTTTCTGCGCACATGCTGCTTTTGGCGGGTGTTGGCAAGAACGAAGAAGAATCCTACAAGATTGCTGAAGACATTCTGGTGTCCGGTAAAGCGATGGCGAAGTTTGAAGAACTTTGCTCCATCCACGGTGGCAATTTGAAGGCCCTGCCAAAACCGAAACATTCCATCGAAGTCAAATCTGACAAAGCCGGCTGGGTGGGTGGCTTCCACACCGAAAGCATTGGCGTTGCGGGCATCTTGATCAAGGCGGGTCGCGCACAAACCACGGACATCATTGCCCCAACTGCGGGCATCGAATTCCATGTGAAAGTGGGTGATGAAGTGAAGGTCGGCGACACTGTGTTTACATTGCATGGCGACGACAAAGATCTGCTGCAATCAGCTCTGCCGATGCTTCGTTCAGCAATGACAATTTCCTTGCAAAAGACGACAAAGCCTAGTTTGATACTCAAAACTTTGAGCTAATACTCAAGGTCGAAAAGGGAGAATATTTTGGTACTCAATAAGCTACAAGAATCCATGACCTACATCCGCACCAAGACTTCGGCAAAACCGAAAATCGGTGTTGTATTGGGATCGGGCCTTGGCGCTTTTGTGAAAGAAGTGGAAGTTGAAACGACCATTCCTTACAAAGACATTCCTCACTTCTCCCCTCCGACTGTCGAAGGACATTCCGGAAATCTGATCTTCGGTAAAATCAATGGTCAATCCATCGCGATCCTTCAGGGTCGCAACCACTATTACGAAGGCCACAGCATGGAAAGTGTTGTGTTCCCGACTCGTACTTTGGCGATGCTGGGTGTGGAAACTTTGATTCTGACCAACTCTGCCGGTGGTTTCGGTGAAAACATGCAGGCCGGTGACTTCATGGTCATCGAAGATCACATCAACCTGATGGGCACGAATCCTTTGATGGGTCCGAACATCAAGGAACTGGGCCCTCGTTTCCCAGACATGACGGAAGCTTACGACAAGCGCCTGATCCAGATCATGGAAGACGTGCTGATGAAACAGGGCACACGCTATCACAAAGGTGTGTACTGCGGTGTGAGCGGTCCTACTTATGAAACTCCGTCTGAAGTTCGTTACTTGAAACTGATTGGCGGTAAAGCGGTCGGCATGAGCACGGTTCCAGAAACCATCGCAGCCAACCACTTGGGTCTGCGTGTCGCGGCTCTTTCTTGCATCACGAATTTGGCGGCAGGGATTTCTTCTCAAAAGCTTTCCCACGACGAAGTGACAGAGACAGCCAAGCAAGTAGAGATGCAATTCTCCTCGTTTTTGCGCGAGTTCATCGCTCATATCTAATGGGTTGGACCTGACAAAACGGTCCAGTCCAGTTTCTGAAATTTAGCCTCAAAATAAGACATATAATAGCCGAAGAGCTAACCGGTCGGGCCTTTGTAGTGCGTCCCATTGATGGGACCCGTTGGGCTCGCACAGGGAGTGAACATGGATGTTCAAAAAATTCTCTCGGCGGTCGCTTGCGTCTTTGTATTTGCAGCTTGTAGCCAGAAATCCGCTGAAACAGTCTTTCCAGAAAATGGCGCGCTTGATTCCAGCGCCTGTCGTGGTCAGGCTCTTGAAAACAAATTCATCGTGCAATGGGAGGACGGCAGTTTCACAACTGAAACCGCGGCCAATGCCGAAGAATTCAAAGAAAATTTCATCAAACCTCAATTGGAAAATATCAAACACGTTGATTACGATCGCGTGATCCAACTGCAAAGATCCAGCGAAGTGTCGGCAACAGCCTTCACCGACAGCTGGGGTCAGCAGCGCATTGGCGCCCCGACGGTGTGGAGCCAGGGCGTTTACGGCCAGGGCGTGAAAGTCGCCGTGGTGGATGCTTACGTGGATGTGTCCCATCCCCAACTGCTTCCACGCATTGCTGTGAACACGGATGAAATCCCGAATAACGGCATTGATGACGATAAAAACGGGATCGTGGATGATTACTATGGCGCGGCCTTTGTTTCCCAGCCAGGTAACAACCAGACTCCAAGCTCGCACGGTTCACACGTGGCGGGTATCATCGCCGCGGATTCTCGCTATGGTTCGATTGAAGGTGTGGCTCCCCAGGCGCAGATCATTCCCGCGCAGTTTATTGCCAATGATGGCGGTGGATCTTTGGGGGATGCCGTTCTTGCCATGCAGTACTCTGCCAGTCGTGGGGCCAAGATCATCAACGCCAGCTGGGGTGGAGCTCCGTGTGTGGCCTCTTTGCGAAACGCTTTTGTAGAGCTTGAGAAAAAGGGCATTCTGGTTGTCGTCGCTGCGGGTAATGACGGGCGCGATGTGGATGTGTATCCGGAATTCCCCGCGTCCTTCAATATGGCCAATCAGATCACAGTGGCTGCCGCTTCGGTTTCAGACTTCATGACCTCTTGGTCCAACAGTGGTTTTTCTCTGGTGCACGTTGCGGCTCCGGGGGAAAGAATTCTTTCCACCGTGCCGGGCGGATCCACTGCTTATATGGAAGGAACCAGCATGGCAGCACCGTTCGTCAGTGGTGCCGCAGCCCTGGTTTGGAGTGCCAAACCGACGGCCACAGCAGTGCAAGTTAAAGAGGCAATTTTGAAGTCTGTGGACGTGTCTTCCGGACACGAGTTTAAAGTAAATACTCGAGGGCGCATCAATGTCGAAAAGGCGCTTCAGTACATTCAGCAGTTAGTTCCGTAATTTCAAACACATAGATCAATTCACGCGGGGCATAAAAAGTATGCTCTGCGTCTCTAGTTTTAAGATGATTCTTTGAACTGAAGTGCTAGATTGGTTCCTTGTTTTTTGAGGATGGTTCCTCACAAGAAAAGGAATTTTATGAGCACAGAAGTTTCATCTGGCATTCAAGCACGATTGGCAGATCTTGAGAAAAGAAACGAAGCCGCAATGGCCGGTGGTGGCGCAGCTCGTTTGGCGAAACACAAACAAGGTGGTCGTCTGACTGCACGCGAGCGCGTGGATGTTTTGCTGGATCCAGGCAGCTTTGTTGAAATGGATCGTTTTGTTTCTCACCGTTGCACAAACTTCGGCATGGATAAAAACGTGGTTCCTGGTGATGGTGTCATCACGGGTTACGGCCGTATCAACGGCAAACTGGTTTATTTGTCTTCTCAGGATTTCACCGTGATCGGTGGATCCATGTCCCGCACTCAAGCCAACAAGATCTGCAAAGTGATGGATCTGGCGATGAAAAACGGGGCTCCTTTTATCTCTATCAATGACTCTGGTGGCGCGCGTATCCAGGAAGGTATTGAATCCCTGGGTGGTTACGCGGACATCTTCACCAGAAACACCATGGCTTCCGGTTTGATCCCACAGATCACCGCTATCATGGGCCCGTGCGCGGGTGGTGCGGTTTACTCCCCGTCCATCACGGACTTTGTCTTCATGGTGAAAAACACCTCTTACATGTTCGTGACCGGTCCTGATGTTATCAAGACTGTGACTCACGAAGATGTGACCAAGGAAGAACTGGGTGGAGCGACCACTCACTCTGCAAAATCCGGCGTGGCTCACTTTGCTGCTGAAGATGACAAGCACTGCTTGCTTCTGATCCGCGAGATGATGAACTTCCTTCCATCCAACAATCTTGACGATGCTCCGGTTCTTCCAACCAACGACCGTCCGGACCGTTTGACTGAAGCTTTGAATTCTTTGATCCCGGAAAATCCAAAGAAACCTTACGACATGATCTCTGTCATCACAGAGTGCGTGGATGAGGGTTACTTCCTGGAAGTGCACAAACACTTCGCTCAGAATCTGATCGTGGGCTTTGCACGCTTCAACGGCCGTCCTGTGGGTATCGTGGCGAATCAGCCCAACATCCTTGCTGGCTGCCTGAACATCGAAGCGTCCCGCAAAGGTGCTCGTTTCATCCGCTTCTGTGACGCCTTCAACATCCCGGTTGTTTCCTTCGTGGACGTACCAGGCTTCCTGCCGGGTAAAGACCAGGAATGGAATGGCATCATCACTCACGGTGCGAAGCTTCTTTATGCTTATGCCGAGGCGACGGTGCCAAAAATCACCGTTATCACCCGCAAAGCTTACGGCGGTGCTTACATCGTTATGGGCTCGAAACTTCTTCGCTCTGACGTGAACCTGGCTTACCCGTCTGCAGAAATCGCGGTTATGGGCGCTGATGGTGCGGTCAGCATCATCTTCCGTGAAGAGATCAACAAAGCCAAAGACCCTGTGGCCGAGCGCGCGCGCCTGACGGCAGAATACGAAGCCAAGTTCAGCAATCCATACGTCTCCGCTGAACTGGGCTACACAGATGAGGTTATTGAGCCAGCGATGACTCGTAAACGCATCATCGACTCTTTGGAAATGCTGAAACATAAACGTGACGTTACTCCGGCTAAAAAGCACGGAAACATCCCTCTGTAGGAGCGAACATGGCATTGTTTAAAAAAATCCTGATCGCCAACCGCGGGGAAATCGCCATCCGTATCACTCGTGCCTGCCGCGAGCTGGGTATCGGATCTGTGGCGGTGTTTTCCGATGCGGACCGCGACAGTTTGCACGTATTCCTGGCGGACGAGGCTTATCACATTGGCCCGTCCCCTTCGCGTGAAAGCTACCTGAACTATAGCAAGATCATCGAGGTCTGCAAAAAAGCCGGCGTGGACGCCGTTCACCCGGGTTACGGCTTCCTGTCTGAAAACACCACTTTTGCGCAAGCTTTGAAAGATGCAGGCATCACCTTCATCGGACCGACAGTTGCGAACATTGAAGCCATGGGGGATAAACTTTCCGCCAAGGCTTTGATGAAAAAAGCCGGTGTCCCGACGGTTCCAGGCTCTGATGGCGGCGTTGAATCCGTTGAGGAAGCCCAGAAGATCGCAGAAAAAATCGGCCTTCCAATCATCATCAAGGCTTCCGCCGGTGGTGGTGGTAAGGGGATGCGTGTGGTTCGTCAGATGGACGAGCTGGAAAGCGCTTTCCGTGCGTGCCGCTCTGAAGGTCAGAACTATTTCGCGGATCCGACAGTATATATCGAAAAATTCATCAACGACCCGAAACACATCGAGATCCAGGTGTTCGGCGACACTCACAACAACCACGTTCACCTGTTTGAACGTGAGTGCTCTGTGCAGCGCCGTCACCAGAAGATCATCGAGGAATGTCCGTCCCCATCTGTGCCTCACGAAGTGCGCCTGCGCATGGGTGAAGCCGCTGTTCGCGCAGCAAAACAGATCAACTATGTGGGCGCGGGAACGATTGAGTTCATCTTCGATAACGCCACCAAAGAATTCTACTTCATGGAGATGAACACTCGTCTTCAGGTGGAACATCCGATCACCGAAATCGTGACGGGTTATGACCTGGTGAAAGAGCAGATCTATGTGGCTGCGGGCAAACCTTTGAGCTTCAAACAAGAAGACATCAAACAAAAAGGCCACGCGATTGAAGCCCGTATTTGCGCGGAAGACCCGATCACGTACAAACCACACCCTGGTGTGATTCGTGCCTGCCGTCACCCGCAAGGTCCGTTTATGCGTGTGGATTCCTACGCCTACCCTGGCTATGAAGTGCCTATCTTCTACGATCCAATGATCGCGAAAGTGATCACTTGGGGTGAGACGCGCGAAGAGGCCATCGACAGAATGCAACGTGCTTTAAGTGAGTTCGTGTTGACCGGTATTAAAACCAATATCGTTCTTCATAAAACCATCCTGGATCACGCAAAATTCCGTGATGGCTCTTACACAACTCAGTTCATTGAAAAGAACTTCGAAGTGATCGAACCAAATCTTTTCAAAGAAGTTGAAGACCCTGTATTCCTGATCGCGGCGGCAATCACTGCTTACAACGATCGTAAATCCAAAGACGTTCGCCAGCTGAACCTGACTTCCAACTGGAAGCGTATCAGCCGCAAACTTCAATTGAGGACGTAACCATGTACTTTGAGGCAGAACTTAAAGGTAAAAAATTTAAAGTGGATGTGACCGAGCACCGCACGACCTGGAAGGTTTCCTTGCAGGAAGAGGGCAAAGACTGGATCCACTATGACATCTCCAAAAACGACTACAAAGAGGCTGAACAATACATCAGCTTCCTGTTTGGCGGTAAGTCCTATCTGATCGACGTCATCGGACAGGACACCGAGTACACGGTCTTTACGCGTAACTCATTCCGCACCATCAAGGTCTTCAATGATGAAATGCTGTTGCATGAATCCCTGAAGAAAGGTGGCGGTTTCGGTGGCGATCAGGAACTGAAATCCGGTATGCCTGGCAAAATCATCGAAATCTTCGCCAAAGAAGGTGAAATCGTGAAGGCCAACAAACCTTTGCTGATCATGGAAGCGATGAAGATGGAAAACGAAATGCGTGCGACTCGTGATGTGAAGATCAAAGAGATCCGCGTGAAACAGGGCGATTCGGTTGAATCCGGAGCGGTTCTGATCAAGTTCGAAGAACCATAGTCTTCAGACGACATTTTGGAAAAAATAAAAGGGGCTCTTTGGAGCCCCTTTTTTATTTTGTCTTACTTGGTGCCTTTAGCGTCTTTCTGGTTCGTTTTGGCTTTCGCTGGAACGCTCCCCCCAATACCTCCAGTACCGACGATACCACCGGTACCACCCATGATGCCACCCATACCCGTGCCGTAGTAGCCACCCATCATGCCCATGCCACCATCAGCCATAGAGGCACACATGGCAATCGCACCGCCGATATTAAAGGCGCTGCTTTGAGCCGCTTGTTTGGTTTTGGCATTGGAAGAAGGTGCGCCACCGTAAGGATTCGCGTACATACCGAATGCACCACCGGCCATAGATTTGCCCTCTTTCGCAAGTTCAGCGTTACGCTGATCGAAGGCGCCTTGAGCCATACCGATCAAGTTTCCACACTGAGCCGCGTTCTGAGAACCCATTTTAGAAATCATCGGCTTCATGCGGTCGCAGAAAACTTTGTCATAAGTGACTTTACTTTCCACTTTGGAATTTTCGTCCTGCATCTGCATGTAAACACTTTGCGCGACATCACAGGAATCCCCTTCGTAAGTGAACGTGGACTCAGTTCCTTTGATCAACGGATAGTTACCTTTGGCGTGTTTGCCCCATTCTGTTTTCAGATAAGCATCACGGTTTTGAATCTGGGTTTTCAGATTCATATCCTTGTTCACCGCCACCACGCGACCCTGATCATCACGGCGAATCGCCACTGTTTTGCGGTCCGTTTCAAAAACCGGTTTGCCGTCTTTGAATCCGGTCACCACTTTCGCTTTATAAACGATCGTTTCAACGCCGTCTTTGGTTTCGCGGGAAACGATTTTTCCGGAATCCAAAACATTGGTTTTACCATCAGTGCCGATAGCGAATGCAGCACCGTCCGGCTCTGTGCCGAAGCCCATATCCATCGTCGCCATGTTGACTTGATTGATACACGCAAACTGTTTTGATGCTTTTTCATAGTCCGCAATATTGGCGGCCGCAGACAAAGAAAGACCCATCAGGGACAAGAAGATCAAAGACTTCACAGTTCCTCCATGAACGTAAGAATGCATTTGTACACTTTTTGAGCGTACTCTTAAGATTCTCATATTTCACATTAAATGCCGAACACCCCGACTGTTGTCGGGGCAGGAACTATGGCTACTCGCGCTCGTTTACAGCGTAGCTGTCTTCACGCTTCTTTTCAAAGACACCGACGATCAGGACCGCCGCTTCGTAAAGAACCCACATCGGCGCCAGCATCATCACCATGCTCAAAAGGTCCGGTGGAGTGATGATGGCAGCAATCACCGCAATGGTCATGATGGCATAACGACGGTTCTTGCGCAGGAAGGACTGGGACACAATGCCCATCATTCCCAGAACCACAATCACCAGCGGCAACTCAAACGCCACACCGAACATCAAACACATCTGGGTGAAGAAACCCATGTACTGGTCGATGGATATCATCGGCTTGTCGACCTCGCCCCCGAAAGTCATCAGGAATTGGAAAGCCATCGGGAGCGCGATCCAATAAGAAAACGCCGCCCCCAACACAAACAAACCCGTGCCGGAAACAATAAAGCCCATGGTGTACTTGCGTTCTTTGGCATACAGGCCCGGAGCAATAAACTTCCAAACCTGATAAAGCCAGAACGGGCAAGACAACAGGATCCCGCACACGAAGGATAGCTTTAAGTGAGCGATGAATTTATCCAAAGGACCGGTATAGATCAGACCGCCACCTGGAAGGTAGGGACGAATTGGTTCACGCACGAAATCGAAAATCTTTTCGCTGAAGCCGTAACAGATTCCGGTTGCGATCAGCAAAATCCAGACACAGTTGATCAGACATTTACGAAGATCTGACAGGTGCTCATACAAAGATTGGGCTTTGGAATCGAGTTCTTCGCGTCTCATGAAGGCTTCTGTTCTTCTGATTTTTCGTCAGCGGTGGCTTGCGGGAACTCCAGCTGTTCTTCAACGATCGGCGCGGCCTCAGCGGAAGCAGCCAGCGGCGCTTGCTCTGCTTCATTCTGATGGGCTTGTTGTTGAGGATTGCGGATGGTGTCCATATTCAACTTGTCTAACTTATCCAAGCGCATCTGTTGCTTGAGTTCATCACCCATGGAATCGGTGCTTCTTTTCAACTCGTTGAGAAAGCGCCCCAAAGTCCTTGCCAGTTCCGGAAGCTCTTTGGGCCCGATGACAATCAGGGCAAGAACCGCAAGGAAGATAATTTCAGACATACCTAAGCCAAACATGGCGCCAGAATAGAGGAATCAGCTCTGCTTGCCAAGCTTTACTTGATCCTGAGGAAGGGTCAAAACTCCCATTTCCTCAAGCTTTTCTCGAGCCAGCTCAGATCCTGTTCTCATGTAGCGCTCATACAGCCTCAAAATGCTTTCATCGCTTTTGATAAACGAATGATGACTGATGTACGTCAGCACATCCACAAACTCCAGGAAACGGTCCGAGAATACTGTGTACACACGCGCCATGGTGTCTTCACGGGTGCAATGGGCCAATGACGCGTAAGCCGCTCCGCCAATCTCCGCATAGTAATCCACATCAATGATCTTGCGAGAAAGAGAATCCCCAAAGAAGCCGCTGATATACAGAGTTCGGTCGCCGAGTTTTCTCAGCATTTCAGCTTTCACAAAACTTTCGGCATTCTGTGCTGTCAGATACATTTCTGCCAGTGTCTGGGGATTTCTGGTGCCGCTTTCGCTGGCGTAGGCTGGATCGTGCAGATTTCGCGCATCCAAATAGTGCTGTAATAAGTTCACAAGATAGGCCTCAACCATCGGAAAGGTCTGAACCTTACGCTGGGACAGACCTTTCTGAACCAGTTCCTGGAAGTAGCCCTCTGGGCTCACAAAAAGCTCAACTGTCGGTGTCGAACGCTTTTCCCGCATACTGCTAGTTTAACAAATTCTGAATGGTTTTCGGTTAGTTGTTTTTTGCAAAGCTGGCCGAAAGTCTCACAATGGGACACTGTTCCGGCGCCCTCTTTGCATTTCATTTAGGAAAGCCCGTTTGAAGGAGCTGTACTCCGAATGAACTTAAGATGGATGACTATCACTTTGGCAGTGCTGAGCGCTTTTGCGCCCGGGTCCCTGTGGGCCTTCGGGGAAAAGTGCGGGCCGGTCTTTGCTTCCGAGTATGCGAAGCTGGGTCAGATTGAAGTCAAACCTTCCGGTCAGAAAGGGCCTCCGGCCCGGGACTACGCCCACACAGTTGATAAAATCAATTCCCTCTTGGGTGACCTCGCCGTTCCCCACGAAGTGCAGATCCAGGTCGACAGTGCTTTTATCTTTTCCACCTTCAATGCCCAGAGCTATCAGATCAGTGTCGGTGTGCGCCCGGAAAAAATGGGTAAAAAACATCCGTCCATCAATCAAAACACCCTGATGCATGAGTACGCCCACGCGGTTTTTGAAAAGAACATGACCTTAAAATCCCCCGGCTACAAAACTTTGCGCGAAGAGCAGATTTCCCTGCATACTCGCGAAGACCTCCTGCACGCAAAGAATGATGCTTTAATGGCCGAACAGGAAAAGACCACCGACCCGGCAGTTCGCCAGGATCTGGACCGAAGAATCTATGAAGTCATCAAAGAAATCGACGCCATCGCCGAGCGCCGCAAGGAGCTTTCGGCCCATTGGAGTCTTCGCAGCGCCGTACACGAGCTCTTTGCGGATTCGCTGTCCATGGTGGCAACAAAGGACCCCAAGGCCATGTCCAAAGTTTTAAAAAGCACCGGGGAAAACTATCGCCCGCACACTTCCACCGTTTTGCAGCTTCGTGACTTTACCGACGGCCGCCACCACCTGTCGCGCCAGCGCTGGAAAAAAGAATATCCTTTCTATTCGCAGTTCGGCGGTGATCTGTACTATGCCTTCCTGCCCGCGCGTTGGGAACTTTGGCAGATCGTAAAAACCCGCATTGGCAGTGATAACTATCAGCGCACTTTGATTCCAAAGGTGTTTGCGATTTTAGAAAGACATCTAAACTTGGAGCTGAACAAGGGGCCTGAAGAACTCAAACCCCGCGGATTCAAGAATCTGGAAGCCCTCAATCAAAGAATCATCGAGGACTTCCGTCGCGAACTTTAGGATTTCACATCCGTAGGTCCCACCAGACTGACGATCGAAGGCTGGGAAAAGATTTTTTGCGCGAGCTTCTGAACATCCTCAGGGCTGACCGCAAAGTACTTGTCCGCCACATCCAGGCTTTCACGATAATCCAGGCCATAGATATCATCGAACAAGATGGCATTGCCGATGGTGCTCTTTCTTTGCAGTTCGATATCGTGTCTGCCGATCAAATATCTCTGCGCGCGCACCAGTTCTTCCGGGGAAATCTTCGTTGTCGCCAGCTTGTTGAATTCCGCCTTCAGCATCTGGATGGCTTTTTCTGATTTCTCGGGTGAACAACCGATGTATCCACCGAAATATCCACACTCAATCCCTTCCATGTGCATTGGTGACACGGAATAAGCCAACGAGTTTTTATCACGAAGCTCGATGAACAGCCGTCCCCCCTGACCACTTAAGATGGACTGAATGATTTCCATCGTGTAGCGCTCTGGACTTGAAAGTGTCAGACCCTGATAGCCCACGATAATGTGGCTTTGTTCTTTTTTAAGTTCACGGAACAGGCGTTTGGACTCTGTGATTTTTGGTGCGGCAAAATGATTTTTCACGCGCTCCCCTTTGGGAAGCTCTTTCGTGATTTCATTCAGCATCTTCACCCATTTTTTGGTGTCCACATCCCCGACGACCGAGAACGTCACGTTCTTCGCCATGGCGATTTTTTTGTAATAGCCCAGAAGGTCGGCGGACGAGATGGCGTTTACCGTCGTCTCACTTCCCACCAGATCGCGGGAGTACGGATGCCCTTTGAAGATCTCCTGCATAAAGGCCAGAATGCAAAGCTGGGCCGGATTGTCATTGCGGGCTTTGATCTGATTTTTCAGGACAACCTTTTCGCGCTCCAGGATGATTTCCGGGAACTGCGGCGCCAGCAGGGAGTCGGCATAGATCTCCAGCATTTTGTCTTCAAATGGTGAAAGGTAATCCATGGAAAGACCTGCGGAATTTCGGCCGCCAAATGCGCCAATCCCCGCTGCCAACTCGTCCACCCGAAGATTGATGTCATCTTCAGTGAAGTTTTTGGATCCCGACATCCAGTTTCTGGCAAAGAGTTCCGTCAGACCGTTTTGACCTTCCGGCTCAACACGCGCCCCGCCCAGGAACGCGGCTTTCATCGCCACGTACGGCGTATCACTTTGTTCGCGAATCAACAGGGTCGCACCGGAATCCAGTACAATACGCTCCGTGGTTGGAACGCCCTTGGCCGCGCCGGCATTGATATTGAATTTCTTCGCGGCAAAGCGCGGTGCTTTCTGCTTTACGACTTTTGCCTCACGCAGGGCTTTTCTTAAGTCTTTGGCAAACGCTTTCAGGATGCGGTCCGCGTTTTTCTTATCCATGTTTGTCATCATGGACAGACCAAAGCTGTCCGCCTTTAGATATTTTTTGGCGATCTTCTGAATATCTTCCGGTTTCAGCGCATAGACCTGCTTCATGTACTTTTTGTAGTAGTCATGATCGCCGTAATAGAACTCGTTACTTCCGGCTTTTCTCGCAATGTTATCCACTGTCTCCATGGAATAAACTTCGTGGCTGGCAAAGTTGGTGATGGCTTTTTGCATTTCTGCGACCGTGGGTGGCTCCGTCACAATCCGGACCAGTTCCGGAATCAGCGCGCTGAGCGCTTTGGTCAGATTCTCTTTTTCAAGGCCCAGCGACACGGCAAATAGACCGTCGTCCTGCATGGAATAGGCAAATGACCCCACCGAATTGGTCAGAGGCTCCTTAATGCGCAAGGTCTGCATCAGACGGCAGGAATCCCCCTGCCCCAGAATCGCTGACATCACCTCAAGGGCCGCGATGTCCTTGTGTTTGACGCTTGGGATTCTCCAGGTCAGATAGGCGGTGGTCTGTTCAAATTTCGCCTGCTCAACCTTGATGCGGACGGTTTTTTGCGCCGGTTCTTTTTTGCGCGCCACTTTGCGCAGCTTGTACGGCGCAAAACCGCCAAACATCTGCTGCACGCGGGTCTTCATTTCTTTCGAATCAAAGTCGCCGGACACCACCAGGAACATATTTGATGGCACATAACGGGACTGATAAAATTCGCGGATTTTTTTTGCGGAAACTTTTTTTACGACCTTGTCATAACCAATCACCGGAATGCCGTAAGGGCTTTTTGGGAAGACGTTGGTGAATAGCAGCTGACTGGCTCTGCGGCCCGGGCTGTCCTGTCCGCGTTTGATCTCTTCCAGAACCACTTCGCGTTCGTTGTCGATTTCCTGGGGGTCAAAAGTGGGATAGCCCATCATTTCGCTGATCACATCCAGCGCCACATCCGAGAATTGTTTGGAAATGGTCACATAAAACACAGTTTGGTCAAAAGAGGTGTAGGCATTCAGCTCCCCGCCGGAGCCTTCCACGGTGGCCGCGATCTCACCCACCTTGTACTTGCGGGTCCCCTTAAACACCAAATGCTCGATAAAGTGAGAGATCCCCTCTTCGGTCTTTTTTTCATCCGCCGAGCCTGTTTTCACCCACATTTGCACTGAGACCACCGGAGACTTGTGGCTTTCCAGTAAAAGGACTTTCATACCGTTTTTTAGTTGAAATTTCTTAGACATACTCTACATAACTCCCATGGCATTTGGCGTCTATATCCACATTCCCTACTGTATCCAGCGCTGTACTTACTGCGATTTTGCCACTTATGAGCAAAGCAAGATTCTGCCGCCGGATCAGTACGTCGAACTCCTGTTTAAGGAGATTCGCCAGAAGCACCGCTATTACACTCCCCAAAGTCTGGACACCATTTACTTTGGTGGAGGCACGCCGAGCCTCATCCCTGCAAATCTCATTGTAGCGATTATCAAAGAGCTGGGTAGATATGGATTTACAACTAGACCTGACACCGAGATCACCATCGAGATCAATCCGGCGACCGTCAGCAAAGAAAAACTGAAAACCTATCTGGATAACGGCATCAACCGTTTCAGTGTGGGTGCTCAAACCTTTGATGATCGCCTGTTGAAAATGGTTCATCGCGAGCATTCGGCCAAACAAACCCTGGAGACTCTCGACCTTCTTCGGGCTCATGGAGTGAATTTCAGCTTTGATATTCTGTTTGCACTGCCTTCACAAACTGTCGAGGGCCTGCGCCGTGATGTGGAAATCGCTGTTGAACAAGGGGCCAAACATATCAGCCCTTATTGTCTGACAGTTCCCGACGGGCATCCTTTGTCAAAAGGCCGCCCGATTGACGACGAACAGGTTGAAATGTTTGACATCATCGCTGATGAACTGACGCGCAAAGGTTTTCAGCAGTACGAAATATCCAACTTTGCCCTGCCCGGTTTTGAGTCCCGTCACAACATGCTTTACTGGGTCGATGAACCATATTGGAGCCTGGGCCTGAGCGCACATTCCTATTCCAAAGAATCCGCCTGGGGCACGCGTTACTGGAACATCAATTCCATCAACGAATACCAAAAGCAAATTCTGGCATTTGACGGTCAGGAATTTGATTCTCCGGTGCGCCATCTGCCATCGAATCAGGTGGAAGTGCTGGAAATGCATCAGGCGCTTACAGACTTTTGTCATACTTCGATGCGTCTGATGCGTGGACTCAATGTGGGCCAGCTTCAAGCCAAATTCCCGCAAAACGTCAGCGAAAAGGTCCTGCAAATCATGAAAAATCTGGAAGAAAAATCCTGGATTCGCCATGACAACGGGCATTGGTCACTGACGCGCGAGGGCCTTGTGCTGAGCAACCGTGTTTTCCAGGAACTGACTTTCCTTCAAGAAGATCTCTAAGGGGCTAGGAGTTTTTCTTCCGCCCCCCTGACATTGACATTGCTTCGTGAATACACAATCTTAAGTATTGCGAAAGGAAGTCTCATGTCAGAAGAAAACAACTCTCAAAACTCCAATCCTCCCAATCCAGAAAATGGCGAAATCGCTTCTGAGATCCAGAAACTTCAGGAACAAGCGGAAAAGTTCAAAAACGACTATCTTTATCTGCGCGCTGAGTTTGAAAACTACAAACGCAACGCGATCAAGGAACGTTCCGAGTTGACGAAGTACGGCGGCGAGCGTCTGGTGCGCGACCTGCTGGAAGTGGTGGACAATTTCGACCGCGCCCTGAGCGTGAACGTGAGTGCTGAGAACTTCAACACCTTCAAACAGGGTGTGGATATGACCGCTCAGGAATTAAAATCCCTGCTTCAGCGTCACAATGTGACCGAAATCCCGGCGCAAGGCGCACCGTTTGATCCGAACGTTCACGAAGCGCTGAGCAGCGAAGCGACAGACCAAATGGCCCCTGGCCACGTGGTGCGTGTGTTTAAAAAGCCTTACAAACTTCATGATAAAGTGATCAGACCTGGCCAAGTGGTTGTTGCCAAGAAGCCAGAGTAAGGAACCTGCTTGTCTAAAAAAGATTTTTACTCCCTTTTGAATGTTTCCCGCTCGGCCACTGCTGATGAGATCAAAAAATCTTATCGCAAGCTGGCTATGCAGTATCACCCGGACAAAAATCCCGGCGATAAAAAGGCCGAGGAAAAATTCAAGGAAATCACCGAAGCCTACGAGGTTTTGAGTGATACCAAAAAACGTGAAATGTACGACCAGTTCGGTCACGCCGGGGCCCAGGGCTTTGGCGGAGCTGGCGGCCCGTTCGGCGGTGCCGGGGGATTCGGTGGCTTTGGTGGTGCCGGAGCTGGCGGTGCTGGAGCCGGGGCCGGTGGCGATCCCTTCCAGGACATCTTCGGGGATGTCTTTGGTGAGATCTTCGGCAATGCCCGTGGCGGACCCGGAGCTGGTGGAGCTCGCGCGCGCCGTCCTTCCAAAGGCACGGACCTGCGCTATACACTGAATATCTCTTTTGAAGAATCCGCCTTGGGCAGCGAAAAAGTCATCAGCTTCATGCGCCAGCGTGGCGGCCGTGAAGAGCCTGCGAAACTTTCCGTGAATGTTCCTGCCGGCGTGAAAGAAGGCCAGCGCCTGAAACTGGCCGGCGAAGGTGATGCTTCCGGAGGCGCTGCCGCCGGAGACCTGTATGTGATTATCAACATTCAGGAACACCCGCTGTTTAAACGAAACGAAAACGATGTGACATTGGATCTTCCGATTGTTTACACCGATGCGATTTTGGGAACCAACATCGAAGTTCCGACCCTGACGGGAAAAGCCATGATCCGCATTCCTCCGGGAACACACTCTGGCCAGACCTTCCGTCTGAAGGGCAAAGGTTTCCCTAAACTGGGCGGCTTTGGATCCGGCGACATGCTTGTGCGCGTTCTGGTGGACACCCCAAGCAGCCTGAGCAACAAACAAAAAGAACTGGTGGAAGAACTTGCCAAGACCACGGACACAAGTCCGCTGGTGAAAGCCTTCCAGGATAAAGTCGCACAACTGATGAGGACGCGTAAATGAAACTCTACTTTTCACTCTTGCTGACGGCCGGCCTTCTGGCTTCCTGTACGACAGTAGCTACGAAACGCACCCCGATGAAACCGGCCGCAACGACGGCCGCTGCGGGTAAAAAACCAAAAGCCGTCGGCGGTCTGACCACCGGAAAACCGCCAGAGCAGATTGAAAGTGAAACCTTGAGCGTGCCTGCCACTCCAACCGCCGATGTGCTGGGACAACTCAAGTCCCTCGTAAATCAGGCCGTGCAAGCACCCAGCAAAGCAGATCAGGAATCTTACCGCCTTAAAGCAATCGACATCGTTGAAAACAAATTGAACGAAGATCAGCTTGAGGACGTGGCGGATGAATCCGACTTTGGATTCCTGCGCGGGCATGCGATGTTCCGCCTGGGGGAAATTTCCCTGGATAAAAAAGACACCTCCGATGCAAAAATGTATTTTAATTCTGTGACGGAGTTTGTTCCGGGCAGCGATCTGGCACTGAGAGCCCAGGAGATCATACTGCAGCTTGATTCCGCCAAGAACGTAAAGTCCCAGACCGTGGGCGTGGTGCTGCCACTGAGTGGCCGTAACGCCCCTGTGGGCCAGCGTGCGCTGCGGGGCCTTGAAATGGGCCTGGGCCTTCATATCCCCGGCTCGGGCTTCCAATTGGCCGTGATGGACAGTGAAGGCAATCCTGACTCCGCCCGCCGCGGAGTCGAGCGTCTGGTGAAAGAAGACAACGTTATCGCCATCGTGGGAAGCTTGCTTTCCAAGACGGCTCCGGCTGTGGCGGCGAAGTCCGATGAACTGGGTGTGCCGACCATTGCCCTTTCCCAGCGTTCCGGTTTGACGGAAGTGGGCCCGACCGTGTTCAGAAATTCTCTGACCAGCGGCATGCAGGTGCGCGCGCTGGTTCGCACGGCGATGGAAGACATGGGCATGAAAAAGTTCGCGGTGCTTTACCCGAACGATCCCTATGGCATCGAATTCACCAACATCTTCTGGGATGAGGTGCTGGCCCGTGGAGGCGAGATCACCGCTGTTCAGACTTACTCTGTAAAAGAGACAGACTTCCGCCTGGTTGTGCAGCGTCTGGTGGGAACTTACTTCGGTGAGGCCCGTCAGGATGAGTTCAACATGCGTTTAAAAGAACTGCAAAGCTCCGGCAAGAAACACTCAGTTCGTCAGAGCAATCTTGAAAATGTGCTGCCACCCATCACCGACTTTGATGCGATCTTTATCCCCGACTCGGCCCGCGCCATGGGACAGATCTCAGCGATGCTGTCTTACAATGACGTGCGTGGTGTGAAACTTCTGGGCACCAATCTTTGGAACACCAAAGACATCGCCAAACGTGCCGGCAACTTTGCGCAGAATCTGGTGTTTGTGGACAGCATGACTCCAGCGAATCAGGACCGCTCACGTTTCGTGAACGAATACCGCAGCCTTTACAATGAACCACCTTCATTGATTGAAATTCAGGCCTATGATGCGGGTCTTATTCTGCGTCAGTTGATTGCCGCCGGAGCCAGCTCCCGCGAGGAATTGGTGCAGAAGCTAGGCCAGCTCAACAAGTTCCCTGGATCGCTAGGAAGCCTCAGTATTAATGCTGAGCGCGAAATTGAGCGCCCGGTGACCGCTCTAACTATTGAAAAAGGCGAAGTAATTCCCCTTAAAGTCCGCAAATAGCAGCTATAAGTTAATTTAATGACGATTTTTTAACCCCCTTCTTGTGGTGCCCTGTCTTAGGAACACCAGCGACCAAGAGAGTCGCAAATCTTTAGAAGGGGGTTGTTATGACAAGTCGTATCTCTGAAAACTTAGTGATGGAGTGCAGAAGAAAACTTCTTACCGCGAAACAGGATGTTTTGAATCGTTTCAGAACAGCCCAGCGCGAACTGGTCCATGCGGAGCGTGGCGGTGACGAAGCAGATCAATCTGTCGCCCACATCGAAGAACATTCTTTTTTGATATCCCAAGCACGCATGAGAAATCAACTGGTCGAGATCGAGATGGCCCTGGCTCGCATCGAGCAAGGCACATTCGGAATCTGCGAAGAGACCGAGGAACTTATCGAATCTGAAAGGTTGCTGGCAATTCCGTGGACTCGCTTGTCCATCGAGGGTGCCGAGATGCGAGAAGCGGTAAGTCGTAAGTTTGCGCGATAAATAATCACGCTGTGCATTTTTAGTGACAGATAATCATTCCCCCGTAATATGCGATCAATTTTCGGCCAAGGATCATCATATCGGGGGGTGAGATGAACGCAACCGAACTCACAGAGTTGACTGAAACTGAACTGCAAAATCTAAAAGAATCCCTGCTCTTCCAAAAGAGCACGATCCTCAATAAATCACATGAATTTAAAGAGGAACAATCCAGCATGGCTGCGGTTGCGGATGAAGCGGAAGCCGCTTCTCAGGATATCTCCAACAATATCTCTATTCACTTGCACGAACGTGACCGTACCGCTTTGTACGCGATCGAAAGAGCTTTGGGAAAGATCGCTGACGGGACCTACGGCCAGTGCGAATCCTGCACTGAAATTATCAATGCTCGCCGTCTGCAGGCACGACCTTTCACAGCCCTTTGTATTGACTGCATGGAAGAACAAGAAAGCCAGACTGGCCTCTTCCAATAACATTCATATTTAAACTCATTGGATGAGGTCCACTGACATGGATGTCAGTCCAATTTTTTAAATTATTCAACGATTGCAGTTTAGAAAAAACTGTCTCACACCGAGAAGACTCATACCAGAAACATAAATTCCCGCATCACGCGGAGGAGCGGTATGAGTTTTGACGATAAAGTCCTAGAAATCCCACAGACCCTTCCCATGCTACCTGTGAGAGACATCGTAGTATTCCCCTACATGATCATTCCTTTGTTCGTAGGCAGAGACGCTTCGATCCGCTCAGTTGAAGAAGCTTTGGCAAAAAATCGCCTGATCTTCCTGGCTTCCCAGAAAGACATCACTGAAGAAAATCCATCTCCAGACAACATCTACACTGTTGGTACAGTGGCGATGATCATGAGAATGAGAAAACTTTCCGACGGCCGCGTGAAAATCCTTATCCAAGGTGTCGCTAAAGGCCGCGTGAAAAATTTCACCAAGACCTCCCCTTCCTTTGAAGTGGCTGTTGAAAAGATCGAGGAAACACCGGTTCAAAAAACCGTTGTTGAAAACGAAGCTTTGATCAGAACCGCGAAAGAGCACATCGAGCGCATCATCGCTTTGGGCCGTCCTCTTTCTCCGGACATCCTGCTGGTTCTGGATGATGTTTCTGATCCAGGCCGTATTGCTGACCTTATCGCTTCCAACCTGGGCATCAAAGTTCAGGACGCACAGAAGGTTCTGGAAACTTCTGATGCTACAGAAAGACTGAAACTGGTTAACGAGATTCTGGCTGCTGAACTTGAAGTGATGCAGACACAATCCAAAAATCGCACAGGCGCCAAGGACGACATGTCCAAGTCCCAGCGCGAATACTTCCTGCGTGAGCAGATGAAGGCTATAAAGAATGAGCTTGGAGAAGGCGACTCCAAATCAGAGGAAATGGATGAGTTGCGCGAAAAGCTGGTGAACGCCGGCATGCCTCCTCATGTGGAAGCAGAAGCCCTGAAACAACTGGGCCGTCTGGAGCGTATGCACCCGGATGCATCTGAAGCCACAATGGTTCGCACATACCTTGACTGGATGGCGGATCTTCCTTGGAGCAAGAAATCTGAAGATCATATTGACCTGAAACGTTCCAAAGAAATTCTGGACGAAGATCACTATGAACTGGAAAAAGCCAAAGACCGCATCATGGAATTCCTGGCGGTTCGCAAGCTGAAACCAAACCTGAAAGGACCAATCCTGTGCTTCGGCGGTCCTCCGGGTGTGGGTAAAACATCCCTGGGTAAATCCATCGCTCGTGCGATGGGCCGTGAATACTTCCGTATCGCTCTGGGCGGCGTGAAGGATGAAGCGGAAATCCGTGGTCACCGCCGCACTTATGTGGGCGCGATGCCGGGTAAAATCATCCAGGCTCTTCGTCAGGCTAAAACAAGCAATCCAGTGATCGTACTGGATGAAATTGACAAATTGGGTTCTGACTTCCGTGGTGACCCTTCTGCAGCAATGCTGGAAGTGCTGGATCCGGAACAAAACGCCACTTTCCGTGACAACTATCTGAATGTCGACTTCGACCTTTCAAATGTGTTGTTCATCGCAACAGCCAACGTGTTGGAAAATATTCCACCAGCTTTGCGTGACCGTATGGAGATCCTGAACATTCCTGGTTACACCGAGAATGACAAGCTGTTGATCACGAAGAAACACTTGATCCGCAGACAGATCGAAGCCAACGGTATCACTGAGGAAAACATCAAGTTCACTGACGAAGGTATCAAATACCTGATCGCAGGCTACACTCGCGAAGCGGGTCTTCGTAACCTGGAGCGTGAAGTGGGTTCCGTCTGCCGTAAAGTGGCTAAGATGGTGGTGATGGAAGAAACGAACTTTGTTGAAGTAAACGCAACAACCGTTCCGGAGCTTCTGGGTCCTCCAAGATTCCAGCGTGATGACAAGATCGCGGATTCTCAGGTGGGCGTGGTTCAGGGTCTTGCCTGGACACAAGCGGGTGGTGAAGTTCTCACTATCGAAGCTTTGAAAATGAAAGGTAAAGGACATCTTGCATTGACGGGCCAGCTTGGCGACGTGATGAAAGAGTCCGCTCACGCAGCAATGTCTTACGCTCGTGCTCACCAGGAAGAACTGGGTATCCCAGAGGACTTCTTTGAAAAGTACGATGTGCATGTGCACTTGCCAGCCGGTGCGATCCCGAAAGACGGTCCATCTGCAGGTATCACTCTCACGACCGCTCTTGTGAGTTTGATGACAGGCACTCCGGTTCGTCACGATATCGCGATGACTGGTGAAGTGACCTTGCAAGGACGTGTACTGCCGGTCGGTGGTATCCGTGAGAAGTGTCTTGCCGCTTTGAACCTGGGTATTACAAACATCATCATCCCGATGGCTTGCCAAAAGGATCTTGCTGATATCCCTAAGGTGTTCAAGGATAAGATCAACTTCATCCTTGCAGAAAATCTGGACGAAGTCTTCGCAGTTGCCTTCGACAAGTCGGCAAAAGGTCAGGAGAAAAAGCCTGCCGCGAAGAAAGATCCGAAAAAGACCAAATCGCTTGCGGCCTAATCCGCAAGCCACACATCGCCCCTCCCAAAAAGTGATGTTACAGCAGAAGGCCGGTAAACCCGGCCTTCTGTCTATTTGGAATCACACTCGTGAATGTGTCTCGTGATGACACACTTTCTGTCACTGCAAGACCAGAAACACCCCCTGTAACTTGTGCTAAACAACTAACAGTCATACTCTGTAAGTAATGACACTCAACCGCCTGGAGCAAAGCACCCTTCTGTTCGTAACTGTATTGTGTGCTATCGGGACTATTTTCGTCCTGAATTCGGCTGATATCCACAAACGCAACTACGACTATAAAACCAAAGATTACGATCAGGTGCTTTTGAACGAAGTCACCACGTCAGCTTTTGCCGTGATGGAAGCGGCTTTGCAAAGACGCATGTGGGAACCGCCACCGGACAACGCCTGTCTGAAGTCGGAGGACTTCAATGTCGAGGGCGAACTTGCCGGCGGCATGAAGTGGAAAGTTTCAGCCAAGTACAATTTCACCACCAAGAACTATGAACTGATCTCGGAAGGTCATACAGCAAAGCACAGACCTTAAAGCAGCAGGTGATTGACGCAACCCCGGGCCCGCTTAGCAAGGCCTCGGTGGCCAGCGAAGTTTATCCGATTGCCCTGTTTGGCGGGACACCTCCCCTGCAATCATGGTCCGCGACAGATTCAGGGACTTATTTTAATAATCCGGATCGCTACAGCATCTTTAACTACGCCTGGGGTGGGGCCAACGGCTTTGGTATCCGTATTGATGCCACCTGTATTTCCAGATCCGATGCGGGCACGACTAAAAAGATCTGTTCTCATTCCGAACACTTCCCGCGCGGTTTTTCCAAATGGCGTCAGGATGCAGGACTTGAAGGAACTCTTTTCACCGCGGATGCGGAAGAAATTCCTTCTCCAAGTTTGAACTGGGATAACATGGAAGCGCTTGAAGAAGATGCGCAAGCGTGCGGCACCGTCATCAGCACCCCCACCAGCCCTTATCAGGATTGCGACATCTGGGATCTGGAGTTCCAGAAAAAATATGCCACCAGTTCCGGATCCAACGTCTGTGGGCAGGTTTCCACCATCGACATGAATTCCCTGGCCCTGAATAATTTCAATCCAGGGCAACTGACGAATCCGGCCTTAAAAGAGCGCCTTCTTCGTCGTGTGGTTTACACAAAAGTACCCACCGAGATTCGCCAGACCGCCTCTCAGGGTTTGATGCTGGGCTCTCTGTCGGCGAATGCGGCAAGAAAGAATTTTTCTTTGTGGGTTGTTTCCGAAGACACTCTGGCCTTGCGCGGATATCAGCAGGACAACACTTCGCCACTGGACACGGATCCAGGACGATTGCGCGAAGTGGTCTTTAATGCTGATGCCACGAATGCGGGCAAAGAACCGCTGCCGATGGTTTTGCTGTCGCCAGAACGCGTGCACTTACTGAGTCCCCAATATGTTCCAGCTACCTACAACTATTTGCAGGGATACTGGCCCGTTGTCAGCGGGCAGATTCGGCCTGTATTGCACAATTATACAGATTACATTCGCCAGGAAAACGACGGCTTCCGCTATGGGTATCGCACCTTCCGCATGGAAAATGTCAGTCTGATCACCAATGCCAATATCGACACCTCAAATCCTTTTGTAATGAGAGGCCTGTGGAGCGGACCTGATTCCACCGACAGTCAGTTCCCTTCCAATCTGTGTATGGTTTCCATGGCGGGACACACTCTGACTCCCGTTCCGGGCAACGACATTCTGACGACGGCCAATATTCCCCCTTATCATTCAGCACCGAATTCTCCGATTCCTCCGCTCAGTTCCAGATACTATAATGGTGTCACGGATCGTTTCCCAAGATCCTACTATTCTGCGATCTTCTGGGTTCAGCGGGCCGCGGGTCTTAATGCCACTCGCGAGGAATCTGATCTGGTTTTCACCGGCATTCGCATGTACACGACATTTGATGATTTTGTTCCTTCAGGAAAAAGAAATCTGAACACTCCACTTCACACCGTGACCGACACGCGCGGAAACTATGGAACGCAGTTTTCTTTGGCCCATAAAAACATGCAATGGACCAGCTCTGCTTATTACAATCCGATGGCGCCGGGAACGCCCTGTCTTGTGGCCAACCTGACTCACCGGGAAGCAGCTTACTCCAGTCAGCCGGATTACTATGGCACTCAACCATCAGTGAATAACGGACGCTATATCTTTGTTCATGCTGATCCACCTGTGGATTACCGCAACCTGGGCTCTATCATCGGGATTGACCAGCCTATTCTGGAGACCCGACAATAGATGCATATGAAACCTCTGAACAATTCCGGCATGACGCTGGTGGAGGTGCTTGTTGCAATCGGGATTTCCCTGATCAGCTTGACAGTACTGATGCAGCTGACTCTTTCCAATCGCACTCACAAATCCGAAGTGGATCGCTCTATCATCCTCAAAGAAATTCTGACCAACAACGCCATCGAGCTGAAAGGCCGCGCGGTCACGGATATCCCCCTTCCCGGGAATTGCATCGTTCGGACATACAATTACCAGACTGAATTTCAAAACGAAGTGACTCAAGCCGGAAACCCGCCGCTGTGCGGACTTCCGGAGCCCTCCAAAGACAGCATTCAAGTTGTATGGGAGGTTGAACCTGCCACCAGTATCAGTGCGGATTTCAGTTCTCCGTCGTTGAAGCTTCCAAAATATTCCAACACACTGAAAAAAGTGACCCTGCATGTGCACGGGTATTCCAGCGGAACCGGAGCCCGCCTGATTCACAATCAGGTGACTCTGTCATGGAGCTTTTGCTGGCGGTAAGCATTTCCACGGTGGTGATCGGGATTGTGACCTATCTGATTCACAACTTCTTTTCCGAGCAGCGCAATTTGGAAGTCTGGTCCGGTGGACAACTTGAAATGTCGATGGCTTTAAAAAATGCCGAAGGCGACATCCGTAATGTCATCCGTTTTGATCCGGTGGAAAATCTGACCTCAGCTTCCAGTGTTACCTATTTCGGGCTGACCTCTCTGACACCCGGCCTTGAACCGTCGGTGTGCCTGAACGATTCCACGGGTTCGGTCATCCGCTACACCACTTTGGATCGAAAGCAGCGTTCAGAACGTGTGCTTCGCGCCTGGTCTGAAATGGCTGATGTGAATAAAACCGGCAGCTCTCATGAACTGCGCCTGACGGCGGATGCCACCACCAGCTCCATGTTCGGGACTTCGAAATCGCCGCGGGAACTTGTTCTGGTCGATGCCGATCGCCGGTACATCCGGCGCTACAAGGTGTCCACCCACACGATGCGCTTGAATGCGACTTTGGATCCCTATGATGACCAGGCACGGGTGGACTCGGCGGGGAACCCCATTAAGTTTAACTATGTGAGTGTGATTTTGAAATCCCCGCCCACGGCCAACGGCAGCAGCATCACGCCGAAAACCTCAGTGTTTATCACCGGGACGGAAGTGTACTCATCAAATACTTATTATCTGTGTTTACGAAAAAGCGATCGCAGTTTGATCAAGCTGGATGAAAACACCCGGGCTGAAACCGTTCTTTTGCAAAACCCCCATGTGGATTTCACCATCAATTCCTTCAACATCGGGTACCTGGCCACCAGATCAGGCCAGCGGGTGGAGCCGGCCAACTTCATCCCGGACATGCTGAATGCCGCTAACAATGTCTGCTTTAATACGGTGCTTTTTGATCTGAAGCTGGACGCTTCGGAAAGCTACATAAAACGAAATCAAGGACAGACCGTCGGGGATATCCAAACCAAAATCAGCCGTCAGCGCACGGTCTTTTCCCAGAATTTGAATTTAAAGCGGCCACTCAGTTGCCAATAATTCAGGCGGCTTTGCGGGCCAAACTAAGGATCATAGTATTCAGCTACGCCGTTAAGTCCATTCTTGGAGTAAACAAAAACCAAGCTTCCAATAGAGTTGTCATAAAGCATCGTCTTTCCCGCACAAGAGAAACTGGTATCGCTGATCCAAGGAAGAGCGGTCTCAACATTCGTATTTAGATTCCATTTGTACAATCGGCCGCTGCTGCAGTAGTAAAGCAGCTCTGTGTCCTCTGTCGCCGGAGCCACAAATGGTATCCTTCGATAGGCACTGACATTGAAATTCCGAGGAGTTGTCTTTTTCTTGAAGGTGCCATCCGAATTTCTTAAGTATACTTCCGTACCGGCCGGGAAGTACCACCGACCTCCAACCGAATCATAGACCGGAACACCATTGCTGATACTTGGTTTAAAATAGCAACTGGAATAGGCCATGCCATCCGAACATGTGTTGCCGGAGGTCTCATATGTATTCACACCGATAAAATGATTTTGGGTATAAGGTGATGCCAAATCATATGTTTTAATCAGCTTTTGATCTGCAGAGGTTCCCGCTGTCGGTCCACCGATCTGTCTTTGGAAACTGACATAAATCTTTCCATCGTAAATTCCCAGAATATTGATGTTACCACCATTTGCACGAATGGACATGCCACCGACTCCGTCGGAAACGTCTGGATTGGTCCCACTGCCACTGCCTGTTCCCATAATTCTCGTCCATTTTTTGGTGGAATAGGTCAGTTTGTAAACACCAGCATCTTGCATTGCCAAATAAGTATCTTTGGTCGCAGGGTCCATATAGAAGTTAGGTGTCAGACTCCAAGAGTTAGTGCCTCTGATAGAAGTTTCATTTGCAACAACGGATGGCGACGGATTTGCCTCATTACCGTCTCCCGCCAGTCTTGTGATGTTTCCACTTTGAGTAAACTCACGAATAACATGGAAAGCATTCTGGAAGACCTGAATAGTTCCATCCGTCGCTTTCTGAATATAGTTAGCGTCACTTAGTCGCGCCGCCAAAGGACTGCCATCATCACCGTCGGCTCCCCAGGCACCATAAAGGGTCTTAACTGTCTTATCCGGCAAAATCGTACGAATACGTCCGGCATCAATGAAGTAAATTGTTCCATTTTGTGCCACAAAAATATCTTGAGGCGAAGCCTTACAGTCTTTTGCTAAAGTGCCGTCAATACAATTTCCCTGTCCAATTGCCAGAATGTTATCAAAGGTATTCGTCGCCTCATTAAGAACGGCAAAACGTCCACCCTTAAGATACGTCGTGTACATACGACCATCCATGCCCGTTTTGAATGCTCCCAACATCGTCCAACTTTGACTGACGGTATTCGCAGGCTGAGTGGAAGAACTCATCAACGCAAATGTAGATGGATTGATACGCCCCATAGATACATTTCCGGTATTTCCGCAAACTTCAGTTAGAACCTGCCAGTTACCAAGCAAGAAGTACGTCAAATCTGATGTGGACTTGTTATAGGCCAACCCATAGTTTACAGGACGATGACATTGGGCTATGTCCACATTGGGATATCCGTACAAGCCTTTTCCAGTGAAACTAATACTGCTTGCTATATTATTATCCAGATCAAAAACACGAAGGCGATTGTTGCCTGGTAGATAGATTTTATTATTGGGTGTGATAGTCATGACAAGATAGTCCATGTTCGTGCCTTCCATCGCCACTTGATTCAAGGTCACGCCATCCTCTGTTGACGTTCCTCCCCCAACAACACGGCTAATAATCGGATCTTCATCGACTGAATTGAATCTGTATATTCCCCCGGAGGTTCGCGCATAAACTCGCCCAAAGTGATCAAGTGCAAGACTGCTAACAGACCTAAATGAAGCGGCACTAACGACCCCACCAATTCCATTGTCTGCAGATGCATTCTGTTTTAAGAAAAGGCGAAGTACGCCATCACTTGGTTTAATTCGATAAACCCCGTCTGATTGTCTGATAAAGATATATCCATTTGGAGCCACAACAAATTGATTAAGCCAGGTTTGGTCGCCGCCACCAACCATCTTAAAGATCGCACCTTTGGCACTGCCGCCAACGCCCAGGTCCGTATTTCCGGCAATGACTCGAATATTGCCAGAATTCAAGGGCGCCGAGGTCGTCAACGATGTCATCGCATTGCTATCTGTAACTCGAATTTGAATCTGATATGAACTGGATGACGGAGATCCTCCTGTCCAGCGGAAACAACCGGTCTCTTCAAGAGAAGTAGCCGGATTATCTATCGTACAGCCCGATCCACTGCCGTTAGAAAGTCCAGCGGCACCCGGAATTTGAGTCCAAGAGCTATTCGTAAGATTATAGTAGAACAAAGAAATCGAACCCGATGGCAAAGCCCGGTCGTCTGTGACTCGCCATCTAATATATAGATCTGAATTCAGTGGCGCTGAAAGTTCAGATCTGGACGGCGGGGACTGAGGCAAATCGACCGCGGTTGCAGTAAAAGATACAATGGCCGGCGCAGCCCCTGGATCAAAATTGATCATAGCAAAGTCTTTACCCGCGGTACCGGATCCGGAATTAGAAAGAGTTGAAATATTTCCCGCCGCATCCTTAGCCCAAAGATACACTTGGTAGTTACCAGCACCAAACCCCAACTGATAAGCATAATCTGCAATCGAAATGACAGGACCCGGTGTATGAGAACCGGCAATAGGCGCAGACACCTCAACCCAACAAGTATCATCAGCGGCAGGCTGTATCGTTGAGTTATGCTTTACACAGAAAGAGTGCACACTTCTGTTGTCGGATAAACCAAAGTTAAGAGAAAGGTAATTGCTGCCCGTTTCGGATGCGCCATTATTAATGGTGAATGATCCATTATTCAGAGTCGGACTGGTGGAATCAATCGTGAACGTGCCTGAGTTCTTTGTTGATGAATTTCCAGCCGCATCCACAACTGAAATACGAATCATTGCTGCCGCAGATTCCACAGCCGGAACTAAGAAATTAATCAGACTGTATGAAGTATTTGAGTTTGCTCCCGGAGTTAAAGCCTTGCTTCCCACTGAATTCCATTGCGATCCATCATACAGTTCAACAGTAAAGCTTGATCCAGAGACAACATTGGATTCTGTCAGTGTCCAGAAAACAGATCCGTAAGTTCCATTCCCGCGAGTCAGTATAGGCGTCGTAATATTTATTTGCGGCGATATTGTATCTTTTATAAATGTTCTTGCTGAACTTGATCCGGAATTTCCAGCGGCGTCGGTCTGCAAAGCCGTGACTGACAATGTTCCATCACTTACAGATGAAAGATCCATCGTTGTCGACCACAACCCGCTGCTACAAGAAGATGTGCTTGTTACAGATCCGGAAATCTGAACCGAGCGACCATTTTCAGAACAGGTGCCCGTAATTACAAAACTTGAAACCGAGCTTGCTGGAACTACCGACCCGTTGGATGATGGTGTCGCAATGGCCAGCGTGGGCGCGGTCGTATCAATGGTCCAGCTATAGCTTTCCTCGGCACTGACATTGCCAGCGGTGTCTATCGCTTTCACTTTGAAAGTTCTAACCCCTTGGGTCAGCGTATATGAAATGCCCGTGGTACAGGCAGAATAAGAACCTGAATCAATTTTACACTCATAGTGATCTATCAGGCCACCGCCCGTGTCACTTCCTGTAAATGAAAACACCGAAGACGTTTGATTAGTAATTGCCGCAGGTTTAGAGTATATCGCAACAGTCGGAGGGATAAGATCAATAGTCCAGTTAAAGCTCTGCTCTAAGCTGTAGTTCCCGGCTTTATCCAAAGCCCTCACCTTGAAAACTTGCGATCCCGCGGAAATGCCAGTGAAAGTCTTAGGACTGACACAAGATGAATACTCTGCGCCATTTAAAGAACACTCATATTTATCTACACCCGCACCACCCGTGTCGGATCCAGAAAATTGGAACGTGCCTGTTTGCGCATTGGTAATAGCCTGAGGATTGGCACTAATCACAATAGTCGGCGAAGTTAAGTCAATGTTCCAACTTACCGTCGCACTATCAGAATAGTTGCCTGCACTGTCCAATGATCTGATTTCATAGACGTAAGATCCCTGACTTAACGAACTTAAATTGATCGGAGAAGCACAAGGAACAAATGCACCCGAGTTCATTTTACATTCAAATAAGACAACCGATCCTCCGCCGGTGTCGACAGAGGAAAAGACGAAGCTTGCCGTTGAATCATTAGTCAGCGCTGCAGGTTTGCTGATAATTGAAAGTACGGGCTTATTAAGATCAATCGTCCATGAATACAAACTGGCGCTGCTTCTGCTGCCATTGTTGTCTACAGACCTTACTGAGAAAGAATGGCTACCTGCACTCAATCCGGGAAATACCGCGGGACTGGCGCAATTTACAAAGGAAGCTCCATCTAAAGAGCATTCATATCCAGTAATCGTTCCGCCACTGGGGTTGTTCGCCGAAAACTCAAAAGTGGCTGTGGTGTTATTTGTGATACTGGAAGGATATGCGTTTATAGATGCTAAAGGTGTCGTAAGATCAATGGTCCAACTATAAGACGCGGCACTGCCTACGTTGCCCGCATGATCCAAAGCACGCACTGCGAATGTATGGCCTCCTGCCGAAAGACCCGAATAGGATTTTGAGCTGGTACAGGATGAAAAATCAGCCGAATCAATCTTACACTGATATCCCGCAACCCCAGCTCCGCCTACGTCCGAACCAGCAAAAGAGAAACTTGCCGTCGTTGCATTCGTAGTCGCCAGTGGTTTTGATAAAAGCGCCACGTTCGGTGCCGTCATATCGATAATCCAGTTATAAACAGCCGCATCAGAAGTATTTCCGGCAGTGTCCTTGGCCTTTACGCTGAATGAATGAGTGTCCGCAGGCAACGCTAGCGAAAATGGAGATGAACAGCTTTGCCAGGCACCGCTGTCAACTTTACAAACGTATCCAGCAACGGCTCCACCGCCAAGATCAGTCGCACTAAAAGTGAACTCCTGAAGAGACTGATTATTGGGAGTCATCGGTTTCGACAGTAAAGTCAGCACGGGTGCTGTTAAATCCACAATCCAAGTTCTATCTACTATTGCGGATTCATTTCCTGCGGTGTCGATGGCTTTCACGGAAAACTTATGGCTTCCCTGTCCAACCGGGCCCACAGTAAAAGGAGATGAGCACGGAGAAAAAGGCTCTGAATTTAAACGACATTCATAACGATCCAACACTCCACCGTTATCAGAGCCCTGGAATGTAAACGACTGCGAAGCTAAGCTTGTAATTGTCGCAGGCGTTGACAGACTGTCGATGATCGGAGCTCCCGTATCTATAGAAATGGATACCTCGGATGGAAGACTTGAAACAGTCCCCGCGCTGTCCATCACCCATAATCTGAGGGTCTTTACCCCGTCTCCTGATGACGACAAGGTATAACTAATGTCCTGAGTTCCCTCGCTAGTACACGAAAGAGACGAAAAGTCTGAACTCTTCGGTTGGGCTGATTTATTTTCAGTTATCAGCAGATTGGTAAATGAATCGCAGTTAGCCTTCAGTGTACCCGTGTTTAATTCAAGGACAAGACTGCGCGTACCTATTGGGGATGCTCCTGTCAAAACAGGGCTTTTTACGGTAAATGATGGCGCCGTAGGTAAGACATTGTTTTCAATCTTTAGTATGTAAGTAAGCTCTTTATAGGGCTTCGTAAGATCTACTGCTCCATGCCCATCTGCTTCGCCAATCAATAGCTTCACAGTTTTATTCCCCTGAGAATTAGCCCCAGGTGTCGTGCTCACTGATGATGAGCTACCAATTAAAACGTTATCCAGGAACCATCTGTAAGTGGGAACGTAGCTTTGCGACCAATGAGTCACCGTCACGGACATCTTCAATACTTGCAATTCCGACGTCATGCTTGGAACACTGACACCTTGCACCTCAGGTGCCGCGGACACCAGGATATTGGGAGATCCACCGAAAATCTCAGTAAACCTGGTATTTGCAGTCGAACTTCCAGAAAGAACAGAATAAGCCTCTTCAAGGGTCGTCGTACTTTGCAGGGCTGCGATCAACTGATTAAGTTGTTCGGGCTTTTCCTTTAAGACCTCTATAACGCGTTCTCTATAGTCGGTATTCAGAATATAAGAGATCAACGAGGAGCCTTTGGAAATATCCTGCTCGGAATACCCAGTGACCGGTCGCAGAGATAACTGAGAATTGCATCCTACGGCAGACAGAATGAGTGGCTCCGTGGGCTTACCTTCGACCAACTTTAGTTTCAGATCTTTTAATACGAACGAATATGTCCCGTCGGCAGCCACCGGGGTGGTCGCCAACACGGGTTCAATTCGTTCGCCTTTAGTCGATAGCTTGTAAAGTTCGATTTGCGGAGCTGAACAGCTCAGCGTAGAAAATTCGGATTTATTTGAAAGTCCTTCTAAATTAAAGCCGGCCAGCTTTCCCGAAATTTTACTGCCGGTACCAACCCAGTCCAATTGTTGCTCGGAACAACCCATAAGGGAAATTAGAATCGTCGTTATACTGACGGTGTGTTTTAAAAAATTCCGTATAAACCGCATAACAGTCTTTACGGAGTATTTTAGATCATTCTTTAACAGGCTTGTTTCAAAGTGAAACGATAGATATAAAAAATATTTCGCAAAAGAGACTCTACGAAATAACAGTTAGAGTATTACAAGAACTTAAAAGAATTTACTGTTTAAAACCTTTTAAACGGTCGTTTTCGGATTCAAGAACACGAACAAGAGTCTTCAGGTCCGTCACTTCTTCCTTCAGGTGGAGGATTTGCTCCTCTTTTTCATGAAGGATTTGGGTGTAGGCCTTCTTGAGCTCATTCAGCAGCTTGTTGGCCGCTGTCAGGATGGGCTCATCGTTTTTCACCTTTACCACTTTGTCGGCAAGGTCTGTGGTCTTTGTTTCGTCCTTTGAAGTGGCCATTTCATAACCTTTCATCATTCCTTGATGAGCACCCACCAAAGCCAGGTCGCTTTCTTGGGAGGGGCGATGTACTCTTTGATGGGTACCCATCGGTTCGTCCATGATGAAGTACTTGCCGTCTTCAAAGCGGAACTTAATGTCGTCGGCTTTGATTCGTCGGCGGAGGGTACTCACACTAATTTTGTATTTAGTAGAGTAGTCCGTTAGCGGTAACCAAGAACCGTAGCTCTCAACGTTCATTAAATCCTCTTATACTTTCTGCCTCGGTGGCGCCGAAGCTTCAGTAGCTAGCCTTTTAGGAAGGTGGTATCCCTACTCAGCTTGCGTAGTCAACATTATCACAGGACTTCAGTCTGTCAAATTTTGTGTGAACACTTACTCAAATTCAACTAAATTCAGGACCTTGATCTGGTTAGCCATTGCCTATTCACTGGACCAAAGTCTGACTACGCAACCCTAAGTCATGGATTTCTGGTGGAATAAAAGAATTCTTTGCGCCTTTTGACCAAAGACCCGATAATTTAAATTAGCTATATGCGTATCAGAGATAAAAAGAAAGTAGCCCTGGTTCTAAGTGGTGGAGGCATCAAAGCCGCCGCCTTCCACATCGGGGTTTGCTTGGCCCTTCAAGAAAAGGGATTCAAATTTGCCGGCGGCACCAAAGAGATGGTGCGTCAGAACTTCGGGTCCGATGATCCGATGACGATCCGTCTTTATGTCGGTTCGAGCGCCGGGGCGTTTGTCGCTTCGGTTCTTGCCGCTGGTTATCCAGTGGAATCTTTGATCAACGCTTTCCAGGTCGGTTCGGGTTCTGATCCTACTTTTGATAAATCCGATCTTCGTTATCTGAAGCCGATTTCTTATCGCAGCCTGTTTAACTTAAACTCTTCCGGCCTGATGAAGTTCATCCCGCGTTCGATCATGGAAAAAGCCCTGGTCACCGGGGGTCTTGAATCCATTTTGAAAAACGGGCTGAAACTGAATGGCCTGTTTTCCACAAAGGGGATTGAGAACTATCTGCGCAAAGAGGTTCTGGTCGACAATGACTTTGCCCGTTTGGGGGTTGAGCTCTTTATCATCGGAACTCAACTGAATCACACCCGCAAAGCCATCTTCGGGAACTTCCCCGATTCCTTTAAAACCGAGACCACCAAATACATCAACTATGCGACGATCAGTGATGCGGTGGCTTGTTCGACGGCTTTGCCTCCGGTGTTTTCTCCGTATGGAATCAAACGCCCGGATGGCAAAGAGATCTTCTATTATGACGGCGAAATCCGCGACACCCTGTCCACCCACGTGGCGGCGGACTATGGCGCGGATCTTGTGATTTCCTCATATTCCATCCAGCCCTATCACTACACTAAAGAGATGGGCTCGCTTCATGATTATGGGATTCCCCTGATCGCCAATCAGGCGCTGTATCAGGTGGTGCAGCAAAAGATCACCCGTCATATCCAGTATAAAAACGACATCCGCGGTATCTACAACGCAGTCGATGGTTACTTCAAGCAGCAGAACTTGCCGGGCGAACACCGGGACAAGATCCTTGAAATCATTAGGAATCGTGTGAACTATCGTCCGGAAGTGGATTACATCTATGTGGCTCCGCGCCCACAGAACTATGAAATGTTCTTTGTCGATCACTTCAGCTTGAATCCGGAAATCCTGGCGCGCATCGTGCGCATCGGTTTCAAATCCGGGATCAATGCCCTTCGCCAGCACGATATTTAATTCCGGCTGGCCTCTTTCCATTCCGTCAGAATTTTTGCGCCTTCTCCGGAAAGCGGCTTTTTCGCGTAAGCCTTCTGGTCATAGTATTCACTGACCTTGCGTAAAATCGCTTTTTTGGATGGATGTTCTTTCCCCAAACGCTCGAGATACTGCAGCGGAGTTTCAGCTTCTTCCGGGAAGATGTCCTGCTTTTGACCCCAGCTTAAAACCGCGTGATACAAAACTTGTTCTTCGCTCAGTAAACCTTTGTTTTTGAAAAGACTGCGGAAAATCAAAACACAAAGAACCGCCACAAAGATCAATCCCACCACAAGCTGCAGTTTCAGATCGATCAGACTTTGCCAGAAGCTTTTTTGCGAGGTGCGATCAAAATCCACCAGGAAGTAGGTCCATCGATAGTTCAGATCATCCATCACAAAGCCCACGCGGTCCCACAACGTGATGCTATCCCCCGCCTTTGGACGCCACTGAATATCCCGGGCAAAGACCTTTTGGTCTTCTTCCGACAGATTGAAGAAATCTTCGGCACCGATCACCAAACGTAACGGCGCCACCCACTGGGTGGGATCCACCCGTTGCCAGCGGCCGTCGTTGAAAATTTCAACCCAGGCATGGGCATCGCGCTGACTGACCCGCCAGAATTCCCCCATCGGATTGTATCTGCCACCCTGATAACCCACGATCACCCGGGCCGGAATCCCCAAAGCCCTGGCAAGGGTCGCGTAACTGCCAGCAAAGTGTTCACAAAAACCGCGTCTTCGATGGAACAAAAACGATTCCAGTTCGTTGACGCCACCATAAGCACCGGGATTCAAAGTGTAGGTAAAATCATTTTCCTGATAAAACGCCTGCAAAGCTTCAATCCTTGCCGCCGGTGTAGGGTGCTTTTCTTTGGTGATGTTCACCCAGGCGGCCACCTGCCCGCGCAGTTCCGGAATTTTCAGATACTCTTCATCCGGGGTCTGACGATCAATCGAGCCTTCATTCCATCTTCCGCGATACACGGTCGTGGTCATCAAAGGTCGGGCACTGCGAAACACCGAGGCATTCAAAGAAAATGAATTCCCCAATTCAAGCTGCACCTGTTCAGTGCCTTCAAGCACAAATAAAAACGTGTTCGCGTGGGGCTCCAGGGCGACTTCATAGTGTTTGTCTGCAGGCTTTTCACCTTCGGCTTCATTGCGGGGTTTGATCCCCAGCATTCCCGGCCGCCAGCTTAAGCCGCGGGAATTCACCAGAACTGATCCACGCCAATAAAGTTCCTGACTGGATTTGATCGGCAAATCAGAAAGCTTCGCCCGAAAAACCATGTTGGCGACACCGGCAAGTTCAGCCACGCGTCCGGGATTGAGCTCTTCACTAAAACCAATCTGCCCCGTGGCTTCACCGCGAGACATCGCCCACGGAAGCACAAACCTTGGAAAAGCAAAGAACAAGATCACCGCCCCGGGAACCGACAGCGCAAAGACCTTCAGTAAAATCTTTCCGCGCTGAGGAAGTTCCGGTGACAGTAGTGAATACCAAAGACCGGCAAACGCCAGCCCCGACGGAACGATCCAGTAAATATCCAGACTGAAAAGGGCCTTGATAGAAATCAGAACAAAACCCAATAAAACCAGAAAACGATGATCCCTTTCGTTTTCATAATCCATCACCCGCAAGGCCGAAAGACCCAGCAAGAATGTGTAAGAAGGATCCTGACCAATCAGCGTGCGGTATTGCACCAGAATCTGCGCCAGCAACAGCACACTTAAACCACCCGTCACTTTGCGCGACAGATTTCTCCAGTGAAACTTTTCAACTCCCCACTTCCAGATCAAAAGACCCAAAGAAAACAACGCCACCCACGGCGACACTTCCAGCCCCACCATCACCATCGCGGTGATGAAAGAAACCGCCAGAGATGTTTGGGCAAAGAACTGACGTTTCATGACAGCGCCTCCGGCTGAAGTAACGCCAGCACCGTCAGACATGCTTCGCGGTGGTGCGGGCCTTTGTTCTGTTTGATCTCTTGTGATCCGACACTCAGTGAATATTGAAAGCCCTGCCTTTCGGCTTCATCCACCCACAGGCACAACTGACTGATGCGCATTTCAAGATCTGAAAGGCTTTCCGTCTGCTCCCACTTAAAATGCAAAGCAGGTTTTTCCGGTTCTTCATAGTTTTTCACCAGCAGATCCTGCCGGCGCGCGCTGGCTCGCCAGTCGATACGACTGAGCGAATCCGCACTTTGAAAACCGCGATGATCACGAAATAAACCCGTGGCCTGCTGCCCTTCTCCGGCCACCGCATCGGTGGGGAATTGTTTTTCACCCAAACGCGCCGGATACACCAACACGGAATCCTGAGAGGTCATGTATTTCCACGCCCGCAAAAGTCCAAAGGGATATGTGCTTTGCAAAGTGATGCGCGGAAGTTTCACCCAGCCTCGTTTGCCGGGACGATAGGGAATCTGCAAATCCCCATGGGACAGCGGCTTGATTGACGTTTTACGGAGGGTGTTTTTATCTTTACCCAACACCGCTTCCACATCCCAGGCCGGAGTCACGGAAGGGTTTTCCAGGGAAATTCGCAGCAATCCTTCTTCGCCGGAAAAAAGCTCTTCGTTCTCAAGTCCCTCAACTTGCACGACGTCCATGTTTTTATTGGTCAAAAGAATCCCGGTGAAGGCGACCGAGATCAGAAAGAACACGAAGATATAAATCAGATTGTTCGCATACCCCACGGCCAAAAAGAACAGCGTCAGGGCCATCGCCCCGAATGCCATTCCAAATCTGGAGGGCATGATATAGGTTCTCTTTTTTTTCTTAAACAGGGACTGGAGTCGCTTTTTGAAGGGCATGGGCCCACTCACGACCTCGTTTGATGCCATGATTTCCTCCCAGTCGGTGTCCCAGTACCGGAACCAGAACCTGTTGCACATCATCGGGACGAACATAATCTCGTCCCTCTAAGAACGCCCACGCTTTCGCCGCCCGCACCAGCGCCATGCCAGCGCGAGTGGAAAGTGGCGCCCCTTCAAATCCCGCACGGCGGGAACGCTCTAAGATCTCCGCAATGTATCCGGCCACCACCGGCGACACGGTCACGGATTGCACAGACGCCAACGCCGCCTCAATTTCGCCGTCAGTAAAGAGGGAAGAAATCTTCTGCAGTCTTACGCGCGGATCTTCCCCTTGCAGCAGACGCACTTCAGTTTCTTTCGAAGCGTGGTGAAGTTCCAGGCTCATCAAAAAACGATCCAGTTGGCTTTCCGGCAGCGGGAAGGTTCCGGTTTGTTGATGCGGATTCTGGGTCGCGATCACATAGAAAGGTTTTGGCAAAGGCCAGGTGGTTCCGTCCACGGACACTTCACCTTCCTCCATCGCCTGCAACAGCGCACTTTGAGTGCGAGGGCTCGCGCGATTGAGTTCATCAGCCATCACCATCTGGGAAAACAAAGGACCCGGATGAAACACAAACTTTTGTTCTTGCGGATGAAACACCTGACCACCGATGGCATCTGCGGGCAAAAGATCAATTGTGAACTGAATACGGCGGGTTTTTAAGCCGGTCAGTTTTCCCAGCACTTGCACCAGCGTGGTTTTACCCACGCCCGGAAGATCCTCGATCAACAAATGTCCCCCGGCCAGCAGGCACGTCATGGCCAGACGGATTTCCACATTCTTATCCAGGACAACTTTCGAGGCTTCAGAAATCAGATCGTGAAACTTGGTGTTCATAGACTGATAGGATAAGGTCCGTCGCGGCGGTGACCAAACCTTTTTTGGAAAATAAAAAAGCCCCGGGTTCACCGAGGCTTTATTTATGTCTTATTCTAAGATCCCGCCCTGTTCACAAGGCGAAAGTCCTACAACAGACTTTTTTCGACAGCCGAGAAGATGGGACCAGATACAAAGCCCATCAAAACAATGGCAAGAGCCATAACCACCGCCGTCACTGTGGTTGCATTCAAAGAGTGACCCGCGATTTCCGCGTTTCCTTCTTTCATGTACATCACAACGATCGGGCGCAGGTAGTAGTAAACACCGATCACAGAGTTCAACATACCCCAGATTGCCAGCCACAGAAGGCCTTCACCGATAGCTGCGTTGAACATGTAGAACTTACCGAAGAAGCCCAGTGTTGGCGGAATACCTGCCAAAGAAAGCAGGAACACCGTCAAACACAAAGCCAGCATCGGACGTTGTTTTGCAAAACCAGCCAGATCATCGATGTTCACGATATGGTTTTCAGATTTTTCCAGCATCGCCGCAATCGCAAACGCACCGATCGTCATCAAACCGTAAGCCAGCAGATAGAAGATCACGCCCGAAGCACCAAACGCACCGTTGTCGCTGACACCCGCCGTGATCAGACCCACCATCAGGTAACCAGAGTGAGCCACGGAAGAGTAAGCAATCATGCGTTTGAAGTTGTTCTGCATGATAGCCGCGGCATTACCCACGATCATGGTGATAACAGCCATCCACTGAAGGATGTCGAACAACTGATCAGAACCCGTCAAAGACTTGGTTGCGATGATTCTCAAGAACGCTGCGAAGGACACTGTTTTCACCGCTGTGGCCATGAAGGCCGTGTGCGGAGTCGGAGCCCCCTGGTAAACGTCCGGAGTCCAAGCGTGGAATGGAGCAATCGAAACCTTGAAGCAGAAGCCCAGGATCACGAAAGTTACACCAAACAGGAACAAACGGCTGGTCTGAACAAGTTCAGCAGCGTTGTCCATGAAGCTCAGGATGTTTGTGCCACCGGTAGAACCGAAGATGAAAGCCACACCGTAAAGGAACAATGCCGAAGCAAAAGAACCCAGGATGAAGTATTTCAAGGCCGCTTCTTTGGAAAGTTTTTCCTCGTGGCTCATGGCGATCATCAGGTACAGTGCCAAAGACATCATTTCCAGACCGATGAAGACCATCAGCAGGTCCACTGCGGAAACCAGGATCAACATCCCCACCGCACTGCTCATCGCCAGGAAGATCAGTTCAGAGAACTGCTTGCCCGTAGTCGCCGGATTTTCATACATCATAACCATCGCGGCACCCGCACCAGCCAGGGCAATGATACCCATCCACTGAGTGACACCGTCAAAGATCAGACCGTTGTTGAAAGCAGTTTTGTCAGAGCCACCAAAGACCACCAGCAACACAACCGCTGCCACGATACCCGTCAAAGCCTGACCCAAAGTGATCAGGGCGTGTTGTTCGCGGTTGCCACGAAGAACTTTCATCGTGATTGGCAGAAGACTTGCCAGGAACAACGCGATCATCGGAGAGATCAAAAGCACGTCGCTAAGACCGATATTGATATTCATTAGTTACCTCCTTGCGCGTGCGTAACTTCAGAGGCGCCCGGCTGAACAATCGTCAGATTATAATTGCTTCTGTTGTTCACCAGATGATCGATGCTGGCTTTAGAGAAGTTCAGGAAATGATTCGGGAACAGACCCATCCAGAACACCATGATCACCAATGGAACCAGAACTGTGATTTCACGCGCGTTCAGGTCATGAAGCGGATGATGCTCGTCTTTAACCAGCTCGCCCTGTTCACCGAAGAACACACGTTTAAACATCCACAACATGTACACTGCACCCAGAACCACACCGGAAACCGCGAAGTACGCAAAGACCGGGTGAGCCTGGTAAGTGCCCAGAAGGATGAAGAACTCGCCCACGAAACCGTTGGTCATTGGAACCGCGATCGAGGACAAAGTGATGATAAAGAAGAAGATCGTGAAGATTGGCAACACACCCGCCAAACCGCCGTATTTGGAGATTTCACGAGAATGCGTTCTTTCGTAGATCATACCAATCAGGATGAACAGCGCGCCGGTAGAGATACCGTGGTTCAGCATCTGATACAGACCACCACCCATGCCGTAGGCGTTAAACGCGAACAGGCCCAGAAGGATGTAACCCATGTGGGATACGGAAGAGTACGCCACTAGTTTTTTGACGTCCGGCTGAACCATCGCCACCAAAGCACCATAGATGATGCCCACAGTACCGATCAGCATGAACAACCAAGCCCAGTATTCAGAAGCCTCTGGGAACAAAGGAATCACCCAGCGCATGAAACCGTAAGTACCCATTTTCAGCATCACACCCGCCAGGATCACAGAACCCGGAGTCGGAGCTTCAACGTGGGCATCCGGCAACCAAGTATGAACCGGGAACGCCGGAACCTTGATCGCGAAAGCCAATGCAAAGGCAAAGAACAACAACGTTTGTAAACTGAAGAACGTGCCGCCCACAAACGGGATTTGCAACTGATAGAAATCAAGCAAACTTGCACTCATCTGGCCAGTCGCTTCCTGGGTCAGGTACATCATATAGATGATCGCCACCAGCATCAGCACTGAACCCGCCATCGTGTAGATGAAGAATTTCACGGTTGCGTAGATACGGCGAGCACCACCCCAGATACCGACCATGAAGTACATCGGAACCAGAGAAAGCTCCCAGAACACATAGAAGAACACGGCATCCATTGCCAGGAAGGTGCCCAGCATCGCCGTTTGCAGGATGAACAGACAAACGTGGAAGCCTTTGACTCGTTCAGTGATGGATGTCCAGCTAGCCAGGATAATAATCGGAGTCAGGAACGTGGTCAGCAGAACCAGCCACAAAGAGATCCCGTCGATACCCATGAAATACTGGATGCCGAAGCGCTCAATCCACATGAACTTTTCCACCATCTGCAAGCCCGTCGCGGAAGCGTCGAAGCTTTTGAACAGGGAAAGGCTCACGATGAATTCAATCACGGAAAGACCCAAAGCCAGATGGCGAACGGTGTTCGCCTTAGGCCAGATCGCAACTAACAGCGCGAATAGAAGAGGTAGGAAAACAATGCTACTCAGGATCATACATTACCTCATGATCACAAATGAAAGGGCCACAACCACGCCGATACCGATGTACATCGCGTATTGTTGCATATTTCCGGTCTGAACCGAGCGGGCGAAGGAACCCATGCCACGCACAAGATCACCAGCCCAGAACGTCATCTTGTCGATGAAATTCACGTCGATGTAGTACCAGGTGTTTTTGCTCAAAGAAACCAGCGGATTGATGATGAAACCAAAGTAGGCTTCATCCACGAAGTACTTGTTGTAAACCGTGTTGTAAACCGGCTTGATGCTTTCCGCGATCTTCTTCGGAGTCTCTGGAGACTTCACATAGAACTGGTAAGCCACGATCGCAGAAACAGTCGCCAGACCCACAGAACAGCCCATCAGAACCCATTCCGTCGTGTGATCAATCGCAGTCCAGCCCGGGATCGGAGAAATCATCGGGTGCAACCAGTGCTCCCAGAAGTTCGGCATGTGACCCAGGTGCTCACCGATAACATGAGGAACCCCGATCCAGCCCGCGAACACAGAAAGGATCGCCAGGATGATCAGTGGAATCGTCATGATCGCGGAAGATTCGTGCGGATGAACATCAGCAGAAACACGGCTTTTACCCCAGAAGGTCAGGGCCATCAAACGAGTCATGTAGAACGCCGTCAAAGTCGCACCCACAACACCCGCCGCCCAAAGGATTGGAGAACCCATTGGAGAGTGGAACGCGTAAGCCAGGATTTCATCCTTAGAGAAGAAACCCGAGAACAGCGGAGTTCCGATGATCGCCAGCCAGCCCATCAGGAATGTGATGTGCGTGATTGGCATGTACTTTTTCAGACCACCCATTTTGCGGATGTCCTGTTCTTCGTGCATTCCGTGAATCACAGAACCAGAACCCAGGAACATCAGGGCTTTAAAGAATGCGTGAGTCATCAAGTGGAACATCGCTGCCCCGAACGCACCCACACCGGCTGCCAGGAACATGTAGCCCAATTGAGACACCGTAGAGTAAGCCAGAACTTTTTTGATGTCGTTTTGAGTGATACCGATAGTCGCTGCAAACACCGCGGTCGCCGCACCGATGATCGCAATCACCATCATCGTGTTAGGAGCCATGATAAACAGTGGATTCAGACGCACGATCATGTACACACCCGCAGTCACCATCGTCGCCGCGTGGATCAGGGCGGAAACCGGTGTTGGACCGGCCATCGCGTCTGGAAGCCAAACGTACAAAGGAATCTGTGCGGATTTACCAGTCGCCCCGATGAACAGGAACAACGTGCCCAGAGTCAAAGCCCCCAACCAGGAGGACTCAGCCACGGTTGGCGCCAAGGCATTCAGTTCAGAGAAGTTCAAAGTGCCAAAGGTGATGAACAAAACGAACATACCCAGCAAGAAGGCCGCGTCACCGATACGGTTGGTGATGAAGGCTTTCATGCCCGCCGCTGCTTTTTCTTTGTCTGTGAACCAGAAACCGATCAACAGGTAAGAACAAAGGCCCACGCCTTCCCAGCCCACGAACATCACCAGCAAACTGTCGCCCAGAACAAGCAACAACATGTTGAAGATGAACAGATTCAGGTAAGCGAAGTATTTCGCCACCCCTTTATCGTGGTGCATGTAACCAATAGAGAACAAGTGGATCAAAGTACCAACACCCGTGATCACCAGGATCATGATGGCGCTGATTTGATCGACGACGAAACCGGCGTTGACCTTGAACTTATCAATCGCCATCCATTCAAAGAAGCTCACCGCGATACGGCGGGCTTCAGCCGGCATGGAAACCAGGTCCACAACCAGCAAGATTGCGGAGACAAAGGAGATCGCCACCGCAACCGTTGCGATGGAACCCGCCACGTTTCCAGAGTGTTTTTTATATCTGGCACCGTTGATCAGGAAACCAACGAAAGGAGCCAGAATCAGGACTGCCATTAATAGAGAATGATTCACAGCTTATCCCCTATCCTTTCAAGTGCTCAAAGAAGCGGATGTTCACTTCGTTGAATCGTTTAAAGATGGATACTGCCAGCGCCAGACCCACCGCCGCTTCCGCAGCTGCGATAGTCATAACGAAGAACACCATGATGTGACCGTCCAGCAGGCCCAGATATTTACTGAAAGCCACGAAAGTCAGATTCACAGAGTTCAGCATCAACTCGATGGACATCAAAAGAACGATCACGTTACGGCGAAGAAGAACGCCCGCCATACCCATAACAAACAAAAGTGCAGCCAGAACCAAGTAATGAGTCAGGCCGATATTATTGATGAACTCAGTGTTCATGTGTTCCACCTTTACTGCGTGCCAAAGCAACGGCACCCACTGCAATTACCAGAAGAAGAACGCCCAAAGCCTCAAATCCGAAGATGTATTTGGTGAACAGGATGTGCCCCAAAGCTTTGGTGGTTTCCATGCCTGTACCCACAAGCACCGGATTGTCTGTGGTTTTTTCACCCATCAGATTCACGGACATTGCGATCGCACCGACTACCAGGCCTGCAAACAGACCGACCGAGGCGATTTTAACCACACCCGTGAACTTGCCGCGGGTGAAGGCCTGAATGTCTTTTTTCAAGTCGAAGAGCATGATCACCATGGTGAACAAAACCATGACCGCGCCGGCATAAACGATCAATTGAACACCCGCAATGAAGAAGGCGTTCAAAGTAACGAACAAGGCAGAGATACCCACCATGGTCATTGCCAGGCACAAAGCGGAGTAAATCGGATTGGACATCAAAATGACACCAAGGCCGGAGGCCAGGGTGACAAACGCTAGAAACCAGAAAAGAAATGCATCTGCTGTCATTTTAACTCCTTACAAAGATGCGATGTAGATCACAAAGGCTGTGATAATGGTGTTTGCCAAAGCCCAAGGAAGCATCGTCTTCCAGCCCAGATCCATCAACTGATCGTAACGGAAACGAGGCAAAGTCCAACGAACCCAGATGAAGACCCACATGAAGAATCCAAACTTGATGTTGAACACCAGGAAGTGGATCAGCGCAACCAGGGCACTTGCCCAGCCGGCTGTGGAAGCAACACCTGCCGCCCATTCATTCAGTTCAGCCACAGAAACGTAAGGAATCGTGTAACCACCGAAGAAGAACAGAACCATCAGACCGGAAGCGATCATCATGTGACCGTATTCCCCGATGAAGAACATGTTGAATTTGAAACCGCCGTACTCAGTGTGGAAACCACCGACCAGCTCGGACTCACCCTCCGCCAAGTCAAATGGCAGACGGTTGGATTCTGCAAACGCAGCCGAGAAGAACAACAAAGCGCCCACCGGTTGATAGAAGATACCCCAGTTCGGCAACCAGTTTGCGGTGATCGTGTGACCCAGGAAAGAGAACGCCAAAGGACCCTGCTGCGCCAAAGTCATTTCAGTCAGGTTGAACGTGCCATAAAGCATGATCACACCCACGATGGAAAGACCCAAAGCCAGTTCGTAAGAGATCGTTTGAGCGGAAGCACGAAGCGCACCCATCAAAGTGTACTTGTTGCCGGAACCCCAGCCCGCCATCAAAACCGTGTAAGCAGCCAAAGAGCTGACACCCAGGATGAAGACGATGCCCACGCCGATATCATAACCCTGAACCAGGAAAGTGTAAGGACCCCAAGTGGAGCCGAACAGTTCGAATGTTCCAACCTGAATCGGAGAAGAAAGCGGGATCGCAGAGAAAGCGATTGTACCCGGAATCAAAGCAAACACCGGAGCTGCGTAGTACAGGAACGGCTTTGCAGTTTGCGGCATGAAGTTTTCCTTGTTCAGGAACTTCACCGCATCGGCAAGAAGCTGCACCAGACCCAGCGGACCCACGCGGTTCGGACCCAGACGATCCTGAATGAATGCGGAGCCACGGCGCTCAAGCCAAACCAAAATAGGCACTGCTTGAACCATCATCAGGAAGATGACGACCAGTTTTAAACCGTTGACGGTTATCTCGAAAATATCTTTACCCATTCCCATCGCTTAGTCCCATTCCAAAGCTTTAGATTTAACTTCCCAGAACAGCCCGAAGATGAAGATCGCGATGAAAATCATCATGGAAACGAAGACAAATGTGCCTCCGCCTGTCGCGATGAATTCACGGAATGAAATCGCCCAAGGGTACATGAAGATAATCTCGATATCGAAAAGGATGAACAGGATCGCTGTCAGATAGTACTTAACAGAAATCTTTGTTTCCTTTTTCTCAATACCAGGAATACCGCACTCGTAAGGCTCGTACTTCACAGGGTTGTATACCGGTTTTGTCCCAGTAATGTTGGCAGCAAGCCAAACTAAAAAGGCTCCAAAAAGAGCAATGAAAATGACGATGAATATGACTCCACCGAGTGGCACTAGTCCCTCCAAAGTTGTCGTTATTATTTGGATTTCAATTAGTTATATATGTGTCGTCTTTGAAAACCAAGAAATATGAATGGAAACAAGGCGATAAGCGTGGCAAGATGAGCCCACCAAATGAAAGCCGAAAGCACTCACACAAGACTCGAATCCATCCTGGAAAGAGCCTTTGAAACAACTCGCGGAAAGATTCAAGTCACCGGGGCGGCGTCTCCGCTGGCGCTTGCTTACTTTTTGTCGCAGACTTACTCCAAAAAAATCAACGGCTTGCCGCATCTTGTTGTGACTGGCAGTCATCGTGAAGCGGTGACCTTGCAAGCCTTGCTGGAGTTCTTCGACCCAAGTCGTCAAAGTCATATTCTGCCCGCTTTCGATGTTTCCCCGTATTCCGGTCTTTATCCGAACACTCAAGTTGTCGCCGACCGGGTTCGTTTCCTGGCAAAAGCTCAGTCTGCCAAAGCCGGAGAAATCTTCATATCTTCCGTTGACGCACTGATGCAGAAAACTCTTCCGGTGAAAATCCTGAAGGATCACTCCAAAACTGTTCGTGCCGGGGATGAACTTCCCGAAAACCTTTCGGACTATTTCAGCACTTTAGGTTACACCGCCGCTCCGATGGTGGAGGACAAGGGTCAGTTCGCGGTTCGCGGGGGTATCGTCGACATCTATCCCCCCACTGAAAATCAGCCCGTGCGCATGGATCTGTTCGGGGATCAGGTGGAAAGCCTTCGCCACTTCAGTGTCGCTGATCAAAGAAGCTCGGACGAGATTCAATCTTTTGTTCTGACTCCGGCGCGTGAAGTCCTTTATCGCGATGAAACCCATGAAAGACTGCTGCAGCGAGTGCGCGGCTCCCTTGAGGGCCGTAAAGTCGATAAAGCTGAGGCCGAAGAAACCCTGCGATCCCTGGTGTTAAAAAATGCCTTTCCGGGCATTGAATTCCTGCTTCCCTATTTCTACGGCGAACTTGCCACTCCGGCTGATCATTTTCCGGGCGCTTTAAATCTGTGGTTCCTGGATCCGGTGGAGATCTCTCGCTGTGCGGATGAAATGTGGGCGGAATTAAAAGCCGACTATCGCACCAGTGAAGCGCATGTGATCCGCCCCGAGCTTGAAGACATCTACGTCAACTTTGAAACTCTGGCGTATCCGTTAAACTCTCGCCAGGTGTATTTTTCTTCGTTGGAATACTTCGACGAAGAAAACTCCGATGATTCCCGTGTTGAATATCGTACGGCAATGACTCAGGATTTTACAAACCTGGCCTTAGCCAACGCGGTCGGCACCGAGCCGTGGTTGCAAGCCGCGGCCAACAAACTTCATCGCTGGCGTGATGAGGGTTATCGCATCTTTGTCAGCACCAAAAATCAGTCCCATATCGACCGGTTGTCTTTGGTGTTTGAAAAACTGGAACTGAAAGCCGTTCGCACCAACAGTGATGAATACCGCTGGGATTCCTGGCTGCAGGAACAGGATCGTGAACAAAACATCGTTCACATCGTGCCCCGCCATCTTGCGGAAAGTCTGCGCCTGGAAGAGGAAAAAATCATCTTCCTGCGCGATGAGGACTTCTACGGCAAAAAACAGCGCGCCAAAGAATCCAGCGGCGCCCAGGATTTCCAGAAGCAGGCCAAGCGTCTTTCTTTCGGTGATTTAAAGCCCGGCGACCTGGTGGTTCACACCAAACACGGGATCGGCCAATACGAAGGCCTGAAGATCATGAATATCGGCGGAGTCGAATCTGAATACATTCAGGTCGGCTACAAGGATAAAGACAAACTTTATCTGCCGGTATACCGCGTGGGTCAGTTGCAGAAGTTCTCTGGAGCTGGCACCAGCATCCTGGACAAGCTGGGCGGCACTGCCTGGGAAAAAACCAAAGCCAAAGTCAAATCTCACGTGCGCGACATTGCGGCGGATCTGCTGGCCTTGTATGCGAAGCGTGCTGAAATGCACCGCCCCGCTTTTGTGATTAAAGAAGATGAAGTCATGATGTTTGAAAACGGTTTCCCGTATGAAGAAACCGATGATCAGCTTCGCGCCATCAATGACATCCGCAAAGATCTTAAATCCACGAAGCCCATGGATCGGCTTGTGTGCGGCGATGTGGGCTTCGGTAAAACGGAAGTTGCCATGCGCGCGGCGTTCTTTGCCATTCAAGCCCGAAAACAAGTGGCGGTGCTGGCACCGACCACCGTTTTGACCTTCCAGCACTTTGAAACCTTCAAAAAACGTTTCGAAGGCTGGCCGGTGGATATTCGCGTGCTGAATCGTTTCGTGACTCCGGCTGAAGTGAAAAAGACTTTGCAGGATTTGAAAGACGGCAAAGTTGATTTGATCGTGGGCACCCACAAACTTCTGGGATCGTCCATTGCCTATAAAGACCTGGGCCTTTTGATTATCGACGAAGAACAAAAATTCGGCGTCACTCATAAAGAGAAAATCAAAAAGATCAAAACCAGCGTCGACACCCTGACGTTGTCGGCAACTCCTATCCCACGCACACTGAATATGGCGCTTGTCGGGATTCGCGATTTAAGTTTGATCAACACGGCTCCGGTGGATCGTCTGCCAACCCGCACCTTTGTGACCAAGTTCGATCCGGAAACCATTCGCAAAGCCGTGACGGCGGAAATCTCGCGTGGCGGCCAGGTGTACTTTATCCACAACCGCATTGAATCCATCTATGGCCTGGTCGATGAGCTTCGTCAGATTGTGCCGGAAGCAAGGATTCGCGTGGCCCATGGACAAATGGAAGAACACGAGCTTGAAAAAGCCATGCTCGCCTTCTTCCACCACGAAATCGATGTGCTCGTGTGTACGGCGATTGTGGAATCCGGCATGGACGTGCCACGTGCTAACACCATGTTCATTGATACCGCGCACTTGTTTGGACTTTCCCAGCTTTATCAGCTGCGTGGACGCGTGGGCCGCTCCAAAACGCGGGCTTACTGTTATCTGATGATGCCAAGAAATCACAAGCTCGATAAAGAGCAGCAAGAGCGTCTTAAGATCATTCAGGAAAACACCGCGCTTGGCAGCGGCATCAAGATTGCCCAGTATGATCTGGAACTTCGCGGTTCCGGAAACATTCTGGGTGAAGAGCAATCCGGTCACGTCAATTCCGTGGGTTATGAAATGTACATGGATCTTCTGAACGAGGCTTTGGCGGAAGCCAAGGGTGAAGCGGTTGAAGACATGGATCTGGATCCGGAACTGAATCTGAAAATCCCGGCCCTGATCCCGGATGCCTATATCAAAGACATCCGCATCCGTCTGGGTTACTATAAGGCTTTGGCGGACATTACTTCCAATGAAGAGCTGGATCGCATTGAAGAGGAGCTGCGTGATCAATTCGGACCGATCCCGGAACAAACCGTGAATTTGATGGGCCTTATGTTGATTCGTCGTCAGTGTAAAGAGCTGGGTGTTCGTGATATCAGTGCGGGATTAAAATCCATTTCTTTGATCTTCACCGAGAAAACCAAACTGAGCCCGGAAAAGGTGATTCAACTGGCAATCCGTGAAAGCAAAAAGTATTCACTGACTCCGGACAACCGCCTGAACATCAAAATGAGCAATATCACCTGGTCCGCAGTTCACGAAGAGATCGACGCTCTTTTAAGACTTATCTAGAATTCCAAACGAAGACCGCCACCGAACAGGAAGTCTGTGGTGGTGTCCGGATCATCCGGCGCTTCGGTTTTTGCATACTGAGTCGCATAGACGTCGATGAAGGTGTTTTCAAGACCCCAGTTGAACGTGCTTTCTTTCGCCGTTTCGTAATCAATCCAATCAAGCTGGATCAATAATCCCACCGTGTAGTTGTAACCCATCTGAGTGGTTGCTGAGAATGAATCCGTCGCACTTTTTTCCGAGAATCCCATCTGCCAGACGTTGATTCCCACATAAGGGGCCACGTAAGGCTCATTCATCAGCATGTCGGCCGTGAATTTAAAGCCGATGCCATATTTGGTGATTTCAAGACTGCGATCGCTGTTGCCGTCGACTTTACCAACGCCATAGAAAGCACCCGCCGCCAAAGAGCCCAGCATGAAGTTGTATTTATAGTCCACACCCAGTTGAATCAGGTTCACCGTGTCCGAACCAAAAACGGCCTTGTAGGATTGGCCGTCCAAAGTGGAAATGAAGTTTTTAAATTCGATCGCCTCATAATCAAACGACACATAGGTGCCGTGAGTTTCGCGTCGGACTTTGTAGTCAGCCAGATTGTCCTGACGAATCTGCACCTCCACCAAAGGAAGGTTTTCCAAGGCCGGGCTTGGCGTCGGCTCGGCATATCTTTGAACCGGAGCCTCAATCACAGCGGGCTCCTCAGGAGCTGGCGCAACCTCTTCCGTTTCTGCGGTGGAAGTTTCTTCCGGTGTTGTCGTGGATTCTTCCGCGAAGGGGTCAGACTCTTCGTCCATGTCGGTGGTTTCTACAGGTGTTAGATCATCAAAGTCCGCGGGGGCTTGCTGCTGCTGCTGAATCTCAACATCGTCGGCGGCTTCCACTTCTTGCTCGATATCCTGAGCATAGGCAGAAAAGCCCACCAGCAAAGTGAGCAGAATACATACTTTTGATTTAAGACTTTGGTGCAATTTCATGCTGTCTCTCAAATCTCGTCTGGCCTCGTAGGGGCCAAGTGATAGTCTGATCTTATGAACAAGTATATCAGGGGAATCCTTAGGAATTTTAGTTTTTGTCTGCTGATTCTTGTTTTTCCCCACCTTGTACTAGCTTCTGGTCCTTCGGCTGACAAACTGTCAAAAGTCATCGATTCCAAGATCAAACAAATGAGCTCTCAAGAAAAAGTCGGACAACTTTTCATCGTGGGTTTTCCCCACAAAGACGTGGCTCCGGAACTTGAATCCTTTATCGCGAAATACAAACCCGGTTCTTTCCTGCTATTTAAGCGCAACATGGTTTCAGCCCCGCAGATCCGGGAACTGAATCTGGCCCTTTATAAATCAAGCTACAAATATTCCAAACTTCCTCCGCTGATTGCCATCGATCAGGAGGGGGGATCTGTGTCCCGCCTGCCGATCACGCCCGCGCCTCCGAATGCCCTGGCTCTGGGGCAAACCCAGTCCCCGCTTTTGGCAGAAGAAATGGGCTATCAAACCGGGCTGTTCCTTCGCGAAGTGGGCTTCAACATGAATCTTGCCCCGGTGCTGGATGTGGTGGATCCATATTCAACAAGCTTCATTGGTGTCCGGTCTTTTGGTTCCGACCCGGTGCTTGTGCGTGATATCGGCGTGGCCTATTCCAAAGGTCTTTTAAAAGCGCGCGTGATTCCGACGGCGAAGCATTTCCCGGGTACTGGCAGTTTGAATCAGGATCCGCATGTGACGGTGGTTAAAAACAGCGCCACGCTGGAAGAAATGAAAAAGCGCGATCTGATTCCTTTCATGGGTTATTCCAAAATCGGCGCCAACGTTGCGGTGATGATGTCGCACCTGATTTATCCGGGTCTTGATAAGGATCTTGAGCCTGCTAGTTTTTCCACGAAGATTTCCAGGGATCTTCTGCGCGATGAGCTGAAATACCAGGGCCTGGTGATGACCGATGATCTGCAGATGCAAGGATCCAAACAAGTGCTTCGCCCCGAGGCCGCAGCCCTGCGTGCCCTGCAATCAGGATCGGACATTGTGATGCTGACCTGGTCTTTTGCCGATCAGGGAAAGGCTTTTGATTACGTTTTGGCGGCCCTGAAATCCGGCGAGCTTTCCTCTGCCAGCGTGGATGAAAAGCTTCGCCGAATTCTGCGCGTAAAGGCCTTTGCCAACGTCTATCGCCGTGACCCCAAGCTTCCGTCGCTTTTAAGTGGCAACAGTCTTACATCGCCTCAATACGCTGAAATCGAGGACGAGGTTCTTTCCCAGAATCTTAAAACCAGTCTGATCCCACGCCAGTTGCCCTCGGCCAAATCCGCGCGCAAGCCCGCTTCGGCTGAAACTATCTGTGCAGCCTCACCTTCCCAGGATTTTCTGATTTCATTTATCGGCAGCGACAAAAAGAAGATTCCAAGCCTGAAGCTGGATAACCATTCACTGGGTAAGGACCTTTCCGGATTGCTCAGGAAGAAACAGTGCACTGCTTTATTCGTCGGGGTCACCGGCCCCCGCACGGCCCGTCAGGTGCGCGGCCTTTCCCCGCAGGAGCGCCAGAAACTGATTGTGGTGAATTTGGGAGCACCCCGCCTGTTCCCGAAGTCGCGCGGCTATCGTCAGGTGATTCAGCTTTACTTCAATCACAAGGACGCCGGAAAAAAGATCGCCCAGTACCGGGATGAGATTCTTAAAAGCTCTCAAGGCTCGTTTGCCTTGAAGGATTAGATCTAAAAAACGACATTCTCAAAAAAAGAAACGGAGGCTTGTGGCCTCCGTTTTAGTTTCTTACTTCTTCGCTGGCTGTTGTTCAGCCGCTTCGATTTTCGCTCTCGCATGAGCCCAGTCGCGCTGGAACTCTGCCCAGTCTTCGTCTGTGATCAGTTCGTTCATGATCTTCTTTTCAGATAGAGCCAAGAACTCTTTTGTCGCCTGAAGATCAATGTCTTCAGGAAGGTCAGCGATATTGGCAAGAATATTCACGCCCTCAGGAGAAACCTGGCAGTAACCCCAGCTGATAACAGCCACGTCCTGCTTTTCTTTCCCTTTGAGTTTCCATTTCATCACGCCTGTTTCCAGAGTGGTGATCAATGGAGCGTGACCAGGAAGAATGTTTAGTTCCCCCTTGAATGCTGGAACAGTCACCTCGTCGACCTCTTGGCCAACAAGGATGCGCTTTTCCGGTGTCACGATTGTCAGTTTCATATTCACCCCTTAGGAAGAGGCAGGCACTAAGCCTGCAGCTTCTTAGCTTTCTCGATAGCGTCTTCGATAGTACCAACCAGGTAGAACGCCTGCTCTGGAAGAGCATCGTGTTTACCATCAAGGATCTCGCGGAAACCTTTAACAGTGTCTTTGATATCAACATAACGGCCTGGCAAACCAGTGAACTGCTCAGCAACGAAGAACGGCTGAGACAAGAAACGCTGGATCTTACGAGAACGGGAAACAACCAGTTTATCCGCTTCAGACAATTCGTCCATACCCAGGATCGCGATGATATCCTGAAGCTCACGGTTACGCTGCAACAACGCCTGAACGTCACGAGCGCACTTGTAGTGCTCTTCACCGATAACTGTTGGATCCAACAAACGGGAAGTGGAAGTCAACGGGTGAACCGCTGGGAAGATCGCCATAGCTGCGATATCACGATCCAAGTTTGTCGTAGCATCCAAGTGAGTGAACGTGGTTGCCGGAGCTGGATCCGTGTAGTCATCCGCTGGTACGTAAACCGCTTGAACGGAAGTGATGGAACCTTTTTTAGTGGAAGTGATACGCTCTTGAAGAGTACCCATCTCAGTGGAAAGAGTTGGCTGGTAACCAACCGCTGAAGGGATACGACCCAACAATGCGGAAACTTCGGCACCCGCTTGAGTGAAGCGGAAGATGTTGTCTACGAAGAACAATACGTCCTGATTTTCAACGTCACGGAAGTACTCAGCAACAGTCAGACCAGTCAAAGCAACGCGCGCACGAGCTCCAGGAGGTTCGTTCATCTGACCGAACACCAGGGAAGTCTTGGCCAAAACGCCAGACTGTTTCATCTCTTGCCACAAGTCATTACCTTCACGAGTACGCTCACCAACGCCCGCGAATACGGAGAAACCACCGTGCTCAGTAGCGATGTTACGGATAAGCTCCTGGATCAATACGGTTTTACCTACGCCGGCACCACCGAACAGACCGATCTTACCACCCTTTGCGTATGGAGCCAGCAAGTCAACGACCTTGATACCAGTCATCAACATTGCAGCGGCTGTCGCCTGATCTTCGAACTTAGGAGCAGTTCTGTGGATGCCCCATTGTTCTTTTGCGTTTACCGGGCCCATTTCGTCGATTGGTTCACCAACCACGTTGATGATACGACCCAAAGCTTCACGGCCTACTGGCGCAGTGATCTGAGTGCCCAACGCTTTAACTTTTTCACCACGAACCAAACCTTCAGTCTGGTCCATAGAGATCGTTCTTACAACACCGTCACCCAAGTGCTGAGCAACTTCAAGAACAAGGTTGAATTCAACGTCAGAGATAAATTTATTTGTTACACGCAGAGCGGAGTTGATCGCAGGAAGTTCCCCGCCTTCAAATTCCACGTCTACTACGGGACCCATTACCTGTTTTACTTTACCGAATGCCATTATTCAGCTCCCTATCCTTTAAGCGCTTCAGCGCCAGATACGATTTCAATCAATTCTGTAGTAATTTTTTCTTGTCTCAGTTTGTTGTACGTCAGAGTGAGTTTGTTGATCATCTCTTTCGCGTTGTTTGTCGCGTTTTCCATCGCGCTCATACGAGCGCCATGTTCACCCGCAACAGACTCGGACATACATCTGTAAACCTGAAGCTCGAAGTGCTTCTCAAGCAATTCTTTGATGATTTGCTCTGGAGCCGGTTCGAAGATCATGTCGACAGCAAAGTTGGAAGCAGTGTCAGCTTCTTTTTTGAAAGTCGTCATACCAAGATCAATTGGCAGAAGAGTTTCAGCCGTCACAACCTGAGAGATTGCAGATTTGAACTCATTGTGAACGATACGAACTTCATCGTATGAACCTTCGAGGTAATCATTCATCACGCGGTTGGCAACTTTGGAAGCCAGCTCATAGGAGATGTCTTTATCAAGCTTGGTGATGTAATCCACCGCTTTGATACCACGTCTTGCGAAGTAGTCATGACCACGACGACCCACGAACAGGAAGTCGATCTTCTCCAGAGAAGTCTTGTTGTTGTTGTAATAAGCTTCAGCGAATTTGTTGATATTGCTGTTGAAAGCGCCGCAAAGACCGCGATCAGAAGTGATAACAACAAGCAAAACATTCTTTACTTGTTCTTTCTTCTCCATCAACGGATGCGACACTTTATTGGTCACAGCGATATCCGCAATCACCTGACGCAAAGCCAGAGCATAAGGACGCATATTAACGATGTTATTCTGCGCCTTTCTCAACTTTGCAGCAGACACGAGCTTCATCGCCTTCGTGATCTGCTGGGTGTTTTTAGTGGACTCAATCTGAGCCCGGATATCCTTCAAGCTTGCCATTTAAGCACCAAATTACTTGTTAGAAGGTTGGAAGATAGCTTTGAACTCTTCAAGAGCTGCCAACAATGCTTTTTTAGTATCGTCAGCGATCGCTTTCTTCTCAGAGATCGTTTTGATGATGTCAGAGTGCTTGTTTTTCAAGAACTCGATCATCTCTTTTTCGTATCTCTTAACGTCTGTCTCTGGGTATTGGTCAACGAACGCGTTACCAGCAGCGAAGATCATGATGATTTGCTCTTCAACTTTTACCGGAGAGTACTGAGGCTGTTTCAACACTTCAATCAGACGACGACCACGAGCAAGCTGTTGCTGGGACGCCTTATCCAGGTCGGATGCAAACGCCGCAAAAGCTTCCATGGAACGGAACTGAGCAAGCTCAAGTTTCAGGGAACCTGCAACTTGTTTCATCGCTTTAATCTGAGCCGCACCACCAACGCGAGAAACGGATTTACCTACAGAGATCGCTGGACGCACACCTTTGTAGAACAAATCAGATTCAAGGAAGATCTGACCATCAGTGATGGAGATCACGTTTGTAGGGATGTAAGCAGAGATATCGCCCGCTTGAGTCTCGATGATTGGCAATGCAGTCAAAGAACCGCCGCCTTTATCAGCAGACAATTTGGAAGCACGTTCCAACAAACGGCTGTGGCAATAGAATACGTCACCTGGGTAAGCTTCACGGCCCGGAGGACGACGAAGAAGCAAAGACAACTGACGGTAAGCTTGAGCTTGTTTCGTCAAGTCATCGTATACGATCAGAGCGTGTCTGCCAGTATCACGGAAGTATTCAGCCATCGCTGTACCGGAGTAAGCAGCCAGGTATTGAAGTGGAGCTGGGTCAGAAGCGTTGGCCGCGATAACAGTCGTGTACTCAAGAGCACCCGCTGCACGCAGTTTTTCAACTACCAAGGCAACTGTGGATTGTTTTTGACCGATAGCTACGTAGAAGCACTGAACATTCAAACCTTTTTGGTTGATGATAGTGTCAACGGCGATAGTTGTTTTACCAGTTTGACGGTCACCGATGATCAACTCACGCTGACCACGACCGATTGGTACAAGGGCGTCGATCGCCTTGATACCAGTTTGAAGAGGCTCTTCAACCGGGTGACGGTAAACGATACCAGGAGCTTTTGTTTCAACGATACGGGAGTGAGGCGTGTTGATAGCGCCACGGCCGTCAATCGGGTTACCAAGAGCGTCTACAACGCGACCAAGAAGAGCTTCACCTACAGGTACGGAAACGATCTTTTTCGTTCTTTTAACTACGTCGCCTTCTTTGATGTGACGGTCTTCACCGAACAATACGGCACCAACGTAACCTTCTTCAAGGTTCAGAACCATTCCGTATACTTCGCCTGGGAACTCTACAAGTTCACCAGCCATTGCGTTTTCAAGACCATAGATACGAGCAACCCCGTCCCCTACGGAAAGAACGCTACCTGTTTCACTTACTTCAATCTTTTTGTTGTATTGATTGATTTGCTCTTTGAGAACGCGACTGATCTCGTCAGCACGGATTTGTGTTTCCATTGTTAGTTGGCTCTCCTGTTTAGTTCTTCATTTAATTTTTTAAGATGAGTGTCGATGCTGTCATCGAAAGTCCAGCCGCCTACAGTGGCAACCACGCCACCAAGCAGTTTGGAATCCTGTTCGTACGTCAGAACGATTTTCTTATTCAAAACTTTAGTGATTTTTTGTTCGATGTCTTTTTGAGCATCCGCCGCCAAAGGCTGGGCAGAACGAACCACTCCGCGAGTCACGCCATCTTCCAGATCCAGAAGGTCGCGGTAGGCGAAGGAGATTTGCTCAAGAACACCGAAGCGGTTTTTTTCAGCCAGAAGAACAAGTGTGTTCACCACTTCTTCAGACACACCTTTGCCGGACAAAGATGCTTTTACAGCTGCGATCTTCTGATCAGAACCGATCATTGGATTTTCGAAATAGTTTTTTACAGAGGCATCGCCCGCGAAGGACTTCACCAGCGCTTGCAGTTCTGCGTGCACTTGAGTGTGGATGCCTTTTTGCTTTGCTACAGCCAGAAGGGCTTTTGCGTATCTTTTGGAAATCTCGCTGACTCTCATCGGCTTACACTCCAACGTTGTTGATGAAATCTTTTTGCAGTTTTTGCTGATCGGAAGAACCAAGGTCCTTCGTCAAAACGATGCGGGCTGCTTCAACAGAGTCCTGCAGAAGCTGGGTGCGAAGCTCTTTTTGAGCGCGCTGAACTTCAAGACGTGCTGTCAGTTCGGCATCATTTTTAATACGTTTTGTAACGTCATTGGCTTCTTCAAGAATTTGCTTCTTAAGATCTTCAGCGTGAGTCTGTGCTTTGCGCAGGTTCTCTTCACGGGTCTGATCCAGATTTGCCAGTTTGTTTTTGATATCAACGAATTCTTTTTCAGCCTGCTCACGCGCAAACGCGGATTTCTGAGCCGCTTCCAGGTAAGCCGCTTTACGACCTGCAAAGAAGGACACGATGGCATCTTTAGTAAAGTAGATGATCGCCGCAAACAGGATCGTCAGGTTGATCGCCTGGAACATGATTGTGGAAGTTGGGATATGATTGTCACCGTGATGACCGCCACCTGCCGCGAATACCGCTGCTGGAGCCAGAAGTACCAATACATTCAAAATCAATTTCATATGCACTACTCTCTTTATTTGCCAAGAAGCTTGCTGGTGATTGCCATCGCTACAGAATTTGTCTGGGACTTCAATTCACCCGCCGCAGTTGCAACCGCACTGGTGATGGAGTTTCTGTTGTCCTGAACAAGTTTGTCCGCCTCTGCGCGAGCTTTGGAAACTGCAGATTCGTAATCTTTGGTCGCCTGAGATTTGGCCGCATCAATGATGGATTTCATCTGGCTGTTCAGATCACGGGTTTTTACTTCGTACTCTGTCTGCAACTCTACGGATTTGTTTTGATATTCAAGAGCAAGATCTTCGCCGCCCTTGGTTCTTCTTTCTCTTTCTTCCAATGCATGCGCATACGGACCGAAGACGACTTTGCTTAAAAAGATCAAAGCGATTGCGAAGAACACAAACTGAATGCCGGCCGTGGTATTGATACCTAGTTGTGCAAAAATGTCCATTTTGTTGAAATCCCTACTGATTTTTTGACCTTCGGGATTAGCATTGGGGGCCGGAACAGGTCAAGGCGAATTTCTAATTGATAATGTTCGCTGCCTAAGACTTAGGCATGTAGGACGCGCCCTCGAAAACGACGCCTTCGTCGATTCGCAGGCTTGGGGATGTCACGGTGCCTTTAAAGATGGCCGGAGGGTGCATGATAACCCTGCGACGGGCAAAGAGATTTCCCTCCACCCGGCCGCTGATAACGATGGTATCAGCTTCGATCTGGGCCGTTACAGAGGCCCCTTCGTTGATAACGATGGTATCCTTGGTAAAGATTTCCCCCTTAAAATCACCGCCAATTTGAACGGTCCCCTCGAAGCTGAGCTTTCCTTCGAAATGGGTCCCCTGGTCAAGGATTGCCGTCACATGACCAGTCAAAAGATCTTCTTGGTGTGCGGGGGAAAGGTTTACTGCCATCCTTCTTTAAGCCTATCTACCATATTGGTCAGTTCGTCATCGGAATAGAAGTGAATGGTGATTTTACCTTTTGAATTGGCATAATCAATGTTCACTTTCGTACCCAGCATTTTCTGAAGCTCATCGCTCAAACCAGAAATCAAACGCTGGGTTACATTAGAATCAAAAGTCGGTGCCTCTTCAACTTCCTCGTGACCTTTCACGACGGCTTGCACCATTTTTTCCAGCTTACGAACCGCGATTTTTTCGTTCACCACTTTTTTCGCAAATTCGATCTGCTTCTTTGGATCCTGCAAAGAAAGAAGAACCTTGGCGTGACCCACGGAAAGTTCGTTTCCAGAGATCATCTCTTTTACAGAGTCAGGCAAAGACAACAAACGAACAGCGTTGGCCACCGTTGCACGGTCACGACCCACCTTCTCTGCAACCTGCTGCTGAGACAGTTTAAACTCAGAAATCAGACGGGAGTAACCTTCTGCTTCCTCGATCGGGTTCAGATCTTCACGCTGAATGTTCTCAACAATCGCCAGTTCCAGCGCTTGTTTGTCATCGTAATTCTTAAGGATAACTGGAACTTCATGCAATCCCGCCAGTTGGGATGCACGCCAGCGGCGTTCACCGGCCACGATTTCCAGTTTCCCGGAAGCCGTACGACGAGCCACGATGGGCTGAAGAATACCGTTCTCTTTAATAGACTGAGCAAGCTCCTGAAGAGGCTCTTTCTCAAAAGTTCTACGAGGCTGGTATTGACCAGGTGAAAGCTTATCAATTCCCACTTTCCAGATTTTGCTCTCAGGGTCTACGGGAGGGGCGACGGGTGTCGCTGTTTGAGGAGCAGCCGCTGGAGCGGGAGTTGTAGCTACTGTATTATTAATAGATGTGGCAGCAGGTGCCTTCGGAGCTGCCGGAGCTTGTTCCGGAGCCGGACCACCCAACAAAGAGCCCAAGCCGCGGCCCAGGCCTTTTTTCTTGTTTGAGGATTCTACAGCAATATCAGACATTTAAATTCCCCTTCTTATGCCATTTGTTCTGTCTGTGGAGCCATTTCCGGCGTCACTTTTACTTCCGAGCGAGCAATCACTTCACGTGCAAGCTCTAGGTATCTGACGGCGCCGATGGATTTGCTGTCGTACTCGAAGATGGATTGTCCATGGCTTGGTGCCTCACTGAGGCGTACATTTCTTGGAATGATGGCGTTGAATACTTTCTCGCCAAAGTGGTTCTTAATCTCGGTCACTACTTGGTGACTCAGATTATTTCGAATATCAAACATCGTCAGAACGATGCCTTCGATATGCAGTTGAGGATTCAAATTCTTTTTGATTAGTCCCGCCGTATTCAAAAGCTGACTAAGCCCTTCAAGTGCATAGTACTCACACTGCAGAGGCACAAGGAAACTGTCCGCCGCATTCAAGGAGTTCAAAGTCAAAAGACCCAAAGATGGAGGGCAATCAATGATCACAAAGTCATATTGATCAGCCACTGTGGCAATGGCTTGCTTCAGACGGTACTCACGCTGCGGCATATCAACCAATTCAATCTCCGCACCCACCAGATCCGGATTAGCCGTGGATACTTGAAGGTTTGGATTGGAGGTCTTTTGAGTAGCCTCGGTCAGAGTTTTTTCGCCGATGAGTACGTGGTAGCTATTCGCATCCTGGCTTTCGTATCTTTTGATACCCAAACCGCTGGAGGCATTGCCTTGAGGATCCATATCGATCAAAAGAACTCTTTTTCCAAGAGACGCCAAGGCAGAAGAGAGGTTCACAGACGTCGTTGTCTTACCAACACCACCCTTTTGATTCGCTATGCAGATTGTTTTTGCCATTTTTCCTCCTTGAGCTAAAAAAATCCTCCTTTTTGCGTGAACATTCAAGAATAAAGACCAGTTTTTCGCGCGCCGTCTTATGTTTTTCGCGTTTTTTGCCGATGTTCCACGTGGAACAACTGTATTTATGAGAATAATCACCCTGTTTCTTCTTACTTTCAGCCTTATTGCGTGCAGTAAGCCGGATCCAAATCCGGAACTGAAAGATCCTATATTCAACGACTATCAATCACAGCTTGGCGCCACTTCGGCCGCTCTTGAATCCGAGAAAAAGGGTCTTGAGGGATTTGAGAAGGAGTTGGCCGAGGTTGTTCCGCAAACAGGTCAGATTAAATACGCCCAGAAACGTGTGCGCGAATCCAAAGAAAAGATCACGCGCCTGGAGCAAGAGAAGCAGTATCTGGAGCTAAAGATTGAAGCCCGCCGAAAGGAAGCAAAGCGCTCCTACAGCAAAGCCTTCAAAAAGGGAGAGACTTGGCCTGATCCCCAGGAATGGGCGTCCTATCAGACCGAGCAGCGCTTTAGGAATGCCAAAAAAAGCTGGGACGTAAAAGAAAGAATGAAAGAAGTCGGCCTAGGGGAAGAAAAAACCCCCGAACCAGCGGCCGGGGGTCATCATTAGCGTCTTTTCGGATGTTCCACGTGGAACATCACGCGATCTTGTCTGTTTTCACCACTGAAAACTTAATAGCCCCGATCGGAAGCTTGTATTCCCCCACGAGCGACGGCGTCCATACGGAACAAAGCTGGGTCGGAATATCTCCCACTTCAATCCCCCACTCCTCGCTCTTCAGGTGATAGAAAACACCGCCTTTAGGGACCACTTTACGGGTCATCATGATGGACTTGGAAATATTCGCCAGTCCGCGGGCCATCACATAGTTCATAGAACCATCCGGGAAAGACTCGATGGTTTTGTTCTCGACCGTCACGTTAGAAAGCTTCAAAACACCCGCCATGTGGGTCAGGAACTCGCACTTCTTCTGATCGACCTCAACAAGGACTACTTGCACCTTGGGATACAAAAGAGCGAACACCATACCCGGGAAACCGTTGCCGGACCCCAGGTCATAGACTTTATCTAGGTTAGGATTGGATTTCATAATGGCCTGAGAGGCCAGGATTGAATCGGCAAAATGAAGAGCATCCGCCACAAAAAGCGTCTTGGCTGAAATAAGATTCAGCGTTCGATTAAACTTCAATAGCTCTTCATGGTAGGTCTTAAGTCGAGCTCTCAGATCTGGACTTAGATCAGGGAACCACTCATCAATGCGCCAGTATACTATCGGTGCTGCCTGTTCCTGATTGTCCTTCAAGCCCCATCTCCTTGATCTTTTTATGACCTTTTAGATGGATCATTATAGCCTGAATAGCGGATGGATTAACACCACTTATCCGCTGAGCTTGACCTAAGGTACGGGGCTTAACGCGTTGCAGCTTATCCTTCTCTTCATTGGAAAGACCCCGGATTTCACCATACTCCAGCCCCTCTGGAAGGAGCATTTCTTCCAGGCGTTTGGACTGAGTGATCAGGTCCATCTGGCGTTTGACGTAACCCGAGTACTTCACCTCAATTTCGACCGGCTCAACCACATTCGGATCCGGATCCAGCTCAAAATTTAGCAATTCCAGGTGTGAACTCGTTAGCTCAGGACGACGCAGCAACTCTTCGAAAGTTAAGGACTTCGACATAGCTGGAGTCGGGATTGTCGCCAGAATAGCCTGAATATCTTTGGTTGGATAAAGCACGGTGTTCTTCAAACGATCATGCAAAGTCTGACGGCGGGCACGCAAGTTCGTTAAAAGCTCAAAAGACTCTTCGGAAACAAGACCCAGTTGGCGACCCAAGTCACTCAACCTGTCGATAGTATTGTCTTCTCGCAAAACAAGTCTGTGCTCTGCGCGCGAAGTGAACATACGATACGGTTCGCGCGTTCCTTTCGTCACAAGATCATCGATCATCACACCCATATAGGCCTGATCACGACTCAAGATAAATTCCTCGCGACCCAAAATACTGTGAGCCGCATTGATACCCGCAATCAAACCCTGCGCCGCCGCTTCTTCATAACCGGAAGTGCCGTTGATCTGACCTGCCAGGAACAATTGACGAATGGTTCTGGTTTCAAGGCGATGCCAAATCTGGGTCGGCTCGATATAGTCATACTCCACCGCATAGCCGTAGCGTGCGACTTTCACGTTCTCAAGACCCGGGATGGTTTTTAAGAACCGATCCTGAACATCTTCCGGAAGACTGGTGGAAATACCCTGCAGATAAATCAAATCCGTGGAAAGACCTTCCGGCTCCAGGAATGTCTGGTGGCTGGTTCTTTCTGCGAAACGAGTGATTTTATCTTCAATCGAAGGACAATAACGAGGACCCACACCTTCAATAATCCCGCAGTACATAGGGGATTTATCCAGGTTGCCCCGGATGATGTCATGGGTTTCTTCCGTCGTGCGAGTCAGGTAACAAAGCACCTGGGGAAGTTTCAATTTATCAGAGGAACGGAAGCTGAATGGATAAACTTTTTCATCCCCGGCTTGCGGAATGGTTTTAGACCAGTCGATGGAATCTTTCAGCAAACGCGCCGGAGTTCCGGTTTTAAGTCTTTTGACTTCAAAACCGAACTGCGCCAATTGATCAGACAGACCGATCGAAGGTTGATCCCCCACGCGGCCGCCCGCTTCTTGGCGAAGACCAATATGCATAACCCCGTTCATGAAAGTTCCGGTGGTGATGATAGTCGCTTTACCGAAAATCTCAGAACCATCCTGCAGAACCACGCCCACACACAGATCCTTTTCCAGAATCAGGCGTTTTACTTCCCCTTGAAGAACCTCAAGGTTAGGCTGGTTGTACAAGGCCTCTTTCTGGAATTGAGAATACAAGTGCTTGTCGTTCTGAACACGGGTGCCGCGAACCGCGGGACCTTTCGAGGCATTCAAGCGTTTGTACTGGATGCAGGTTTCATCAGCTGCAACACCCATCTGACCGCCCAGCACATCGATCTCGCGAACCATGTGTCCCTTGGCAAGTCCCCCGATGGACGGGTTGCAACTCATATAACCGATACGATCCGTATTGGTGGTCACCATCAGGGTGTTCAAACCCAGACGCGCAGAAGACAGACACGCCTCAATACCCGCGTGGCCGGCACCGACAACAATCACATCATATTTTTTGTTAGCCATAATTATTTCCCGATACAAAACTCTTTAAAGACCCGGTCCATGATCTGATCATCAAACCGTTTCCCCAAAGTTTCGTGGATCGCAATGAGAGCTTCTTTAAACTCAAGAGCCAAAAACTCAGCACCTAACCCTTGCGCCACGACTGATTGTGAACGTTGGGTGTTTTCAAGGGCGCGGGAAAGATTCTCGAAATGACGGGCATTGGAAATCAGCACTGTGTTTTCCACCTGCAAATCGGCGAACTCTTTCACCAGGTCCTTAAGCACCTCAGAACGCACCTTTTTATCAAGAGCGCTGACAAAGAACACCCTTCTTGTGAAGAAAGCCCCAGGGTCTGTCAGTTTTTGGAAAAATTTACTGTTTTTCAGTGTTTTTTCGACAGTTTCCAGGGGTTTAGACCCCCCTATTTTGTCGGTTTTATTGGCCAGAATATAGGTTTTTGCCGGGTCCAAAGACTCCAAAATCTGCAGCTCTTCAGCTCCCAGGCCCTTTTCGATGTCGTAAACAAAGAACACCACATCGGATTCATTCTGCGCTTCATAGCTTTTCTGGATACCAATTCGCTCCACCAGATCAGTGGCTTCATCACGAAGGCCGGCGGTATCCACGAAAGTGAACTTCACGCCCTCAAAAGTCGTATCACCGTGAATCACATCCCGCGTGGTTCCTGGGATGTCCGTCACAATGGCCCGTTCGTCTTCCAGGAACAAGTTCAGCAAACTGGATTTACCCACATTCGGAAGACCGGTCAGAACAATACGGAAACCATCCTTCAACAGACGGCCCACCTTGAAAGTGGCCACCAGTTCCTTCAGACCCGCTTCGATTTTCTTCAGACGAACCTGAATGACATTTTCTTCGATGACTTCAATGCCCTCAGTGGAAAAATCAATACTGGCTTCGGCGTGCGCCAGAATCCAGGTCATATCATCTTCGATTTCTTCAAGCTTGTGGGAAAGAGTCCCCTTAAGCTGGCGCAGGGCCAGTTTGGCGGCTTGCTGGCTTTGGGATTCGATCAAAGAAAGAACGGATTCCGCCTGAACCAGATCCAGCTTCCCGTTCATAAACGCGCGGAAAGTAAATTCCCCGCGATCCGCCGGACGAGCACCCAGATTGACTAATTGATTCAAGATTGTTTGGCAGATCAGCGGGCTTCCGTGGCAGGAGATTTCAATAACTTCTTCACCGGTGAAAGAACGGCCTTCTTTGAAGTAGGTTGCCAGAACCTCGTCAATCTCATCGCCTGACTGGGAGTTTTTCAGATTCCCGAAATAGACTTTGTGAGACTCAGGATGTGCCGGCAAAAACGGGCAGATTTTAGAGACGATATTTAAAGTCTGGGGCCCACTGACTCTGATAACAGAGATACCGCCCACTCCATGAGGAGTGGAGATCGCACAGATTGTATCCTTATCACGATCTCCGCGGATCATAGGCCCCACTTACCGCTCACTAGTCGTGCGCAGCTTCTTCCGCGCCACCAGCGGCATTGTTAGAGCCGCCTTTAGCTGGATAAATTTTGATTTTTTTGTAAAGACCATCACCCAAAGAGCGGCTTTTTACGCGCGGATCTTTTGCCAGGTACTGGTGAACAACTTTGCGGTCTTTCGGCGGAAGAGCTCTGTAGTAAACAGATTTCCCCTGCTCGATGCAGATCGCTTTCAGGTTTTCCGCACGCTCAATCAAAGCGTTCGCGGATTCATCACGGTACCCACCGCAGTCCACTGTGATATTTGTCTTATCTTCAGGGAAGTTGTGCTGGATCACGCGTTTTAAGAACAACTGGAATGCATCCAGCATCTGTCCTTTTTTGTCTTTCAGAATCTCTTCATCAGCGCCAGAGAACTGAACAGCCAAAGTTACGGAGCCGTCTTCTTCTTTCTCGGTCACGATCTCAAAAGACAGTTCAAACTGAGCTTTCTCGATGATCCCTTCCAAAGTTTTTTCAACAAGGGCTTCCACTTCGTTGTTAGCACCTTTGCTTTTCCCCCCGAAAAGCTTACTAAAAAAACCCATTATGCCTCCTATTTATAAATAAAAAATAAATCTAAAACTATCACCCAAAGACTAAGCGGTTACTGCTTTGGTCTTTGGCTCTCTCATGATCAGCCATTGCTGGATAATACCAAACAGGGTGCTGACAACCATATAAAGAGTCAGACCAGCCGGAAGCTGCAACATGAACAATGAGAACACCACCGGCAGGAATGCCATGATTTTCGCCTGAGTCGGATCCATCGTGCTTGGAGTGATCTTCTGCTGAATATACATGAAGATCGCCATGGAAACCGGCAACACATAGAACTTGTCATGAGAGCTCAGGTCCGTGATCCACAGGATGAATGGAGAATTATAAAGCTCGATGGAGGAACCAATCACGCGATACAAGGCGAAGAACACCGGGATCTGAAGCAGCATCGGCAGACAGCCACCCAGGGGGTTTGCGCCGTTTTGTTTCATCACGGCCATCATTTCCTGGTTCAAACGCATTGGATCTTCTTTGTACTTTTCACGCAGACCCTGAATGATCGGCTGAACCTTTTGCATCGCCTTCATGGACTTGAAGGACATGATATTGAAAGGCAATACACACAGACGAACCAGCAAGGTCAGGATGATGATTGCAAAACCCCAGTTGCCGACAACCGAGTGAGCGGCTTTCATCACATAAAGAAGCGGACGGGCAATAAAGCCGAAGAAACCAAAGTCGATCAGGCTTGCCATTTCCGGATCCACCGCTTTCAAAGCGTCGATGGATTTAGGACCCGCATAGAAGACTTCAGAGAAAGTCATTTCAGACTTCACGGAAGCTGGCTTGTAAACCAGTTCCGCCATCGCGGTTTTTGTGTTGATCTGAGCGTTTAGTTTTACTTCCGGCATGATTTCGGACTTGTCCAAAATAGCCGCTGCGAAGTACTGGGAGCTTACAGAAACAAGAGATGTTGAAGGGAAGTCTTTTACCACGTCCTCTTTAGCACCGCTGAAATTCACGGTGTCGTGTTTGCCACCGTTATGAGTGACAAAGAAATCCTGGTGTTCATAGGAAGGGAACAGGAAAGAAGTGGAAGCCTGAGTGTGGATGGATTCCGGGATCAACAAAGAGAAGCCTTTTTTGAAGTCTTCAGTCGGGTTGGACACGGAGATTGTATTGGTGAAAGAGGAAGTATCAGCATTGAACTTCATCTCACGCTTGATCACCGTTTCACCCACGTGCGCGGTGCCGACATAGTGACCTGGAGCCTGTTCCGCCACATCAAATGCCAGAGGTTTTGAGTCCCCTGCCCAGCGCATTTCAAAAAGACCATCAGTGTTGGAAACTCCCAACTTGATATTGTTCTTTTCTTTATCCTGGTAGTTGTTGATGGTGTAACCCTTCAAACCCATACCAAAGCTGGTCATAACAAATGACACTTTGTCGTTTTCGAAGTGGAATTCTTTCGCCGTGACCGGCGCTTCCACGATTTCAGATTTTGTATCGACGGTGTTTGCTGTGGCAGCAGGAGTTTCAGAAGTGGTCGTAGCAGTTGCAGATTTCTGCGTTTGTTCGGTCTGAGTCTTAGGTTTGTTATAGTCAGGATATTTTTTGCCGAGGTAAGTGTTCCATCCGTAATAAACGATAGCTACGGCGGCCACGGCAATAAGTGTTTTGGGATCAAAGAATGACGGGTTGTTATTCTTTTGTTGCATTGATTACTCCCTTTGCAAGAGGAACCGGATCATAACCATAAGGTCCTCCCGGTCGGCACTTGCAAACCCTTTTGGTGATTAACCAAATGGCTTTGTGTGTATGATGAGTCTTAATGGCTTCGAGTGCATAGGCAGAACAACTTGGTTCGAATCGACAGGATCCACCTAAGTGAGTCGTCCCGATGGTTCGGTAAGCCCCGATGAAAACCCATAAGATGTACTTAAAGGTGTTTTCGTAGAGTTTCCAAACCACGGTCCATAGCTTTGACAAATTCCTCATGACTGAGACCTTTGTAAAAGTTTGCTTCCATAGGTTTAAAGATAAGATTGATGTCGGCTTCAAGGGTTTGTCCCGCCACAAGGAAGCTGCGGAAATACTCTCTGGTCCAACGCTTGAGTTTATTGCGTACGACGGCCGATCCAGTCTTGCGACTAGCGGTAACGCCAAAACGCAACTGACCTACCTGGTTTCTCTGATAATTCAGAAGCAACCACTTTGTAGGCCAGTGTCTTTTACCCGATTGTTTTAGAGAGAGAAATTCAGAGCTTCTCTTAATAACTTGCGCGGAATTATTTTCCACCAGTAGAAACCGTCAGACGCTTTCTACCTTTAGCGCGACGACGATTTAGAACTTCTTGACCGGCTTTAGTAGCCATACGAGCGCGGAAACCGTGTGTGGTTTTACGACGTTTATTAGATGGTTGGTATGTACGTTTCATAACTATCTCCCCAGGGTTTTTTTACGACGCTAAATGACGTCAAAGACACCTATATATGTATTCCACAAAGTTGGTTCCAACTAGATACGTGGGGCATTAATAAAGCACATTGCGACATGAAGGTCAACTGTTGAAAACTTCAGCTCCCCTTGTTAAGAGGACGCAGCGCTTGAGGGGAATCACGTGGAATTAAACTCGTCTTTTTGGACACTTATCAAAACAAAGATGAAAAGCCGGAACGACAACAATAAGTTGTTGGATACCTGGCTTGATCCTATTGAGTACGTGAGCACCACGGGCTCTGCGGATCGTCCCCGCCTGGTCTTGGGAGTCCCCAATGCCCTTCATCAATATTTCGTGATCGAGAACCTGCAGGATAAAATTTATACAGAAATTTCAGATACTTACGGTAAGCCGTTTGAGGTCGAGTTCAGTATTACGGGGAACAAAATAAATTCTCATATTGAGACATCCACAACCCCGGATGAGGTTTTAAGCGGTTCTGAGATCCTCCAGGCCCAATTGGCGCGTGCTCAGAATATCCAGCCTACTCAACCAAGGTCCAGTTCCGACACTTTAAACTCGGAGCTGACGTTTTCGACCTTTGTCGTGGGAAAGAACTCTGAGTTTGCCCATGCCGCCTGCTTTAACGTGGCCAGAAACCCAGGGGCTGACGATTACAACCCCCTCTATATATACGGACCGGTGGGAATGGGTAAAACCCACCTTCTGCACGCCGCTGGAAACCATATTCGCGAGCAATATCAGCAGCTTAGAATTACCTATATCTCAGCTGAACGCTTCATGAATGAGTGTATTTCCGCCATCCGCCGCCACGAAATGGATAAATTCCGCCAGAAGTACCGCGAAAACTCGGACATTCTGCTGGTGGACGACGTTCAGTTCATCGCACGCGGTGAGGCTGTTCAGGAAGAGTTTTTCCACACCGTGAACAGCTTTATCGACAGCCGCAAGCAGGTCATCCTGGCCAGCGACCGCATGCCCAAGGATATCCATGGCCTTGAAGACCGCAGTCGCACCCGTTTAGAGCGGGGCCTGATCGCAGATATCACCATGCCGGATCTGGAAACCCGTATTGCGATCCTTCGCTACAAGGCAGAAAAGTTCAACGTGCGCCTTCCAGAAGACGTCGTGAACTACATAGCCAGAATATCCAAACGTTCCATCAGAGAGCTTGAAGGCAATCTGAAGAAGGTGAAGATGTTCTCTGAGCTTCAGGGTCTGCCGATTGATCATGAACTTGTAAAGCGCATCTTGGCCCACCACGAAACCCAAAGCACGATCTCGGTTGAAGAGATCATGAAGCTGGTGGCGGATCATTTTAAAGTGCGTGTTTTGGATCTTAAATCATCCACCAGAGCCAAGCCGATTGTCGTTCCACGTCAAATCGCGATGTATCTGATTAAGAAGTTCCTGGATAAATCTTTGGTGGATATCGGCAAGTCTTTCGGGGGCAAAGATCACACAACTGTGATGAATGCTCTGGAACGGGTCAAGAATCTACAGGCTTCTGACCAAGATATCGCCAAAGATATCGAAGACTTGGAGCAAAGAATCCACAATATCACAGGGGTGTGAATGTGGACTGTGGAAAGGGTTGTGGAAGAACTTGGGGCTTAAAATGTGGATCCAAGTTACCCCCAAAAAAGGCTCTAAAACTGCAAAGTTGTACAGAGTCTTTATCCACAAATGTTTTTTAGTGTTTACATGGACTTAGGGGATTTGTTAGGTTTTCCACGCCCCTACTACTACTACTAGATATTTATATATATAGAATTAGATAATAAGAGGGTTCTTAAAAGAGGGTCTTATGAAATTAGAAATTGATAAGCGAGATCTGTTAAGTCTTATCGGAAAAACCCAGAACATTGTTGAGAAGCGCAACACCATGCCCATCCTCATCAACGTTTTGTTGGAAGCTGATCAGAACACATTGAAGGTTTTTGCAACCGACCTGGAAGTAAGCCTTACCGATCAAATCAAAGTTCAAGTTCATCAGGCCGGCAAAGTGGCGGTCAGTGCAAAAAGTCTTTTCGACATTGCGAAAGAACTTTCTGAAGGTCCAATCACTTTGATCAAAAAAGAAAACAACTGGCTTGAGATCAAACAAGGGAAATACACATCCAAGATTGTGGGTATCTCTGCGGAAGAGTATCCGATCTTCCCTACTTACAACTCTCAGGCGTTTATCAAGATTCATGCACAAGTGCTGAAAGAGATGATTGATAAAACAATCTACTCTGTTTCCACCGATGAAACCCGCTATCACCTGAATGGTGTTTTCTTTGAGTTGAATCCTCAAAGCGGTTTCAAAATGGTGGCAACGGACGGTCACCGCATGAGCTTGGTGAACAAACCTTCCGAGGACATCAAGGTTAACGCCACTCAAGGCGTGATCATTCCGCGCAAAGGTCTGCACGAGATTAAAAAAATTCTTGAAAGCATCGACGGCACTGTGGAAATAGCTGTGGAAGGCTCTCAATTCGTATTGAAACATTCATCAACAATTCTGATGATTCGTTTGATCGAAGGAAAGTACCCGAATTATCAACAGTTTATTCCACAGAAGCTTCCGCAAAAAGTGATGATCAGCCGTGATGCGTTCCTGACTTCACTGAAACGCGTGTCCCTTTTGGCGAATCAAAAATCCAAAGCGGTACTGTTGAATCTTTCCAACGGCCGTATGGAGATTTCTTCGAACAATCCGGAACTGGGTGATGCGAAGGAAGAGATCGAAGTGGATTACATGGGTAATGAAATCAAAATCGGTTTCAACGCCAAGTACATCACCGACATCCTGACCAGCATGAACCAGGATAAAATTGATTTCGAACTGAATGATCATCTTTCACCAGGATTGATGAGACCTCACAACGACCAGACTTACACCTGCGTTGTGATGCCAATGAGAATCTAATGATTTTCGAAAGACTGCGTCTGGTTAATTTCCGAAATTATCGGGACGTGGTTTTGTCCTTCTCTCCGCGAGTGAATGTTTTCCTCGGAGAGAACGGACAGGGTAAAACAAATCTCCTTGAGGCGATGTACATGATCTCTCAAGGGGACTCCTTCCGCTACTCTGACAACTCCACCCTGATCAACTCAAACACTTCCGAGTCGGTTATCCAGGCGCTGATTACTCAGAACGATCTTCATTACAAACTAAAATTAGGCCTTTCAAAAAGCCGCAAGGTTCTAACCCTGAACGACAAGCGCGTGAACTCGGCCGACATCCGCAAAATTTTTGCCAGCGTGGTGTTCAGTCCGGAAAGTCTTTCTTCGATCAAAGAGGGCGCTGATCATCGCCGCGAACTGGTCGACGAGCTGCTGGTGACATTTGACCGAAAAAACGCCCAGTTGATCGCCGATTACCGAAAAGCGCTGAAAACGCGCAACAAGATCCTTAAGAACTTTTTAGAGGGTTTGCAGGATAAAACGGTCACCGAGAACCTTTTGGAGTCTTTAAACCCCCAATTTGTGCGTTTAGCGACCGATTTGACCCATGCCCGCATCACCGCTTTGCAGGGCCTTTCCAAAGACTTCAATAATGCCATGCAATACATTTCTGGCAATTCCACTGTGGATATCTCGGTGGAATACCTTGTTTCCGATCAAAATGCGGTGAGTTTCACACGTGAAGAAGTCGAAAATGCAATCACAAAACGACTTCGTGAACTGCATGATGCGGAGCTCTCAAGCGGGACAAGTTTGGTGGGTCCTCATAAGCACGATATTGTGTTCCTATATGGTCAAAAAGACTCACGATTTTTCTGTAGCCAGGGGCAGCAGAGAGCGATCATTCTTTCTTTCAAAATGGCCCAAATTGTGTATCATAGGAAGGCTCACGGGACCTATCCTGTGCTGATGTTAGACGATGTACTTTCTGAGCTCGATAAAGCCAAAAGAGATGCACTGATTACGTTCTTACACGAGATCAATACGCAGATTTTTGTGACGACGACGGATTTCACATTGCCTGAATCATTCAGCCTCGATCAGCTCCGCGTGGTGCGCATCAAGGATGGCCAAATCCTTGAGTAGCTCCCGGCAGTTTTCAACTGCGGGAAATGATGAACGCGACACCTTCGAAACTGTCGAGGGGTATGCAAAGCAATGAGGGGTTCCAGTGTCAACAGAAGAACAAAAATCCTATTCGGCCGATTCAATTCAGGTTCTAGAAGGTCTCGAAGCAGTTCGTAAGCGTCCCGGGATGTATATCGGGGACACCGCTTTCAAAGGTTACCACCATCTTGTGTATGAAATTGTGGATAACTCCGTAGACGAACACTTGGCCGGCTACTGCAAAAAGATCAGTGTCTCCATCAACGCCGATGAATCCATCACTGTCGAGGATGACGGCCGTGGTATTCCTGTTGCGACTCAGAAACAAACTGGTAAATCCGCTCTTGAACTGGTTATGACCGTACTTCACGCCGGTGGTAAATTCGACGGTGGCGGTTACAAAGTGTCCGGTGGTCTGCACGGAGTGGGTGCTTCCGTTGTGAATGCCCTTTCTGACCGTGTGTCCGTGGAAGTTCAGCGTGACGGTCACTTCTGGAGACAAAACTACGAGCGCGGGAAAATCCTGGCGCCGGTGGCCCAGGGTGAAACCACCACCAAAACCGGCACGAAAGTGACTTTCAAACCGGACCGCACCATTTTCAAAGACGAAACTCTGAGCTACGACTTCACCACTCTTGCCAACCGTTTCCGTGAACTGGCGTTCCTGAATGCGGGCCTGCATATCTCTTTGACCGATGAACGCAACGGCAAAAAGCAGGACTTCCAGTATTCCGAAGGTGTGGCTGAATTCGTGAAGTACATGAATCAGTCCAAAAAATCCCTGCACAACGAAGTCGTTTACTTCAAAGGTGAAAAAGACAACGTCGATGTGGAAATCGCGATGCAGTGGAATGATTCCTACTCTGAATCCATTTTCACTTATTGCAACAACATCAACACGCATGAAGGTGGTACTCACCTTGTCGGCTTCCGTGCCGCTTTGACTCGTACAACGAATGCGTATGCGACTGAAAAAAATCTTCTGAAAGATCTGAAAGCCAACCTTGAGGGTGAAGACATCCGTGAAGGTTTGGCGGCCGTTATCTCCGTGAAAGTTCGCGAGCCTCAGTTCGAAGGTCAGACCAAAACCAAACTGGGTAATGCCGAAGTTAAAGGTATCGTCGAGGCGATGGTGAATGAAAAGCTGGCCGACTGGATGGATCGCAATCCATCGGTAGCAAAAAACATCATCATGAAGTGCGTGGAATCCGCGCGTGCCCGTGAGGCGGCCAGAAAAGCCCGTGATCTGACTCGTCGTAAAACCGTTTTGGATGGCGGCTCGCTGCCAGGTAAAATGGCGGACTGTCAGGAACGTGACCCGGCTCTTTGTGAGCTGTACCTGGTGGAGGGTGACTCCGCAGGTGGTTCCGCAAAACAGGGACGCGACCGTCGCACGCAGGCGATTTTGCCTCTAAAAGGTAAAATCCTGAACGTTGAAAAAGCGCGTTTTGACAAAATCATTTCCTCTGAAGAGATCAAAGTCATCATCTCTGCTTTGGGTACCGGTATCGGTAAAGACAATGTGAACGTGGATAAAATCCGTTATCACAAAATCATCATCATGACCGATGCTGACGTCGATGGATCCCACATCATGACTTTGCTTTTGACGTTCTTCTATCGCCAGATGCCACTGGTGCTTGAGCGCGGTTATGTGTATATCGCCCAGCCACCTTTGTACCGCGCGAAAAAAGGCAAAGAGGAAACTTACCTGAAAAATGAAGCAGCTTTGACCGAGTATCTTCTGAGCTCGGGTCTTGGTAACTTCAAAATCAAAGGCAAGGAATCCCTGCCGGAAAAAGATCTGCGCCAGTTGATCCTAAACATCCAGCGCTTCAACGATCTTCTGCGTGTGTCCTCTAAAAAATACGACAAGGACGTTTTGTACTTCCTGCTAAGCAAAGTGTCTGATTTTGAAAAGACTTTTGCTGATAACAAGAAAATGGAACAGGTTCTTACGGACCTAGGTGCCTGGATCAATGCCGATCAGACTTTGGGTATCACTGAATACAAAGGTGAAGTTAAAACCGAGGCTGAAACCGGCAAAGTCTATGCTGACATCTACACCGTTCGTTACGCAGATCGCATGACGACCAAGTTCAGCCTGGATAATCTGCGTTCTTCTGAAATCATCGAGCTTAGAAAAATCTGGGCTGATATTCAGGCGATCAGCACTCTTCCGTTGACCATCCTTGAAGGTGACAACGAAGTTCAGTTTGAAAGCTACAACGAATTCTATACACACGTGATGGAATCCACGAAAAAAGGCATCTACATCCAGCGCTATAAAGGATTGGGAGAGATGAATCCGGAGCAGTTGTGGGAAACCACTCTGAACAAGGACAACCGCACTTTACTGAAAGTGACCATCGATGATGCGGTAGCCGCGGATGAAACCTTCTCCATCCTGATGGGTGAAATGGTTGAACCTCGTCGTCAGTTCATCCACGACAATGCTTTGCTTGCGCGCAGCCTGGACGTTTAATTTTTTAAGGGATTTGAAAGTTTATGGAAAATAATCAAGAAGAAAAAGGCGTCACGTTAGTTGATATCAGCAAGGAAATGCGCGGAGCTTATCTGCAGTATTCCATGTCTGTGATCGTGGGCCGTGCCCTGCCGGATGTTCGTGACGGTCTAAAGCCGGTTCACCGCCGTGTCTTGTTTGCTCAAAGTGAAATGAACAACCGCCACAACAGACCTTACCTGAAGTCTGCCCGTGTGGTCGGCGACGTGATCGGTAAATATCACCCGCACGGTGATGCTTCCGTTTACGATACCATGGTTCGTATGGCCCAGGATTTCTCCCTGCGCTATCCGCTGGAAGATGGCCAGGGGAACTTCGGTTCCATCGACGGTGACTCTCCGGCAGCCATGCGTTACACCGAGATCCGTCTGACAGCTCTGGCAGAAGAGCTTCTGAATGATCTGGAAAAAGAAACTGTTTCTTACGGTCCGAACTACGATGACTCTTTGCTGATTCCGACGGTTCTTCCGTCGAAGTTCCCGAATCTTTTGGTGAACGGTTCTGCGGGTATCGCCGTGGGTATGGCGACCAACATTCCTCCGCACAATCTGGGTGAGGTTATCGACGGATGTATCCATCTGATCGGAAATCCTGACTGTCAGATTGAAGACCTCATGCAACACATTAAGGGTCCGGACTTCCCGACTTCAGGTGTGATCGCCGGTCGCGAAGGCATCCTGCAGGCTTATAAAAAAGGCCGCGGTATTGTGACTATCAAAGCGGTGGCTGAAATCGTTCAGGTCAAAGACCGTGAAGAGATCATCATCACCGAAATCCCATACCAGGTGAACAAAGCCAAGCTGATTGAAAGCATGGCGGACCTTGTTCGTGATAAACAAATCGAGGGTATTTCTGACATCCGCGACGAATCTTCCCGAGAAGGTATGCGTATCGTTGTTGTTCTGAAGCGTGGTGAAAACGCCAGCGTTATTCTGAACCGACTTTACAAGTACACTCAGATGCAGACGAGCTTCGGTATCATCATGCTGGCCCTGGATGCCAAAAACCAGCCAGTGACCTTCGACTTGAAAGGCATGCTGGAAGCGTTCGTGGATCACCGTCGTGACGTTGTTACGAAACGCTGTATCTTCGAATTGAAAAAAGCCCAGGAGCGAGCGCACATCCTGGAAGGTCTGAAAAAAGCCCTGGATCACATTGAAGAAGTGATCAAAACCATCCGTGCTTCCAAAGAGGCCAACGCCGCTCGTGAAGCCCTGATGTCGAAATTTGAATTCTCAGAAAGACAGGCTGTTGCGATCCTGGAAATGCGTTTGCAGCGTCTGACAGGTTTAGAGCGTGACAAGATCATCGCTGAACTGGCCGAGTTGATGAAACAAATCGACTGGTTGAAATTTGTTCTTTCTGATGTTCGCGAAATTTACAAAATCATCGTGGGCGAACTGGAAGACCTGAAAAAACGTTACGCCGATCCAAGACGCACCCAAATCACGGGTGACCTGAGCGATCTGGAAGACGAAGACCTGATTGCCGACGAACAAATGGTTGTGACTGTGACCAACACAGGCCTGATCAAGCGTATCCCGGTTGAAGAATACCGCGTGCAAAAACGTGGCGGTAAAGGCCTGAAAGGCATGGAAACCAAGGAAGAAGACTACGTTACAGACATCTTCTCTGCGAGCACCAAAACCATGCTGTTGGTGTTCACTGATAAAGGTAAAGTTTACTGGTGTAAAGTTCACCGTCTGCCTTTGGGCACCAGAACTTCCAAAGGGAAGTCTTTGGCGAACGTGGTTCAGCTTTCCAACGGTGAAAGCGTTCGTGCGATTCTGCCGGTGAATGAATTCAGCGAAAACAAATACGCAGTGATGCTGACTGAAAAAGGCGTTATCAAGAAGACATCTCTGGATGCCTTCGCGAACCCAAGAACCGCAGGTATCATCGCATTGACCACCGATCTTGATGATGGTGTTATTGATGTGAAGATCTCTGACGGTCAGAGCGATATCTTCATCGCGACCAAAGAAGGTATGTCCATCCGCTTTAACGAAGCAGATGTGCGTGAGATGGGTCGTACCGCCCGCGGTGTGAAAGCGATCACTTTGGCAAAAGACGATATCGTGGTGGCGATGGAAGTTCTTGAAAAGAACACCAAAGACACCATTCTGATGGTGACTTCCAAAGGTTACGGTAAACGTTCTGAAACAGGCGAATACCGCATCCAGTCCCGTGGCGGTGTGGGTATCATCACTCAGAAAACAACCGACAAGGTTGGTGTGGTTATCGGCACGAAGAAAGTCGCTGACAACATGGAGCTTATTCTTTCCACCGATAAAGGACAGGTTATCCGCATGAAAGTGACGGACATCTCGGTCCTGGGCCGTAACACTCAAGGTGTGCGCCTGATCAATATCGACGAAAAAGATGAGACCGTGACTGGCGTGGCGGTTGTGGCTGAAGACGATACGGCGGCGGAGGAAACTCCGGCTCCGGAAGGCGCGCCTCACTAACATGATCAGAGCCTTGCTGGTCGTCCTAGTCTTGGCTCTGTCCGCCTGCTCTTCGCAGGAAGAGGCGGACTTTAAACAAGCTCAAAAATCCATAGCCCAGGGTCATCATCGAATCGCCCTGGGTTATCTGGATCGGGTCATCAAAAGAAACAGCGACAGCAAATTCCCGCTGGAAGCCGCCCGCGAAGCCGCAAGAATTTCATTCTTCGAAATCAAAGACTTCAATAAAGCCATCAACTACCATCATTACATTGTTCTGCATTCAACCGATGAGGCGGAACGCCTTGAATCCCAGAAGCAAATCGCCTCGATTTATTTCAACAATCTGCAGAACTATCAGATGTCGATCATTGAATACAGCAAACTGCAACAGATGCCTCATACGGATCTGGAGGCGGCCCAGTATAAGATGAACGTGGCCCGTGCGCAGTACTATCAGAACAACTTCTTCCAGGCTGAATCCGAAATCGACTCTTTATTGAAACTAAAAAGTGACGACAACATCCGCTTTAGTGGTCTGATGCTGAAGGGTAATATCCTGGTGGCGAAGAAGGACTTCAAGAATGCTGCCGCGATCTTTAAGGAACTCATTGATAAGTATCCGGACAAAGCTGTTCAGGAAAACGTCGCCCTGACCCTGGCAGTTTGTTATGAGGAAAATCTGGATTTCAAAAGCGCCATTGCTGTGTTGGAAGAGCACCGGGGCAAGTACAACCCTCCTGAGTATATCGAACTGCGTATCAAGCGCCTGCAGGAGCGTATGAAGAACGCTCCGGGAGCGAAAGGGTTCAGGAAGTAATGAAAAAGTATATAATCTTTGCATCCATCGGCTTTGAACTTGTCGGTTTGATCCTGGGATGTTTTTACCTTGGCCAGTATCTTGATCAGAAGTATCAAACCAAGGGTCTTATCTTTGCCGGATTAAGCCTGGCGTGTTTGGTGGGCTGGCTGGTCAGGGTCGTCTGGTTGCTGAATCGAATTCAGAAACAAGATGAGAAAGAATCAGAATCCAAGAAACCACCCGGGACGCCATGAAATATGTACTCGCCATTCAAGCCCTCACCACCCTCCTTGGGGGCGTCCTTCTAGGGCTTTTTGCCGCACCACAACAGAGCTATTCCTTCATTTCAGGCGCTTTAGTCATTTTGGTGAGCTTTTTCCTGATGGGATGGGCTTGGGGATTGATCTTCAGTAAGAAATTGGTTGCCCTAGCTATCGGGATCATTGTATTTAAGTACGCGATTTTAGGGATTATTATCTTTAAGCTTGTAGACCAAATCTGGTTCGACACTTTGTGGTTCGCACTAGGGGTCGCAAGTTTTATTCTTTCAGCGCTCGGATATGCGGTGAAAGAAGCCTTAAGAGAAGGAAAAGAAGATGTCATTTAACTGGACACAATTGGTTCCGGGTGTTGGTCACGAGTACGCACACGTTGCGACTCTGGGTATTGCCACTGTAGCAGCAGTTGGTATCGGTGCAGCTGCACGTGCTTCTCTGGGTAAAGGTGAAGCCGCTGTATTGCCAGCAAGCAAGTTCTCTTTGCGTGGTATCTTCGAGCTTCTGACGGAGATGACTTCCGGTCTGGCTGACATGGTTATCGGCGAGCACGGCAAACACTACATCCCGTTCTTTGCTTCCGTGTTCTTCTTCATCTTGTTCAACAACTTGTTGGGCATGATCCCGGGTATGACTCCGGCGACTGAAAACATGAACACCACATTCGGTTTCGGTGTGTTGATGTTCCTGTTCTATAACTTCCAGGGTGTTAAAGAAAACGGACCAATCGCTTACCTTAAGCACTTCATGGGTCCGGTTATTTTCCTGGCTCCGTTGATGTTTGTGATCGAGATCGTTTCCCACATCGTTCGCCCCTTCTCTTTGGGTCTTCGTCTTGCGAACGTAATGATGGGTGACCACACGGTTCTTTCCGTGTTCCTTGATCTGGTTCCAATCGGTGTACCAATTCCATTCTATGTAATGGGATTGTTCGTATGCTTTGTTCAGGCTTTTGTATTTACTTTGCTTTCAATGGTCTACGTGGCATTCGCGATTGCACACGATCACTAAAAGGCAAATTTTTAAACCATAAGGAGTTCCACATGAAAAAAATGATCATCGCAGCTATCGCTATGTTCGCATCTTCTTCCGCTTTCGCTCAAGAAGCAGCTGTTGCAGTTACTGAAACTGTAGTTGCTAACTCTGACCGCGGTCTTGTTGCTATCGCAGCAGCTCTTGCAATCTCTATCTCTGTATTCGCAGGTGCAATGGCTCAAGGTAAAACTGCTTCCACAGCTTTGGAAGGTATCGCTCGTAACCCAGCGGCTTCTGGTAAGCTTTTGATCCCAATGATCTTGGGTCTAGCTCTTATCGAATCCCTAGTAATCTACGCTTTGATCATCGCTTTGGGCTTGAAATAATTCAGGCTTGATCTTTTGATCACAAAGGCCGGTTTAACGGTCTTTAGAAACCCACAACTTTCATCGGTTGTGGGTTTTTTATTTTGTGCTGATGAATTCTAATAAACGTGCGTCAGCGACTTTTTCAGTCCGGTGCTTTCATACACTTTCACACCGTCTTTTTTCAGCTCGCTTGCCTGAAGGCAGACCGTTTTAAGTTCCGTCATCAGCGTATGATCCCGAGGGGTCAAAGTCTTCGCCAGATCCACGCAGTCCTCCAGCAGTAAACGCAAGGCCTCTTGGGCTTTCTGGGACGTATTATAAACATAGCGGTCGCTGCGTTCGGTGTCTTTGTGAGTAAAACCGTGAGGCTTGTGAGTCACATGGTAATTGCGCAGAAGTTTTTCGATCGTGGTTTCTTCAAGGCTTGCGGAGCGCTCAAAGAAAATCTGCATCTTCGCATAAAGAACGAAGCTTTGAATGGTGCGGTTCTTGTGTTCTTCATCCCGGTATCCTCCAAAGTTGCGATAGGCTTCTTTGGCGTCAAAGAAATCCTCTTGCGCGTCTTCGGAATGCATCAGATGCAGAGACTCACGAGTGTCGTCTTCCATTAAGCGAGCGCGATCAAACAAGTAATGGGCAAACTCATGGATCACGGTCCAGTCATCCACACTTTCAATCAACAGGATGGTCGGCTTTTTTACGGTGTAAGCGTAATTGGTTTCCGTCATGTACTGCCCGATCGCACCTTCGGAAAACAGCTTGATGAATTTTGCGGGAATAATATCTTCCGTGGCGTAAGGCAGGTAGGGAACAGTGACAGGAAGGTTCTCGGGATCTTTCACACGGTAAACATCGATGCCGAAGGATTGAACGTAAGTGATTTTGTCTTTCAGGGACATGGACAGCATCGGAGTCAGCAAATTCAGTTGGATGTTCTTTTCAAAGTCCACGGTCGTGCAATCACGGCAGTCTGCCATGGATACAGACGCACCAAAAATCAGGGAAAGAATCACGGCCGCCAGTCGAATCAAAGTCATCACTTCACCTCGCGGTGTTTTAGGTGCAAATGAGATGACAGCTCAAATGCCCCAGATTTCAGAATAGAAATTTTAAGTGTCTAATCCTTAGACAGGGGCCTTTTTCCGTCTTGAGAGCTCGATAACGCCTTGGTATCTATGGAAGTATGAAGCAATTTGAAAACCGCTGGATCTTTGAGTTCTTTGAAGAAAAGCCCGACGCCATTATCAAGTCGATGTTCGGCGGACTGGCGCTGTATTATCAGGGCCAGTTGAAGATGCTGCTTTCAGAAAACGTCGGGGACTATTCCTATTGTGGTAAAGAATACGAATTCGAAGTCTGGAATGGAGTTTTGATTGCGACCGACCGGATTCATCACGAGTCCCTGCAGAAGCAGTTTCCGTTTTTAGTGAACCATCCGGTGCTGCCGAAGTGGCTGTATCTGCCCTTCACGTTTGAGGGCTGGGAAGAGCGCATTGAAATGATCACCCGTCTGGTGCGAAGTGCGGATCCACGCGTGGGTGTGTGGCCCCAGGAAAAGTCGCGCAAGAAAACGAAGAAGAAAACCGTCAAAAAGGTCTTTAAAAAGAAAGTGGCCAAGAAGGTTGCCGGGAAAACCACAAAGATATCCACAGGAACAAAGAAGAAGAAACGACCGCAGAAATAAAAAAGCCGGGTGATGAACCCGGCTTTTAGTTCTTAAAGATACTTGTTCACAATCGCTTCAACGCGGTTGCGGATCGCATCCAGTCCCGCCTGGGAGGAGGATTCGTAACGAACCACCACCACCGGCTGTGTGTTGGAAGAGCGGCACAGTGCCCAGCCATCAGCAAAGCTCAGACGGATACCGTCAGTGAAATCCACTTTATAGTCAGCACCCTCTTTAGCCGGGAAAGCTTCGATCATTTTTTCAACGATCAGAACTTTCTTTTCTTCTGTGGTGTCGATGCGGATTTCCGGAGTGTTGAAAGCCGGTGGCAAACCTTCCAGCAACTGCGGAATGGTTTTGCCGGTTTTTGCCAGGATTTCCACCAAACGCAAAGCCGCGTAAGGAGCATCGTCATAACCGTGGTTGCGGTCGGCAAAGAACACGTGACCGGACATCTCACCACCGAATGGCGCTTTTTCAACTTTGATTTTTTCTTTCACCAAAGAGTGACCGGTTTTCCACATGATGGGCTGACCACCGTGTTTGGCAACATCGTGGTACAGGCGATCAGAACATTTCACGTCACCAATGATTTTGGCGCCTTTTTGTTCAGCCAAAATCGCGCGGGAAATGATCACCATCAATTCATCACCGTAAACCATGCGGCCGGTGTGATCGACGACACCAATGCGGTCCGCATCGCCGTCAAAACCGATACCGGCAACCGCACCCTCTTTCAAAACCTGGGCTTTCAGATCCACCAGATTTTCTTCAACCGTTGGATCCGGGTGGTGATTCGGGAATGTGCCGTCTGGCTGTTCAAACAAGATGGTTGGTTTCAAACCGCAGGCTTCAAACAGGCCGCGCACCACAGAACCGCCAGCACCGTTACCGCAGTCCAAAACAACTTTGGTGTCTTTGATGTGGCCGAATTCTTTAGCGTAACGTGCGTAGTACATTGGCTTGATATCGAAGGATTCTTCAGAACCCTGACCGTCAATGAATTCGCCTTTTTGAATGATGTGCAACAGCTTCTGGATTTCGACGCCAAAGATGGTGCCTTTACCCACAGAAATTTTAAAGCCGTTGTATTCTGGAGGATTGTGCGAACCAGTGACCTGAACCGCGCCATCGACTTTCAATTCAAACGTGGCGAAGTAACAAACCGGAGTGGTCACCAGACCCAGGTGAATAACCTTCGCGCCGGAGTCCATCAGACCTTTTGCAAGATTCTTGATGATGGCCGGAGAGCTTTCACGCGCATCACAGCCCAACGCCACGGTCGGATTTGTGATGTTCTTGCTTTGTTTCATATAAACGACGTAAGCGCGACCCAGCAGGTAAGCAAAGTTGTCGTCGAACTGTCCGTTATAGACGCCGCGAATGTCGTATTCTCTAAAAATGACGGGTTGAAACATATATCACCTCAATTATTTCAAGGGCTTAGGATTATAATTTCTGCGCTCTAGAGTCGAGCTAATTTTACCGCCCAGCGAACGGCATCAATCATCGAATGAGGGTTGGCTTTGTTCTTACCAAAGATGTCTTTGGCCGTCCCGTGGTCCACGCTGGTGCGAACAAACGGGATTCCCAGGGTCATATGCACGCCACTGTCCTGCCCGTGAATCATTTTAAACGGAATCAGCCCCTGATCATGATACAGGCTCAAATACACCGAGTATTTTTTCCAGTTTTCCGGGAAGAAGGCTGCATCCGGAACCAGCGGTCCTTCAAACGGAATCTTCTTTTCTTTGGCAAAACTTACAAGCTCCGGGAAAAACAAAAGCTCTTCCTGCCCGATCAACCCAGCCTCGCCGGCATGGGGGTTGAGCCCCAGAACACCGATGGGTTTTTTAGCCTGGGCGGTCGGAAGCTTTTTTCTGAGTTCATTGGCGTTGATCAGGGCTTCGGCCAGCACGCTGAAACTTAAGTGCTTGGTAATCTCTTTCACCGGCAGATGTGCGGTGGCCAGGACCACGTTAAACTTTTCACCGACAAAACCCATGTGCACATGTTTGGCTCTGGAAAGTCTTTTTAAGATGTCCGTGTGTCCAAGGTCTTTAAAGCCCGCCGCTTTGATTGAAGTTTTGGACAAGGGGGCTGTGGCCAGCGCGTGAATTTCTTTCTTCAGGCAGGCCTTGGCGCTTAATTCCACCCATTTCGCAGGTGCCAGGTCCGAGGCAATATCTATCAGGTAAGGACCTTCGATTTCCAGAGCCTGGAAAAGGTCATCCACGGTGATGCGCTCGAATTTCTGATCAATCAGTTTCAAATACTTTTGTGAAGCGCCATCCGGACGCCACAACAGAAACTGCACGCCCTTTTGCGGGCCCAGGTGATGCAGAGCCTTGGCAGTGACCTCAAAGCCAATGCCATCCACATCCCCGGTCGTAAGAGCGATTCGAAGTTTACTCATTGATACGGATGAAGGACTCATCACGTTTGGACTGCAGCCAGTTTTTCAACTGACGTTTGAAGCTGGCCTCCAGAAGCTGCGCTTTGATTTTGTCTTTAGCGCGCTCAAATTTCGGATCCGTGGTCAGTTTTTTACCCGTCAGTTTTACGATGTGGAAACCCATGCGGGATTTCACGATCGGAGTGGTCTCGTTCACCTTCAGGCTGGAAATAGCCTCTTCAATTTCCGGAAGGAAATCGCCGGATTTAAAGGTGCCCAGAGCGCCACCGGTGGAGAAATTGGGATCTTCACTGAACTGCTGCGCCAGGTTTTCAAAGTTTTCGCCGCTGCGAAGTTTACCCAGCACGGTTTCCGCGCGCTTGATGGAAGCTTCCGCGCCGCCTTTTTTCGGGTTGAAGAAGATATGAGACACCGAGAACTCATCGATGGAAGGACGGTTGTTCGGATTGGTCTTCAGGTATTCGTTCAGCGCGTCTTCGTCAGAAATACGCAGCTTGGAAATGATCTCGGCGTCCATCAAAGAGCGTTTTTCAATGCTGTCTTTCAGGAAGCGGCGATAGTCATCCATGGAAACACCCTGCTGCTGGATCACCTTGGCAAGTTCCGTTTCGCTGACCTGGTTTTTGCGGGCCATTTCTTTTAATTCGGATTCCACGCGGTCGTTGGTCACGGTCAGGTTCAGGCGTTTGATTTCAGATTGCAGGATCTTTTCATTGATCAGGTAATCCAGTTGCGCTTTGCGGTTCCCAATCAGACTGGTGGCTGGTTTATCAAACAACAAGGACTCATCAACCATGCCCTGTTTTGGAATGCGTTTTACCAGGTCCTTGAAATCAGATTCCAAAACCAGTTCGCTATTCACGATAGCCACAGTTTTTTCCACAATCTCGGCATGACTTGGTGTAGCCACTAGCAAAGCAAAAAGAAGATTAATCATTGGTTCCTCGTGTATCCACCTTGATGGAATTCATCAGTTCATAGTCCTTTAAGACTTTACTACTTCTGAGCTGGGCATCAAGCCATGCCACGTATTCCGCCTGCTCGCGTTGTGCGCGAAGCGCCCGGATAATCTGTGGTTTGACCTCTTCCAGGGACAATGTGGAAGCTGGGGCCTTTTTTTCCACCCGAATCAGATGGATTCCGAATGGACTTTTGATTGTTTGCACGCCGGAGCCGACATTAAACAGGGGATCAAAGTAGTCCACCGTGCCTTTTTCAATCCAGCCGACAACCCCGCCCTGCTTGGCTTCAGGTGTGATGGAATACTTCCGGGCAAGCTCCGCAAAATCACCGGTTTTCAGGTCCACCTTGATGGCATCAGCTTTCGCGTCCTCGTCCACCACGATCTGGCGCAGGTACACCCGTTCTTTGCGTTTGTAGCGGTCCTTGTTGTCTTCGTAGTAGCGTTTGATCTCTTCTTCTGTCGGTGCTTTGACCTTTTCGTTGATCTTTTTAAAGACCTCGCGCTCGACCAGGGAATATCTCAGCTCTTCACGCCATTCCGAGAATGACAGATTCTCCAAAGCCAGGGCCCGGCGGAAAGAAAGGTCATCCGGATAGTTCGCGCGCAGTTTGTCGACTTCTTTATCCAGGGTGTTTTCCGAAATCACGATGCTCTGAGCCCTTGCCCAGTCCAGCGTCAGGCTTTTCACCAGGAAGTCGCGCAGAATTTCTTCTTTAATGCGATGGATGTTGTTGGGATCCTTCGCCGCCAGGGCGTCGAAATTTCTAAGCCTTCGTGCCAGCTGGTTGGCAAACTGCTTGGAGGTCAGAACGTGGTCGTTCACCTTCTCCACGGGTTTGGTGGAGAGTTTCTGATAGCTTGATGGACATCCCGCCAAAGCGAGGCTCATAAAAATAAAAAGCCCCGTCAGTGCGGGGCTCTTTGAAAATTTCATCGGATCAAATCCTTATTTAAGAAGACCTTTGTTTTCTTTGATCGGATAAGACTTCTTCATTCTTTCGAAGTAGTCGTTAAAGACCTGTTTTCTTTTTTCATCGAAAACGGCCGCTCTGATCTGGCGTTTGTTCGCGTTCTCAAAGCTTCTGCGACCGGTCAGTTTAATAACGTGGAAGCCAAACTGAGTTTCGATAAGCCCCGTAATCTCACCGACCTTCATGTTGACCACCGCTTCGTAATAATTCGGAACCAGTGTCACGCGGGATTGCCAGCCGATATCGCCGCCAACCTGCTTGGAAAGAGCATCGTCAGAGTAAAGTTTAACCAGCTCTTCAAATGGTCTTTTGCTCTTTTTAACCTCTTCGTAGATTTCTGTCGCACGTTTTTTTGCTTCAGCCACCTGCGCCGGAGTCGCCCCTGCTTTAAACTCAATCAGGATATGGCTGGTGCGAAGTTCCGGATTCTTGGCGTACCAAGCTTTCATTTCAGCATCGGAAACCTGGATCTTTTGAACACGCTGACCGATGTCTTTTTCCAGAAGGGCTTTATACATCTCCTGGTTGAAGCGGTCCTGCACGATAGGGTCTTTTTGCAGGTTGCGCTTTTCAGCCTCCTGAACACCCATTTCGTAGCGAACCAGGTCTTCCAGGAATTGTTCTTTGGTAGGCGGGTTGATGGTTTGAGACTTCACTTCGTTGTACTTTTTATTGAAGTCTTCAAGCGTGATAGTTTTTTTACCCACCTGAGCCACGACGTCCGTGGATTTCTGTGCAAAAGCGGTCGCAGAGATGAGCAACAAGATGCTGATTACAAGTTTCATGCTTCAAAAGTCCCTTTAAAAAGTTGAATGAGAACTATGCTAAAACGCTAGCACTGAGCATCATTATCCGCAATGAATTTAAGAGCTTGCTGCCTAGCTTGGTGCAAAAGAGCCTCTAACTCTAGAGCAAGGTCTGGGTTTCTTGGATCGATCTCTTTGCTCACAGGAGCCATCGGTCCCACCCAGTAAATGATCACTTTGGCGAAGGGTTTGGGCAGAAAAGTTTTATTCCACGATTTGGGGAAATGAATCGCACGATCACACGCCACACCCGCAGCGTAAATCGGACCGTGAATCATGCGGGAAAGTTCAAACACACCGGGTTTGACTTTGTGTAACGGGCCTTTTGGACCATCCACAGCAAAGCTGCAATTTCCCCCGTCTTTTACCAAACGCAAAAGACCTTTGAGGGCCTGCACACCACCGCGCGTGGAAGAACCGCGACTGGTTTTTGCCCCCAGCCACTTCAGCACCGTTGCCATCAATTCACCGTCTTTGGATTGTGAAGCGATGGTGGCGATACGGTATCTTTTTACGATGGATAAAAGCGCGAGCTCATCCCCGTGAAAATGCGCCAGCACCACCGGAGATGGAGTAGCGGAATCAACAGATTGTTTCAGGGAATCAGGTTCGATAAGCCGAACCCTCCATGTCCATGAGAGGGTTCGGTAGAAGACGAAAACAATAATCGGAAGAATATACTTTCTAAACACGATTAGTGGTGAAGAGCTTTTTTGAACTCTTCTGTCAGTTTAGGAACGATTTCCAAAGCGTCACCGACAATGCCGTAAGTCGCTTTTTGGAAGATCGGTGCGTTGGCGTCGCTATTGATTGCCACGATCACTTTGGATCCGCTCATACCAGCCAAGTGCTGGATAGCGCCGGAGATACCAACTGCGATGTACAAAGTCGGAGCCACTGTTTTACCAGTTTGACCCACCTGCATGCCGTGACCAACCCAGCCCGCATCCACAACCGCACGGGAAGCACCCACGGTGGCACCCAAAACGTCTGCAAGATCATTCAAAATCTTGAAGTTGGCCGCTTCTTTCAGACCACGACCGCCGCTGACCACGATGTTAGCTTCAGTCAGATCCAATTTTTCGGAAGCACCCTTCACGATTTCTTTGATCAAGGTTTTCAGGTCCGCCGCCGCTGCCGCGTGTTCAACCACGTTGGCAGTTTTGGAAGTGTCCGCGGCTGCTACCGGAAGTTGATTTGCGCGCATCAAAACGATTTTTACGGCGCTGTTTTCAAAGTTCACCGTCGCAAAGCATTTGCCGGAGTACATTGGTTTAACCGCAGTCACGTTGTCGCCGGAAATATTCAAAGTCGTGCAGTCACTTGCCACACCCACGCCCAAACGAGCCGCCACGCGAGGGAAAAGATCCTTACCGGTGGAAGAAGCAGAAGCCAGAACGATGGAAGGCTGAACTTTGCCGATGATCGCTGCGATATTTGCAGTGAAAGCCTCTGGATTGTAAGCATCCAGGGAGGCGTCTTTCACAACGTGAACTTCAGAAGCCCCGTTGTGACCCAAAGCTGCCGTCACATCGCCTGCGTGAGAGCCGAAAGCCACCGCAACAACCGTGTTACCGGAAGCGGCTGCCGCCTGAAGAAGCTCCTGGGAGCTGCGTTTTAGTTTACCGTTTGTGTGTTCAGCAAAAACTAGAATTTTACCCATGTCTTAATCCTTACAGAACCTTCGCTTCGTCGCGAAGAAGTTTAACCAGCTCGGACGCCTGTGCAGAAGCATCGCCAGAAAGCATTTTTACAGCTGGTTTGTCAGCCGGAAGAGCAAAGCCGGAGTATTTGATTTTGATATCGGAAGCCGGAATGTTCAAAGAAGCGAATTCGATTTCTTTGATCACTTTCTTTTTGGCTTTCATGATGCCTGGAAGACTTGCGTAACGAGGCATGTTCAAACCCTTGTTCGCCGCCACAACCGCTGGAGTCATCATTTGCACGACTTCTTTCGCGCCACCTTCGATGTCACGTTCAACCACAACGTTTTCGCCATTGAAATTGAATTTCGATACCACTGTGGTGTGAGGAACGTTCAGGAATTCAGCCATCATCTGGCTGACAGAAGAAGCATTGTCATCAATTGCAAGTTTGCCGGAGAAGATGACTTTTGCGCCGCCCTCAGCTTTGATCACTTCAGCCAAAGCTTTTGCCGTGGCAAAGTTATCCAGACCTTCGCCGTTCACCACGATGGCTTCGTCAGCGCCCATCGCCAATGCGGTACGCAAGGATTCAACCACACGAGCCTTTGGTCCAACAGACAGAACCCATACTTGGGATCCCGGGTTTGCGTCGCGAAGCTTGTTGGCTTCCTCAACTGCATACTCGTCATAAGGGTTCATAACCCATTTAATACCCGCCGTGTCGATACCAGTCTGGTCGGGAGAGATCTTAATCTTTGTTTCGGTGTCAGGCACCTGCTTGATACACACAAAAATCTTCATGTTTTACCCCGTTTTTAAGAGGGTTTCGTTCTATCCCAAGTCCAGGAAAGGCAAAACTAAATTGTATATTTAACGTGTCGCGAAACATGACGGGGGACATGGACAAAAAGCTGCACCCGGGAGTATGGTAAGTGGAAACTTATTGAGAAAATACACACCAAAAACAAGGGGTTCTACACCATGTCTGGATTTCTCGGATCTACCGTCGGGAAAAAGTACCTAATGGGAATCACCGGTTTAGTATGGGCGGGATTTGTTCTCGCACACATGGCCGGCAATCTACTCATCTTCGTAAGTAACGATGCCTACAATGCTTACGGACACGCACTCACAAGCGGAAACATCATTTACGTCGCAGAAGCCGTTCTGGTTCTGGCTTTGATCGTTCACGTTTTCTGTGCTTTGAGTCTTACCAAAAACAACCGCGAGGCAAAACAGCAGCGTTACGCCGTTGCCGCTTCCGGAAAAAAGAAAGTCACGCTGGCTTCCCGCACGATGGCGATTCAGGGCAGCTTGATTCTGGTTTTCATCATTCTGCATCTGATCACTTTCAAGTACGGCACGCATTATGAAACCACCGTCAACGGTGTGGTGATGCGCGATCTTGCGAAGCTGATGTTTGAAGTCTTCCAAAGCCCTGGTTACATCGCATGGTATGTGGTGTGTCTGGTTCTGCTGGGCTTCCATCTTAGCCACGGTGTTGGTTCCACATTCCAGTCTTTGGGATTGATGGAAGGCACCTACAGAAACACGTGGAAAAAACTGAGCTACGCCTACGCCGTTGTCGTGGCGGCCGGTTTCATCGCTCAACCTGTTTTCATTTTCCTTGTCGGTAACTAAGGGGACAACACATGGCTCACAATTTAGACAGCAAAATTCCAAGTGGCCCGATTGAATCCAAATGGACCAAAACCAAGTTCGACTACAAGCTGGTGAATCCGGCGAATAAAAGAAAGCACTCCATCATCGTGGTGGGGACCGGTCTTGCCGGTGCATCCGCGGCGGCTTCTTTGGGAGAGCTCGGTTACAAAGTCAAAGCTTTCTGCGTGCATGAATCCCCTCGCCGTGCCCACTCGGTGGCGGCTCAGGGTGGTATCAATGCTGCGAAAAACTATCAAAATGATGGCGATTCCACTTACCGTCTTTTCTATGACACTGTAAAAGGCGGCGACTTCCGCGCTCGTGAAGCCAACGTTTATCGTCTGGCGGAAGTGTCTGCGAACATCATCGACCAGATGGTGGCGCAAGGTGTTCCATTTGCCCGCGAATACGGCGGAACTCTGGCCAACCGTTCATTCGGCGGGGCGCAGGTGTCCCGTACTTTCTATGCCCGCGGTCAGACCGGTCAGCAGCTTCTTCTGGGTGCTTACTCTGAAATGATGAGACAGGTTGATGTCGGCAACGTCGAGCTGCGCAGCCGTCGTGAAATGCTGGACGTGGTTGTTATCGACGGCAAAGCCCGCGGTATCATCGTACGCAATCTTTTGACTGGTGAAATTGAATCTCACGAAGCGGATGCGGTCGTTATCGCCTCCGGTGGTTATTCCAACGTGTTCTTCCTTTCCACCAATGCGATGAACTGTGCGGTGACGGCGGCTTGGAAAGCCCACAAACGTGGCGCTTACTTCGCAAACCCTTGTTACACGCAGATTCACCCGACTTGCATTCCGGTTCACGGCGAAAATCAGTCCAAACTGACTTTGATGTCTGAATCCCTGCGCAATGATGGTCGCGTGTGGGTGCCGAAAGCTGTTGGTGACAAACGTCATCCGAACGACATCCCTGAAAATGAACGTGATTACTATCTGGAGCGGGTGTACCCGTCCTTCGGGAACCTGGCTCCGCGTGACGTTGCCTCCCGCCAGGCGAAATATCGCTGTGACGAAGGCCGCGGGGTGAATGAATCCGGTAAAGCTGTGTATCTTGATTTCGCAGACGCGATCAAACGTCTGGGTGAAGACAAGATTTCCGAGCGTTACGGAAATCTGTTTGAGATGTACGACAAAATCACCGGTCAGAATCCTTACAAACAGCCGATGATGATTTACCCGGCTCCTCACTACACCATGGGTGGTTTGTGGGTCGATTACAACCTGGAATCCACTATTCCGGGTCTGTTCGTGGCGGGGGAAGCGAACTTCTCTGACCACGGGGCCAACCGTTTGGGCGCTTCAGCTCTGATGCAGGGTCTGGCGGATGGTTACTTCGTTCTTCCATTCACTCTGGGTAACTACCTGGGTGGAACAAAGCTTGAAAAAGTTTCCACAACGAACGAGGCCTTCAAAGCGGCTGAACACGGTGTGAAAGAAGAAATCAAAAAGATGATGAACATCAAGGGTTCCCGCACGGTCGACAGCTTCCATAAAGAGCTTGGTAACGTGATGTGGGAATACTGCGGTATGGGTCGTAATGCGGAAGGCTTGAAAAAAGCCCTGCAAGAGATCCCGAAAATCCGTGAAGAGTTCTGGAACAACGTTCGTATCCCGGGTGATGCAAATTATCTGAATGTGGAGCTTGAAAAAGCCGGCCGCGTGGCGGACTTCCTGGAACTTGGCGAGTTGATGTGCCGTGATGCTTTGGAAAGAGAAGAATCCTGCGGTGGTCACTATCGTGAGGAGCACCAGGTGGATGGCGAGGCAAAACGTGATGATAAGAACTTCTGTCACGTGGCTGCCTGGGAATACACCGGCAAAATCGACACGTCTGTTCGTCACAAAGAAGAACTGACATTTGATAACGTACATCTAGCAACTCGCAGTTACAAATAAGAGGCGTAACATGTCTGGAAAACATATTAATCTGACTTTGAAAGTTTGGAGACAAAAAGGCCCGAAAGACCAAGGGGGCTTTGCAGAGTATCAGGCAAAGAACGTTTCTGAAGACGCTTCTTTCCTGGAAATGCTGGATGCGGTGAATGAGGAACTGGTGGCAAAGGGTGATGAGCCTATCGCCTTTGACCACGACTGTCGTGAAGGTATCTGTGGTACCTGTGGTTTTGTGATCGACGGTGAAGCTCACGGTCCGATGAAGTCCACTACCGTGTGCCAGTTGCACATGCGTAACTTCAACGATGGGGCGACTCTGACAATTGAGCCGTTCCGTGCAAAGGCCTTCCCGATGATCAAGGACTTGATGGTGGACAGATCCGCTTTGGATCGCATCATCTCTTCGGGTGGTTATATCTCTGCAAACACGGGTAATGCCGTGGATGCCAACGCGATTCTGGTACCGAAGGCGGATGCGGATGAAGCGATGTCTTCAGCGACCTGCATCGGTTGTGGGGCGTGTGTGGCGGCTTGTAAGAATGCCTCTGCAGCTCTGTTTACCTCCGCCAAGATCTCTCACATGGCACTGCTTCCGCAGGGTCAGGTTGAAAGAAAAGAACGCGCCATGCGCATGGTGGGAGCGATGGATGCCGAAGGTTTCGGTGCTTGTACAACAACGGGGGCCTGCGAAGCAGCCTGCCCGAAAGAAATCCAGCTGACCAACATCAGCCGCATGAACCGCGAATTCTTCGTGGCCAACGTCACCAAACGTGAAAAACACAAAGACGGCGGCGCCGGCTAAATCTCAAAAGGGAGTCTTCGGACTCCCTTTTTTATTTCCAAAAGGTGCCTGGTGACTTTTTACACCTACGGCGCGTTAAGTCCCCTTAAACACGGCTATTCTGTTTAGACTTCTATGTGTTAATTCGCTGACTTAAGGTAAATGACGCTGTGTGGGTGTAAAAAATCACCAGGCACCTTTAACCTTTAAATTCTGCGGCATGGGTCTGTCTTATTGAGAGACATCTTTGATTCAATTCATCTTCGAATACTTCTAAAGCTTGTTCAGCAAACTTCCGAAACTAGACCAAGGATTGGGCTTATGAAGAAGATTGATCAACTGATGGCAGAACTGGGCTTTAACAAAAACGCACCGGACAGTGTGAAAGAAGCCTTTATTAAACACCTCATCAAAGCTTCAACAGGAGTCAGCGTGCCGACTCCTTCTGAGAAAAAAGAGATGGCGGCAAACCCTGAACGTATTGTTCAGTTTAAAACTCCTCAACAACTCAGTTTTGATTTCGTTGAGGAGGTCACACCTAGACCAAAGACCAGCAAAAAAGCCGTGTCTTAGTCGAGAGCCCGGTGGAATTCCCTGCTCACCACTGGACTTTCGTCTGGATACAACTGGACTTTGAGCCAAAATTTTTAAAAATTCTAACCACAATCGAAAGATAGATAACCAGCCCCCTTTCACATTGGTACCATTTTGGAACTAGGAAACGTCTGGGAAAATTTTTCCCCTTCGCTTTCTGGAAAATCACCCAATGAAGGAGAGGATCATATGAAAGGGCTTATCGGAAGAGCCTCCAAGGCAGCATTCTTTGGTTTGCTGATCACGGGATTGAACGCGTTTGCAGCAACGCCTGAATCCGTACCTGGTGAATTCATCGTTAAATTCAAAGACGAAGCAGTGGCCGTTTCCTCCATGAAGGAACTAAGCCAGGATCTGGGTTCTTACATTAAAGATGTGATCCCTGGTCAGAACATCGTCGTGATCAAACGCCCGGTGTTTGAAATTCAATCCAATGTGATGAAATCCCTGGCGATGAATCCCAACGTGGACATCGTAGAGCCGAACTTCATTTACAGAATCAACAAAACTCCCAACGATCCAATGCTGGGTCAATTGTGGGGCATGATCAACACCGGTCAGGCTGATTCCCAGAAACGTGAAGGCATTGCCGGCATCGACATCGGTGCAGCACAAGCCTGGGATATCACGACAGGTTCCAAAGATGTTGTTGTGGCGGTGATCGACACCGGTATCAACTACAACCACCCGGATCTGAAATCCAACCTTTGGACAAACGATGCGGAGCTAAACGGTAAAGCCGGCGTTGATGACGACGGCAACGGCATCATCGATGACATTTATGGTGCAAACTTCGTAACAGCGGCGAAACCAACCGGCAATCCACTGGATGATCACGGTCACGGCTCTCACTGCTCTGGTACCATTGGTGCTTCCGGAGATGACGGTAAAGGTCTTGTGGGTGTGGCTTGGAATGTTCGCATCATGGGTGTGAAGTTCCTTTCCGCGAGCGGTTCGGGTTCTTTGGATGGTGCTTTGAAAGCCATTGATTACGCAACTTCCAAGGGTGCAAAAATTCTTTCCAACTCCTGGGGTGGCGGTGGCTACTCTGAGACTCTGAAACAGGCCATCGAAAGATCCAACGCTGCAGGCACTTTGTTTGTGGCGGCTGCGGGGAACGAATCCAACAACAACGATTCCAACCCAACTTACCCTGCAACTTACGATGTGCCAAACGTGTTGTCGGTAGCAGCTATCGACAACCGCGGTCAGATCGCGTCCTTCTCGAACTATGGTAAAACCAAAGTTCACGTGGGCGCGCCGGGTGTGAACATCGTTTCCTCCATCACTGGTGCGGGTTACGATTCCTGGTCCGGTACTTCCATGGCGACACCTCACGTGTCGGGTATGGCGGTTCTTCTGGCAACGGCTGAACCGAATCTGACAGGTATCGAGATGAAGGAAAGAATTATCGCGACGTCCAAGCCTCTGGCGGGCCTTCGTGGTAAATCCAAAGGTGGTTTGGCAAACGCTTATACCATGCTGACCAACACCCTGCCGCAGCCGGATCCAAACGATCCAGTAAACTGGCAGACTGTGGACGTGGCTCACTCCACTCCGCACCCTTACACCAACAAATCCAACCTGGTGTATGAGGTCTCTGTTCCGGGCGCAAAACAGATCTCCGTGTATTTCTCCAAGTTCGACACTGAGAGAGATTACGACAAAGTGGAGTTCTATGATGCCAACGGCAAACTTGTCGGCAACATGAGCGGCAAAAACGATGAGACATTCTCTCCGGTTATTGATGGAGAGTATGTGAAGATCGTCTTCACTTCCGATGATTCAGTTAACAGATACGGTTTCGATATCACTAAAGCGGCGTGGAGATAATAAGCCCCACTGGTGATTGAAAAAAGCAAAAGCCACTCTGGAAATGAGTGGCTTTTTTATTTTTGAGAATCAGATCTTGTGCTCTTTTACATCGAGCAGGAATTTCTCGATTTTCAGATTGGTGTAGTCCGGGAAATCCAGTTGCGTGCAGTGGGACCCGTAAGGCACCAGGACAAACTCTGAGTGTTTGATCTTCTCTTTGAAGTGATACTGAAAGCGGATCGGCGTGACCATGTCTTTTTCGCCGGAAATAATCAGCACCGGCACTTCGATTTTTTCCAGCACCGGCTCGCCGTCGTATTTCATCAGCTCTTCAAACAGCCTTAGGAACACTTCCAGATTCATGCGGGCCACACCGCGGGCATAGACCTCGATGTCCTTGAAGTGGGTGACTTTCAGGTTGAATCCACCGGCGAGTGCTGCGATGTACATCGACATCGGGTTATCCACCGCCAGTTTCCACAGAGTATTCCACACGTCCGGCTGATTTTCGTACTGCGATTTCACAAAATAGAAGAACGGCTCGACAACATCCAGGCCGAACATGCCCTTGATCGGATTCTTCGCAAATCCGTTGATAAAGACCATCGACAAAAACAGCTCCGGCTTTTTTTCGTACAGATCCAGCAACAGAGGCGCGCCAAAACTGTGACCGGCAAAGTGGGCTTTGCGGATATTTAAGTGCGCCATCAGCCCGATAATGTCTTTGGAAAGGGCATCCACGGTCAATTGGCTGACATCGGCCACAGGACAGGATTTCTGATGCCCGCGCAGATCAAAGCTGATGACCTGATATTTTTTGGAGAAGTATTCAATCTGGTGATGCCAGTGATTCAGCAGACAGGCGATGCCATACACCAATACCAGCGGTTCACCCTCGCCGCGCACTTCGTAATAAATCGGAGTGCCGTCGAAGCTTTCAAAGCTGCCGGTGGTTTTCGGTGTGGTGTCCATGATGCCTTCCTCTAGATGTAGGTGACTTTAATAAGGGTGTTCCCCACAGAAATCAAATCCCCATCTTTTAACATTTCGGCATCTACGGATTTATTGTTAAGTGTGACCCGGCCTGCTGCTTTAATTTTAATCTCGACCATGCCCGGTCCTGAGTGCAGTTCAAAGGCCTCTTTCGGGGCTTCATCATCCAAAAGCTCAATGTCCAGGCTGTCAGCTCCGGCCTTGCGGGGTCCATACCCTAAAATAATTTCCTCATCGGTTTGGATGCCTTGGATGAACTGAAGACGCAGCGCAGGAGAAAAGCTTTGTAAGGTCACCGGCTCGGATCTCTCGGGAGCTTCCAAGGCCCCCAGGCGGTCGCGCAAAATACTGCGCCAGGTGATCAGGCGGCTAAAGTCCAATGCGAGTTCTTCTTCGACTGTCACGACTTTGAACTGGGTTCGGCCCAGCTCAAAGATAACCCCCGGTAATAAGGCCACTTTTTTCACACGGCGGCCGTTGATGTGGATCCCGTTGGAGGACTCCAGATCCTGCAGAACGTACTGCCCCTTCCCGTCCACCGCAAACTGGGCGTGGGTGCTGGAGACTTTTCCGTCCTTGATGATAATGTCGGCCTTGGATCGACCCAGGGTCAAACCCTCTTCAACTTTGAAGCGGGAGCCTTCGTTGGGACCGTCCATAATCTCAATAAATGTGACCATTTACACATTCTAGGGCTGGTTTCTTGGGGATTCAATTGCCTATTCCTTGTGCTTGGGCCAAAGCCGTGCTAAACCCGTAAAACATTTTAAAAAGTCATCCTTGCTCCCGCACACAGAGGTGGGGGCTATAAACCGAAAGGATAGTTCAATGGAAACTACTACAACGAAAAAACCTTACGAGGTTGTCGTTCTTATGCACCCAGATGCTTCTTTGGAAGATCAAAAAGATCTTTTCAAGAAGAACAAAGCTACGATTGAATCCTACAAAGGTTCCATCAACTCTTTGGAAACTTGGGGTAAAAGAACTTTGGCAACTCCAATTGGTAAGCTGAAAAAAGCTATCTACTTCCACTCTACATTCGAAGCAGATACTCAAGCCATTGCAGAGCTTGAAAGAACTATGCGTATCAACGACAAAGTTCTTCGCTTTATGCACACTCGCTTGGATGAGCGCACTTCACTTGTGAAATTCATGGAAGGCTTCAAAAAAGGTCTTGCTGAATCTGCAGCTCGTGAAAAAGAACGTGAAGCAAAAGCTGCTGCCCGCAAAGCTGCATTTGCTGCTGCTAAAGCAGAGCGTTCTGAGCGCTACGACAAAGGCGAATAATTTAGAAAAGGCGTAAGCCATGAAGAAGACGGCGACCCCACAGAAGTTCATCACAATTTCATCACTCTCGATTTTGTTGTCGATGCTCACTGTGGTTATGGGCGCCCCTCTTCTTCGTGTTTTGCGCAAGACTTACGGCCCCGTCGCCTTTTGGATTTTGGGGATCGTGGTCACAGGAGCAGCGTGGCTCCTGAACGCTCAGCCTCTGGCTCTGTTTCTAGGCTCTGTTTGGATGACTTTAGGCGCCTATATGGAAATGGAACAAAGAGGACTTGGGTGGTGGATTTCGGGTCTGCTGAGTGTCTTCGTGGGATCTGTGGCCGCTGGCCTGGGTATCCTGGGGGCTTTCAAAAGAAACGGCATCAACACGTATGCTGAAGTTCAGGGACTGGTGGAAAAGTTCGCACAGAAGGTTCAGGAAATGAATCCCGCTGTGAAAATGGATCCGGGTGTTCTGATGCAGCAGGTTCCCTCAGCCGTGGTTATCATTTTGGTGTTAGCCCTGGGTTTGGGACTTATTTTTGAGAGAAGGGTTTTTTCGTGGCTCAATTTGCCCCGCGAGAAAATTGCCTCTCAGCTCAAGTTGTTGGAA